>JALWKP010000061.1 GCA_027081355.1 Campylobacteraceae bacterium
AAGGGCACCTCTAATAATAGGTAATACCCACAATGGACTTTGAAGATGTAAGATTTTGCTAGAGACTCTCAAGGCGTAGCCGTAGCTACGGCGAAGTGAGTATCTAGCGAAAGATTGCTTCTTCAAAGCCCACCCGAAGGGCATCTTCAGCTTCCGCCTATGCTGCGTTGCATCTTCTTGAATTAGCCCAGCTAGTCCTGCGAAGATGCGCCTTGCCTGTGAGCTAAGCTGAAGATGTTGTGGGTATCACCTATTATTAGAGGTGCCCTTAATTTTTAATGCAGCAATTTTATTTAAAGAGAAGGCAGATTTTTCTCAAAGAGAGTGCAAGCACAAGCGAGACTAAAGTCTCACCTCCAAGAAATACTAAGTTTTTGCGCAGTCTTCCTTATTAATTTTTTTCAAAATCATCTACATAGCAATCGGTGCCGATTAAGCGTTCGCCGCCCACATTTAAACGCTCTAAAATATAACTGTTTAACTCTTTATCAAATTTTGCCGCATAAAGTTCGTCTATAATAACCGTAGAGTCAAAATAAGAGTTTGCCTCTTCGATTATTGTATCTTGAATAAAAGTTTTATCTATATCCACGCTATCGCATAAACTCTCTTGAATATCATCTTTTATGCTATTTAAAGCATCTTCTGTGCACTCAATATAACCCAATTCAACCTGCTCTTTTGTCAAATTATCGCAATTAACATCGAAAGTAAATTCTCCATCGCCGACTCTTTTTTGCAGATAAAAAATATCTCCCTCTTCTATTGAGTTTACAGAGTTAAAAATTATTTGTAAATTTTCGTTTTTTAATTTAAAATCTTCTGCCATATAAGAGTTGCCGTCTATTAAAACTTGCATATTATCGGCATAAAGCAGGCGTTTTTGTATTAATGCCAAATGTTCTATCTCTTTACTGTCAATTCTCTCTTTCAACGCTTCGTAAAGCTCTTCTTGCCCCTTTTTGGAATCGGTATTGTAATTTGATATATCTAAATCAACAGCATCGCTTAATTTATAAAACCCCACAATTTCGCCGCGCCCTCTAAAAACAATTTGTGCCATATTTGACTCCTTTTTCAATAACAACCGAATTATAACTTAAAATAATAAAGATTATATGCTATATAAGTTGCAAAGCCAATAGTGTTTTATACTCATACAGAGCGTAATCGTCTGTCATTCCGCTTATATAATCCAAAAGCAGTCTGGCGCGGAAATAGCGCTCTTGCAATTCAAAATTGCCATAATCTTTTATTTTGGCAATATCGTCTTTATAAGCAGTTATTTGCTTTTTAGATATACGCCCAATTAACCGTTCGCTTACAAAACAGCTGATTTTTTTATTTGCCAGCAGTGCGCTAAATTGCTCCGAATTTAATTCTAAAAGCGGTTTGTAAAAGTTTAGCAAAGAGTTAATAATGGTAAAGCCTTGGAGCTCCAGCTCTTGGACTTGGCGGTTTTTGTAAATCTGCTCTTGCGAAATTTTTTGTAAAATTTTTACCGCTTTATAGTAGCGGTTGTTTTTTTCAAATTCAAGCAAAGCGGCATTAAATGAGCCATTATAAATTTCATTGCGGTTATTAAGATAAATATCTGCAACATACCGCACTAAATCGCCTATTAAGTTTGCTCTAAAGAGAGTAAAAAACATATTAAAGCGGTATGGCTCTTCACTCTCTTTTGCCTGTTTGTATCTTTTTTCTATTAAATTTAAAAGATAATCTTCATTCTCTTTTTTACACTCGTTTTTTATTAAATTGTAAAGTTCGTCAAGTGTTAAAATTCTTTTTTCAATTGCATCTTCTAAATCGGCGCTAAGATAAGATATGTCATCTGCTGCTTCCATAATATAAGTTATAGGGTATCGGCAGTATAGAGCTGTATTTAAAGTTTGACGGACTTTTTGAATAATCTCTTTTTCGCTAAAGTAAAAGCCCGGTTTCTTTTTTAAGTAATTTAATTTATCTTCTTTGCCGGGTTTATCTTCCCAAGCGCCGCGGGTATATTTAACTACTGCCAAAATTTGCGAATAAGATAAATTTAAGCGCTGCAATTTAGTAATAATGCGAATTGCTTGCGCATTGCCGTCGAAATTGGAAATATCGGCTGCTAAAAGTTTTTTTAATTCGCTGCTGCCTTCTATTTTATTAAATATCGGCAAAAAATTATTTTTTACCCAACTGTTAATTGTCTGCTCGGCAAAATGCCCAAAGGGCGGATTGCCAATATCATGAAGAAGGCTTGTCATTTCCGATATTGAGATAAAAGCATCTTTTAAAGTGTCTAAACCGCTCTGCTTTAATTCTTCTTTGCTTAAATTTTGCAAAATAGTTTTGGCAATATATCTCGCATTTTGCGCCACTTCCAAAGAGTGTGTAAGACGCGTTCTTATCGATGCGTTAAGCTCTAGCGCAAAAACCTGGGTTCTCTTTTGCAAACGCCTAAAAGCACCGCTAGAGAGTATCCTCCCTCTGTCGCTCTCTATTGAAATATTAATATCTTCAATAGGATAAAACTCTCTGTGGGTTGTAATTTTTTTACTGTAATCATCCATTTTTAAAACTTTTTTATAAATTATACTAAATCAACAATGTTATTAACATAAAATTAATAAATGTGTTATAAAATTCAATTACACCTTTTAGGTGTAACGGAGCAGAATATATTCCTCCTCCTTATTTTCCTACCTCCGTTTATAATTTTATTTTATCCTTCTCCTTCTAAAATTAACCGGCAAAACAGACCCCGCCGGTTGGTATAACTATAAATTTGAAATAAAACCGCATATAAGATTTGCTACTCAAAAGACCTTACAGTTTTATTAGCTTTGGCTTGTTGGAACGTCTCCTTGTTTTACTTTTTGGCAAACTATCTCTTCGCCTTTGGCTAACGCTTTTGCCTGCTTAACCAGCTCATCCCTTTCTATTTAAAATTAATAATAAAGTTATCATTATCACCAACGCCCAAAAGATGTAACCGCGCTTATATTAATAAGCACGGTTTTGTTCTTCTTTTCTAGGGTATTTTTAAGTTAAATTTCTTGAGATATTAAATTGTTTTTTAACTTTTGCCTAAAAATAAAATTATCTCGCCATAATATGATATACTTTCATAAAAAAGGGTGAGAATGAAAAAAATAATTATAAGTTCACTGGCTGTTGCTGTTTTGGCGACTTATGCTCAGGCTAAAGAGAATACAATAGATAAAGTTATGCGCTGTTACACAGCATTTACAAATGGAACAGTTGAATTTAAAGCAAAAAAAAGCGGAGACGGTTATGATGTATTATTGCAACCAAAAAACAGAGTATATAAAAGATTATTAAAACAGAATGCAAAAATTCATTTAAAAGTGGATGAGGGACCTATAATCACTGCTCCTAGTTTCTCTTTGGGGAAAGCGGGTATATCGGCTAATGGAGACATTTTTTCGATTTTAAATCCTAAAATAACAGAGCAAGCAGCAAAAAATTTTAAAACAAAACCAGAATACAGCTACAAAGCAAAAATAAGCTTTGGCGGCGAATTGGAATCAGATACTGTAATTAAAGCTTTAAAAATAGACAACAGCGATATTTCTATTGCCACTTCTGATATAATTTTAAACAGCGATATAGATACAGACACCTGCCTTAATCAATCAGAGGGGAAAATTGATTTTATAAAAATAAAACCAAAAAAAGATACTGGCGGTATTATTATAAAAAATTTGGAATTTAACAATAAAATTACCGGTAAATTAATTGATAATCTTGCTCTTTTTGGCAAGGGGAATTTAACTGTTAAAGAGTTTATTTTAAATGCCAAAGAGAGGGGTAAAAAACTCCATAGCAAAATGTCTGTTTCTGCAAATTATGACAGTAAAATGCTAAATGACAAATATATGGCAGCTTCTGTAACGCTTAATGCCAAAGCTTTGGATGCAAAAACAATAGCGCTGGCTAAAGGCATTAAAAGCAGCTCTGTTTCTTATTCATTAGAAAATATGAAGATAAAAGGGATTGTAGATTTTGTTAATTTTAGCAAAAAGTTAAATCAAATTCAAGAACAGATAGATGAAGCAAGGGCAAAAGACGATGATATTAAGCTTCAAAAAGCTATTTTTGAAATGAGTGAATTAAGCAATACAAAGCTTGTACCGATTTATAATGAAATATTTATAAAAGATAAAACAAGATTTAAGTTAAATATTTCATTAAATGGAGAAAAAACAAGTTATATAAAATTAAATTTACTTTACAAAGCCGAACCAGTCAGAGATAATATGCAAAGCGCTATGATAACACTGGCAGCACAAAATTTAGCAATTGCCGACGGTGATTTTGATGTAAAATTAGACAGCTCTTTAGCAAGCGATATAAATCCGCTTTCTATAATGGTATTAGATATGCTTAAGCAAAAAGGCTTTGCCACTCTTAAAAACGGGGTTTATCATATAAAAGGAGAATTAAAAGGCGGGAAAATCGTAATAAATGGTAAAACCTACACATTGGCTGAACTTAGCAGATTAATGTTTTAACGGGCTTAGCTTCGGCTAGGCTTTTGAGTAATTTTATTTAATTTCTGATACTTTCTCACCATTCTTTGGAACTAACTATTGCATAGCGGTCTCATAATTCAATACTCCTGATTTAGCATAAATATCATAATATCGGAGAAAAATTCTCTTTTTTATTTTTATATAAGACAAATTTTATCCTATTTAGATATACTTTTAACATCAATACACAAAATAAGGACTAAAAATGGCAACAGTTACATTTAAAAATGACACAGTATGCAATTTAGCAGGCAACGAAGTAAATGTGGGAGATACTGCTCCGGTAGTCACAGTGGTAAATTGCGACCCGATGCTTCAAGATGAAAAAGTAGGCGGCGAAGGCAAAGTTCAATTAGTAATTGCGGTTCCTTCATTAGATACAGGCGTTTGCGATGCTGAAACTAGAAGATTCAACCAAGAAGCAGCATCTCTTGAGGGTGTAGAAGTTATTACAGTTTCTATGGATTTGCCTTTTGCAGCAGCAAGATGGTGCGGGGCAGCCGGAATTGAAAATATTAAAGTGTGCTCTGATTTTAGAAATAAAGATTTTGGCAATGCTTACGGAGTGCTTTTAGCAGACGGACCGCTTGCCGGTGTTTTAGCCAGAGTGATTTTTGTTATTGGCAAAGATGGAAAAGTAACTTATAAACAGGTTGTTCCAGAAATCACAACAGAACCAAATTACGAAGAGGCGATAGAAGCGGCTAAAGCAGCAGCTAACGCATAACTGTTTTCGTGCAACTCTGAAATTTTATCCATTCCCTTCCTCCTGATATTATTCTTTTAGGGTTGCACACAGTTATTTCCTGTTAAGGGCTATAAGAGAGGAGCTTAAATTAAGTATTTAGCACTCATTGCCCTTAATGTTTTTTATATCATCTGATACTATTAAATTAAAATTTGTGTGACTTTGTGCTCACTCCTCCACCCCCACCTCCCCTAAATGAGCATAAGGTTGCACAATTTTTAATTTGTCCAACTTTTTTTTATCTCTTTTTGATACAATAACAACTATCATCTTATAAAGGTTTTTTAAGTGAAAAAGATAATTTTATCTTCATTAATTGTTTTAATTTCTCTTTTTGTCATAGGCTGTGCACCTTCAGTGCCAACTGGTGTAACCGGCGGATATTATACCAGTGCAGATTGCCAAAATAAGCCGGATGCAATTTTTGACCCTTCAAGAGCTGCAGACAAAATTGTAATAAATAAGAGTGAACATAAACTGTATGTTTATAAAGATGGAAAAGTTATAAAAACATTTCCGGTTTCACTTGGGTCAAATCCCGGCAGAAAATTGTCACGCGGAGATTTAAGAACGCCTGTGGGAAGATATACTATTTTGGATAAACGGTGCCATCCAATTAAATACAGAGCAATGACCCTTTCTTATCCGAATGCCGAAGATAGGGCAAGAGCTGCAAAAGCCGGCGTTGATCCCGGCGGTCAAATCACGATACACGGGCAGCCGCATTGGAATGCAGACGGGCATGGAGACAGTTATACACTCTCTCATGATTGGACAAACGGATGCATAGCTTTGACTAATAAAGATTTAGACTGGCTTTGGGGAAGTGTTCGTGTAGGAACACCGGTAATTATTAATGAGTAGAAAATTTACACCAAAACAGATAGAAAAATACAAGCGCCAAAAATATATTGCTGCTATAGAAAAATGCACGAAAAACCTATTTAGGCTTTTTCGTGATAAAAACTCCACTTTTAAAGATTATCAAAAAAAATTTACTCTTATAAAAAAAGATTTAGATAAATTTAATGATATTAAACTAAACAGTGAATATTTGCAAAAAACAAAAGAGTATATTGAGGAGCTCTATTTTAAAACTATAATGAACAAAAATTTTTCTGAAGATGATTATAATCAAATAAAAAATAAGCAATTATCTAATTTAAACCGTTTGCAAAAGATAAAAAACCGCACTAAATACAGTAAGGAAAAATATAAAAATAATTTTTTTAAATAATTAAGTTCCAATAGTTGGTTTTACTTATAAATTATAAATTAAAAAAAATAATATTTTGTAATATTAACATATATTAGCCACAATTAAATGGTATAATTAGCGCATAAATATTTTCTAGGATTTTTAAATGAAGTTTTTTATCCTTTTTATTGCGTTATTTGTTTCTCTTAAGGCTGATTTTACTATAAGTTACCAATTAGATAACGGCATTATTCAAGAAGCAGATTATAAAAACAGCAACAATGTTCTTTTTATAATAACTCAAAACGGTAAAGAGATTGAAAAACTTATAATATATAACGGTAAAAAATATTTAACTTTTAAAGAGAACGGAATTGAGCAAATTTTTGAAATATCCGATAAAATATCACAGCCGGTTGATGAAAATGCCAAAATTAAAAAACCTGAATATACAATAGTTAAAAAAGATACAAATTTGACAATTGCTGATTTTAAAGCAGAAAGATGGTATGTAAAATACAAAGACAGTAATAAATCGGTTGAACTTGTTGTAAGCAATGACCCTAGAATTGTAAAAGCAATAAAATCGATTACACAAGCTTTAAGAAAACTGCTTCCTAAAGACAGACAGCAGGATGTATCTATTTTTAACATAGGGAATGGATATGTAATATTAGAAGCGGGAAATTTAAAATTTTTAACTTATAAAGAGGATGTTTTACCAGAAAAACTATTCGCAATAGATGATGATTCGCTATCTCCTAAAGAAGAAGAACAGCTTAATGAAAATATCAATAAGTGCTTTAACAGTGTCTGTTGCGGTAAAAAATACAGTGATTCCAAGGAATTAAAAACATTTTTAAACAGCAATATTGACAAATGGCAATTAAAAAAGATTGTTAAATGCGAAGACCCCAAGGAAAAAGGTTTAGAAAGTGCCATTTACAGCGATGCTAAGCATTCTATTATTATAGAAAAAACAAGCAATACCGAAGAATATGGAAAAATTGCCACTTTTGAAAGCCAGGGAATAAAAATGGATAATATCCATACCCAAATTATAGAAGGGTTTAAATTTACTTCTGCTTATATTCCTGATATAAATGCTTCTGTTGCAGATATAAATCTTCCTGCAAGTATAATTTCTATTTACTGTAAAGGAAAAAAAGATTTATCTTCATTTGTTAAAAAGGCTATTAAATTAAAATTAAAACAAAGTTATAGCTCCAGTATATAATTATAGTTTCTATTTACTATAACATTGCCTAGACTTTATTGCCGCACCAATTAATTTGTCTTAATTTTCTGCAAAATTGCATAAAATGTGAAAAATATGTTTGCAGAATTATAAACCTATTACTTGTCTTGTAAATTTTTCAATGTAATTTTAAGGGCACTTATAATTAGTTTTTAGCTATAATGGCATAGCAATAAAATATAAGGATTAATATGAGTTACATTCCATACGTTATAGAACAAACCGGGCGCGGTGAGAGAAGTTATGACATATATTCAAGGCTTTTAAAAGACCGAATAATTATGCTAAGCGGCGAAATAAACGATGCGGTTGCATCATCTATCGTTGCACAGCTGCTTTTTTTAGAAGCGCAAGACCCCGATAAAGATATTTACTTTTACATAAACTCTCCAGGCGGGGTAATTACAAGCGGATTTAGCATATATGACACCATGAATTACATTAAACCAGACATTAATACAATATGCATAGGTCAAGCAGCTTCTATGGGCGCATTTTTACTTAGCAGCGGAACCAAGGGCAAAAGATTTGCCCTGCCAAATGCCAGAATTATGATTCATCAGCCTTTAGGCGGAGCTCAGGGGCAGGCGACCGATATTGCAATTCAAGCCGAAGAGATTTTAAGAATGAAAAAACAATTAAATAAAATAATGTCGCAAAATTGCGGTAAAACCGAAAAACAGATAGAAAAAGATACTGAAAGGGATAACTTTATGAGTTCTAAAGAGGCAGTCCAATACGGATTAATAGATGAGGTTATTCAAAAGAGTAAATAATGATTAGAGATATTGTAATATATCCGGATAAAAGATTAAAACAAAAATCATCTAAAATAATTGATTTTAATGAAGAATTACATTGTCTTTTAGATGATATGTATGAAACAATGGTTGCAAAAAACGGCGTTGGTTTGGCAGCAATTCAAATTGCCGAACCTGTGCAGGCATTAATAATAAATATTCCTATAGAAGAGCAAGACGGCGCTCAGCCAAAAGAGAATACTTTAGAAATTATTAATCCTCAATTTTTAGAAATTAAGGGAAAAACCAAGTATCAAGAGGGGTGTCTGTCGGTTCCTGGATATTATGAAGATGTCGAGCGTGCTAAATATGTCAAAATTAAGTATCAAGACCGTTTTGGAAATGAGCATATTTTAGAAGACGATGATTTTTTAGCGATTGCCATACAACACGAATGCGACCATTTAATGGGTAAATTATTTATAGAAAAACTTTCTATATTAAAGCGTAAAAAATTTGAAAAAGAGTGGAAGAAAAAAATGCAAAAGAAATAATTTTGACATATTAAACACTTTATACACATTTTTTGGGTATAATTTTATTAGCGCATTTTCCATAATAGTTACATATTTTTCTGCGCTTAATAAAATTAAAGGCTAAAAAATGGTAATTGACTTTAGAGATCCAGAAAAAATAGATTTAAGCAGCAATTCAATTATTAACAAAAATCACATAAATAACCCTGAAGAAAAAATAAAACTTAAAAAGAAAAAACGAAGACAGGGGTTTGGATTTAAAATAAAACTCAAACCCCAAAAAAAGGAGTTTCCTAAAGAAAAACCGATAGAAGAACCCAAAACGGTTTTTCAGCCCGAATCATCTATACAAGCGGAACCTAAAGCGGTTTTGCGAAACAAAATGAAAGAGAAATTCTCAAAAGAAGAAAATATTTTAGAAAAAATTAACAGAGTTTTGCAAGAGCAGCAAAGCATTAAAAATTCATCGGCTCTGATTGTCGAAGAAGAGGGCAATGCAGAAAAAGAGACTGCTCAAATACAAAACAAAGAGTTATCAGGCACCGTTTCTTTTGCTAAAGATTCAGATTACGAACCTGTTGCCAAACCCGAATTTGAAAAATTTGAATTTAGGGGTAAAGGCAAAGAGTTTTTTAAAATTTGGATTGTAAACGTTGCTCTTACCCTTCTGACTCTTGGAATCTATTCAGCTTGGGCAAAGGTTAGAACTTACCGATATATTTACGGTAACACATATTTAAAAGGCTCTAACTTTGAATTTAATGCCGACCCTAAAAGAATTTTTATAGGCAGAAGCATTATAGTTGCAGCTTACGGTCTTTTTTTGCTTTTTGGAAAATTTTTGAATATGTATGCCGTTGCAGGCGGCATTGTATTGCTTTTTGCCTTACTGTTCCCTTGGCTTATGCGTCAGGCAATCAGCTTTAAATTAAAAAGCGCAAGTTACAGAAATATTCATTTTAGATACCACGGAAAAGTTAAAAGTTTTTATGCACTTGCTCTTATTACGATAGTGTCTATTGCATTTATACCTCTTGGAATGGAGGCATTAAAGCTTTTAGGCTATAAAATTTCTGCAGAAATTTTTTCACTTGTTTTGGTGGTATCATACCTGTTAATATATCCGATTCTTATGCCGATAATTTACAGAAGATATAAATCGCTGGTAATTAATAATTCTTCTTTTGCCAATGCAAGCTTTGAATTTAATGCCAAACGCAGAGAGACAATAAGGCTCTTTTTAAAAATTGCAAGCCTGACTTTTGCCGTTGCTTTAGTTTTTGGAGCAGTTACGGCAGGCATTATGGGATATTTAAAACCGATAATTGCACATATTCCGCCTGAAATTAAAAACAATCCTAATTTTGGTCTTGCTGTTTCGGTGATTTCATCGATTATATATTTAACCGTTACCGGTATGTATAAAGGCATAAGCGATGCTTATTTATCTAACTTTGCAAGAAACCATACAACGCTAGAGGGGGTAAAATTCAAAGGCGAAATTAAACCTCTGAAACTCGGCTGGATAAGTATGACAAATATGATAATGCTGGTATTTACTCTCGGGCTGGCATACCCTTGGACAAAATTTAGATATTTACGCTATAAAATAGAAAATAGTTATTTTGCTTGCAGCAATTATGATAAATTTGTATCGCAAGGTTACGAAGATACAAATCCAATCGGTGAAGAGGCTATGGATTTCTTTGATATTGACATTGGAGTATAATTTGAAAGTAAGAGTTAAATTTTATGACGGCAAAAGTTCCAAAGAGCATTTGGCAATATTGGAATTTACCAAAGACAGTCGGCTTGTAATAGAAGATTTTAATATTGATGTTCCATTATCAAGCGTAGAAATTTCTTCTCGTTTAGGTGATACGCCGCGCGTTATCAATTTGCCCGGCGGCGCACGCTGCAAATGCGACGATAACGATACTATCGATAAAATTTTAGACACTCTTGAAATAAGACGCTCCAAAATATATAAACTAGAGCGCTCATGGAAATTAGCAATTGCTTCGGTAGCGCTTATTGCGGCATTTGTTGTTTTTATGCTGACAACAGGCGCTGATTACTCTGCAAACTTTTTAGCAAATGTTTTGCCAAAACACTCGCTTGATTACGCAAGCAAAAAGGGTTTGGCGCGTTTAGATAAAACTATTTTGCATAAAAGCAACCTAAGCAAAGAGAAAAAGCAAAAAATTTTAGCACTTTTTAACAAGCTAACAGGCGGCAGCAAAGATTACAAACTGCACTTTCGCTCATCGCCTAAAATGGGAGCAAACGCCTTTGCCCTGCCAAGCGGAGATATAGTTTTGCTAGATGAGCTTGTAATGCTCGATAAAGATAAAAACCTCTACGGAGTTTTGGGCGTTTTAGCCCACGAAAAAGGGCATGTGGTTTACAAACACGGCTTAAAAGGAATAATAAAAGGCGCAATCGCCTCTACGGTTGTAGGGTATGTAACAGGCGATTTATCGTTTATTGCAACCGCAATCCCTACGGTTTTAGTAACAAGCAGATACAGCCGAAAATTTGAAAGCCAAGCCGACAGTTACGCAAAAAGCGAGTTAAAAAGGCTGGGCATATCCACAAAACCGTTAGCAAGGCTGTTTATTAATTTAGAAAAATTTTACGCCAAAAAATATCACGACAGCAACGCCACAAACTACATGGGCTGGATGTCCACCCACCCCGCTACCAAAGACAGAGTTAAGTTTTTTATGAGTGACTAGATAATAGACTTGTTGCGATATAGTCTATTTATGAATAAAATATTTAATAGACTTGTTGAAAAATAACTCTAACACCATAATTTTAAATCAGTATCCCAACTTCTATTTTTTTGTCTCGTTCCAATCGTCCTCGATTGGAATGCATATATATGCATATTATGCTTATGTATACACTCCCATTGGGGACTATGGGAGCGAGGAAGGAGGAAAAAACATTTGCTGTTTTCTGTTTTCTGCTTGGATATAGTTTAAAGATTCTTTATTCACAATATAGCCTTAAGAGCCCTTAAGTAGGTGCTTTAATTAATTTATTATAGCATATATTTGGTTATATTTTAGTGATTTTACAGGCAGTATTAGACTATGAAACTATTGCTTCTTAAGGTTTGGTTAAGAAGGTTTTTTCACAGTCTCAGGACAATGGGAGCGAGGGAAAAAGATCTCTTACCGCTCAATTTCAGATTTCATTACTTCAATAGGAATTAAAAAAATTAAGATTAACTCCAAAATAATTAATGGCAAAAAAAGTATCAATAAATTAACAAAAATATAAAATAAATTATTTGATGCATCGATTATTAAATTTACAACAAATACAGAATAGATAAACATTAAAAACAGAGCGTAACATATAAAACAAAATCTAAATAAAATTTTAAATTTAGTTGATACTCTCCATAAAAATTCTGTATTTTTTAATCTTGAATAGTCATTTGATATATGAATTTTTTTCAATATATCAAATAAAGATAAACAATAAATTTTTTCTAAATATTTATATTTTCTACAAAATTTAAACATCATTAGTTCCTAATGTTATTATAAATTTGGTTGATATGATGTGCTTCATACATAGTATTCCCAACTAAAGACATAATTCCTACTCCGGGTACTGCTAGTCCAGTGTAAAAATTAACTAAAGTATTTGTATTCATTTGTGCAGAATTTATATTGTAATATATCGAAAGTGCTTTTACAGATAATTTTGGATGCTGAACGATACGACTCCCTAATGTATATACTGCTTTAGTTTCTATTATTGCTTGCTCTTGATAATAATTTCCCAAAACTACACTTCCGTTTTGACAATCACGAAATCCACTTATTCTACCTAGATAATCACCTAATCTATACAAACCTTTTGCAAGTGATACAAAAGCTTTTTTTATAGAGCCTGCTTCCGCATTAAACAAATGCGTAAACGCCCCACTCAAAGCCCCGTTGGCAAACTTACCACCGCCAAGCTTTGCAAAGGTTCCGCCTATTATTGCCATAATAGAGGTTCTGCCTACCATTGTGCCATATCCTTTTGTGCCAATATCAAACGTACTACCCAAACCGCTAAAGAAGCCTGCTCTAAACGAACCACCTCTAAAGTAGTTTATTATACCAGAACTAAGCCCGTGAAGCAAGGTTTTTATTGCTGTTAATTTAGTTAATCCAGATTTTAGTAAACTTTATCTCGTTCCAATCGTCCTCGATTGGAATGCATATATATGCATATTATGCTTATGTATACGCTCCCATTGAGGACAATGGGAGCGAGGGAAGAATGAGCAGGAGTATGTTAAAGATTTTAATGCAGCAAAAAAGGCATAAACCGTGTAATTGTTAAGGCTTAGTTACTGTTACTTTTAGTATCATTGTTAGGTTTTTTAGGGGGAATTTTAAGGTGGCGACTGACCCCTTCAATTACTATTTTTTGCTAATTTTAATGATAGACCCCTATTTCCCTATTTCCCTTGGGATGAGGGAAAACTTGGCAACTATTGCTATTTTTTCGTAGATATCATATCAAATATTCTAGCTGAAGTACAAAGTCCTATCCCAATAGATATTGGTAAAAAACCATCCAAAAAATAAGGTTTATGTTTAATAAAAGCAATAATTGTTGGCATAATATGTATAACTATAAAAAAGCAACCTAGCAAAAATAGTTTATTAGTTGAAAAAAGAAATTTATTTTTTCCAGTTACTTCTGCAATAAATAAAAATATATAACTCATAAAAAAAGAAACAAGCAAAACAATAAGTATATCCCTAAAACTCGCATGTGGTTTTGCAACAATAAACCCTTCCGGCAAAAAAACAGATATGAATAATAGTAAAATTATAAAATTTATAAAATTTTTATAAATAAAATTTTCTACCATGTAAATATAAACTCCCCATTAACATTAACAGATGCCTTAATACCTTTCGTATTATCATTAAAAGAGGCATTTAACCCTTGAGAACTATAAAGAGAATCTGAAATATTTCTAGCATTTGTTGTTGCCCCAAAAGAACCCTCGTAAGATATTGTTCCAACAAGTGGGTTTAAATATGCTCCTCCTGCAAATCCTATTCCTACTCCATAACATCCATTTTCTTTATAATTATTACTCTTGCCATCTGGATCATAACTCAGACCTGCACCAACTCCAACTCCTAATTTAATACTTAAGAAGTATTTTCCATCAGGATTTTTTCCAAAAGTAATAGCACCTCCCCAGAAACTATAAAATTCTGCACCAATACTCCATAATCCCCACGGATCCACCAAATTCACCGGATCTTGCAACACATATCCATAAAGGTTGCTATCCCCACCATCAAATAGAAGCGGGTCTTTGCTTAACCATCTGCCTATCTCTGGGTCGTATTCTCGGTATCCAAAGTGAACTAACTTTGTATCGCTATCATAAAGCCCGCCTGCAAAGCCAAACGGCACTTTGAAATCTGGATTTGTATCAGTGATAATATTACCATAACTATCATAAGTAATCTCTTTAACTATATTGCCATTTGTATCAGTTACAGCTCTTAAACTTCCAACTTGGTCGTAATGGAGGTAGTATCTATTATTGTTTTTATCTGTCATTGCAATAGGCATTCTGCCGTTTGCATATTCAAATCTGTAAATTAAGTTATTATCTTTATCGTAAACTGCTAAAAGTGTTGTTAAATCTTTCCATAGATACTTTTCTTTAATTTCACCATTTACTATTTTTGCTACTCTTTGGTTTAGCGGGTTTGTTATGTAGCTTATTGTTTTATTGTTTGGCAAGGTTACTTCTTTTAAATTGTTAAAGTCATCATAACTGTAAGTTGTTTGGTTTGTATTGGTTTCTTTTTTAATTAAGTTGCCGTTATTGTCGTAACTGTAGTTTGTATTGTTGTAACTTGTTAATTGGTCTAAATTGTTATATGTGGCATTTATACTTTTGCCATTTACTTTTGCACTAATTCTGTTTGAGTTTTCATCGTAAGTGTATTCTTCTGTTAATGCTCCATCTTTGGTTACTTTTGTTAGTCTTCCAAGTTTATCGTAAGCATATTCGTAAGTGGTTGTTTTATTGTTTGTTATCTCTTCTTTTCTTACAATTTGCGATAGTTTGTTTCTTGTTAGGTTTATTGTTAGGGTGTTATCTTTAATTTGACTTACTTCGCCATAGCTATTGTAGCTATACTCTTTTTGATAGTTAGAATCACTCACTTTGCTTACAAAGCCGTTACTATCTCTGCTTATTTGATAGTTTCCAATAGATATAACTTCACTGTCTTGATTATATGCAATATCCTCTTTTTTACCTGCGTATGTTATTGAGTTTATTAAAAAGTCGTTATTGTAAGTGTAGCTTATTTGGTTTTGGGTGTAAGAGTCTGTTATTTTTGTTAACAAGTTGCCGTCATAGCTAAAGTTTAACTCTATATTGCCATTACTTATTTTACTTACAATATTGTTAAAGCTGTAAGTGTAGTTTATTGTTTGATTTGGTGCAACAATTTGGGTCAGTCTGCCTTTGGTGTAGGTGTAGTCTATTTTACTGCCGTCTGGTTTTGTAATCTCTTTTAAGCGGTTTGCCCTGTCATAGCTGTATGTAGTTTGGGTGTTTGCCGGAGTTATATATTTGGTTGGGTTAGAGGCAAAGTTGTATGTGAATTTATGCTCTTTATTTGTTGGGATTACCCTTTTTATTATATTGCCGTAACTGTCATAGCTGTAGCTTAAATTTACACCGTTTGGATAAGTGGTTTTGGTTACTCTATCCATATTATCATATTCATAAGTTGTTGTAAGCCCTAACGGGTTTGTGATGCTTGCTATGTTTCCTCTGCTGTCATATGTTATGCTTACGCTTCTATCGCCTTGGGTTACTTGGGTAATTTGCCCTTTGTCGTTATAGGTGTAGTTTATTGGCTCTAGGTTGTTAAATTTAAGCTCTGTTGTTAAGAGGGTATCTATATCAAAGCTTCTTGTTATGGTTTTGCCCATTGGGGAGCTTATAGTCTCTTTGCCCTCTTTGTAATTTGTTGTGATTGTAGTTGTTTTAGAATTAGTTGTGATGGTTTGGGTTTTTGTGTTTATTACTGTATCGTTGCCATCGTAACTTGTATTATAGCTTATGGTTTTGCTTAAGCCGCTTGGCATTGTTATAGTTTTATTTAAGATGGTTTTTTGTTTTGAGAAGCTGTCTGTTGTGTAGTTGGTAACACTCTTAACCCCATTGCTTAAAGACTCTATATTAAAATAATTGTTTTTATAATTTACATAAACCTTATCACCGCTTGGCAAAGTTATAGTAGAGTTTATATCACCGTTAGCTAATTTAGTATCTTTGATAACTCTTTGTTCGCCTTCTGGGAAAGTTTGGGTGTAAATTGTTGTATTGCCATCTTTGCTTCTTGCAAATGTAAGCGCTCCGCCATTTGGCATACTCTCTTTTACAAAGCGTCCATATTTATCGTAAAGGTGTCCTATAGTGTTGCCGCCTAAATCTACCATATCTTTTAAAAGTGAGCCGGTATAATAGCTAAATTGATACTTTGAGCCATCTTCGTAACTTACTTCTGTTAAATCGCCGTTGCTGTTTACCCTTAAATTAGTTACCTGTCCGTTTGGTGCAATTATTTGGGTTGGATAGCCTCTTTCATCTCTTATAATTTGGGTTGTTTGATTAAATTGGTCGGTTATGGCGGTTAAGTGACCATTCTCATCATAAGCAAATTGCTCTAAAGTAACATTTGTGCCTAATGCTTTGGTAGCAATTTGCTGCCCTTTTGTGTTAAAGATATAAACTTTATTTTTATCAATTATTTTATATTGCTCATTAGATAACACAACATTTCTGCCCTCTTTACCATACATATAAAGACTGAATATCTCATTATCAGTTAAAACTTTTTTATAAATTCGGACATCATCTATTGCCCCTTTTAACATATCTTCAGCAACTACTGATTTTGGATAACTAAATGCATTATTTGATTGTCCTATGTTTAAAAATCTATCATAATCGCTGTCATCTCTTGAATATTTAGGCACTTTATTTTCACCGCCTATCATATTTGGCTCCAACTCTTTTTCTATCACTTTTATACCATCTATATAGATTCTTTCAGTTAAGTTATCATAAGTTATAGCGTAATGATGCCATTTTGTATAATCTACTGCTTTAGAGCCATAATCATAAATGGTTTCAAAGGTATCTTTATTTCCACAATTGTCAGTCTTGCTACTTTCTATTTTCAATAAAGAAATTGTTTTATATTTATAGCAAAACCCATTTTCCCAATAGCCATGAAATCTACCTCGAATACCTACTGAAGATGCACTCATATGAATACTATTAGATCCATCACCATAATTATAATTCGTAATAAAAGTGTTATGATTTGAATCTTCCGCTTTACCCCAAAAAGCAATTGTTATATACTGATTTTCATCTTTTCCTGTTAATTCAATAGGTGTTTTTACATTTTGCGTTCCATTAAAGTAAGCAGCTTGTCCAATAACACCTGCTTTATATTCCAAATCATTTCCTTGTAAGTGACCATCATTGCCTAAACCGCTGCTATCTTTAGTATTGCCATCAAATTTATAATATGCGACTAATCCTTTTTGCAGGGTAAATTGATTTCTAAACTCTTCTCCATTGCCTTTATAAACAGTTCCCTCTTTTAAAATATTAACATTAGACAAACTCCATCCATTTGCTATACCAAACTCTTTTTTAGGCGGAACTTTAATATATATCGTTTTACTTGCACTATACGCCACCTTTTCCCTGCCAATAATATTCATAGAAGCACTTCCTGCTTGATTCCAAGAATATGCAAAGTCTTTACTTGCACTGTAATAAACCAACGGATAAAGGTAAGTAACTTTAATTATCGCTTTAGTTTTGCCGTTTACTCTTCTTCCAAGCTTATCTCTGCCATTCCAAACATACTCTATATGCCCGTCATCACCCGGTTTTAGCTCTTTTTTATAATAATGTCCTGCTACAAATATCTCTACTTTTGCTTTATATATAGAATCCGGAAACTTATTAGTATTAATATTTAATTTTATAGCGTATTTAAAAGAACTTAATCTGTCAGATGCATAATGCAGTGTTAAATTAGTTCCTGCAACCGGTATATCTTCGTGAAATACTCTGCCTTTAACTGTTACATAAGAGAATCCATAAGCTTTACAGTCTGCATTAGGGTCTGTAGGAGGAGTATCAACATCCGGATCTTTAATTTTTGGAGGCTTTGCCCCCGGAGGCGGAGCATACGGCCAGTTAAAGTCCCACGGCGTAAAGTGGGTTATTTCTCCTCTCCAGTATGTTTTACCCGCTTCATACCCATCTTTTCCTGCAATTCCTGCTACTTCGTCGCTGAAGCTGCCATCACCGTTTAAATCGTTTGGTTTACCGTCGCCGTCGCTATCAAGGGCATCTACAATTCCATCATTATTAGTATCTAAAAGTTTTACAACAACCCCGTTTTTAGACGGCTTCCATTTGCCCTCTTTTCTATCGTAATACCCAATTGGCACAATTTCGCCAACTTTAAAGCCTAAGAAGTTATCTACATACATAACCACCGGTTTATCAAAGCTTACATTTGCATCATCGCTAACGCCATCTATTGTTAAATCGCTGCAGAATGTAAATGCACTGTTTTTTGGCAACTCTTTTGGCATAGATTTTAGGGTTTTAAATTCTGTTGCTCTGACTTTAAAGCTTTTTAACTCTCTTGTAGTGCCATCAGCCTCGGTTACTGTAGCTTTGCTTACACCATCAAAGACTAAAGTTGTTGAGCGCTCGCCTCTATCATCAACTGTCGGAGTTGATTTATGCACCTGCACTTTAGAGGCATTTAAATCAATTTGGGTTGCTTTATCATCTTTTGGCAAGAGTTGCGCCTCTTTTACCACTGCCCAATCTTGAATAGGAACCCTAAACTCCCTATCGACTATTAAGTAACCTTGCTTTTGATAGCGGATAATATAATTTACCCCGCCCTCACTTGGCAATACATAAGTTCCGTTGCTATCCGTGCTTACGCTTCCATACTCTTTGTGATGCAGCAGCCAGACTTTAACACCTTTTAGCGGCTGATTATTTTCATCTACAACCCGCCCTGTAATCATACAAAACCGTTTTTGGTCGTAATTGTCTTTAGTGGCATTTGGCGGGATTTTATCGGTATAATCACTTCCAAACTCTGCTCCGTTAAAGTTGCTTGTGTTTAACTCTTTATAGACTGTTACATTTGCAGTTGCACTAAAATTTTTAAATTCTGCTCTTAATGTTGTATTGCCCTCTTGTAAACCTTTTAGGGTGCTATTTTCTATTGAAGCTAAAGAGCTGTCTGTCAAGCTTAATTTTGCAGTGTCTATCTCTTGCTGCTTCCCATTGCTTAAATTGGCTAAAACTTTAAATGCAGCCTCTCCTTTTACTCTAAGCTCTATATTTTGCGGAGAAATTGTAATAGACTGCACAGTTACAGGATTTTTCTTAACCTCTATGTATCTTTTTGCTTCTGCCCTATTGCCGGAGCTGTCAATTGCTGCATAAGTTATTGTGTAATTTCCCTCTTTATTTGTATTAACACTTCCGCTAATTGTTACATTTAGCTCGCCATCAACATTATCTACTGCCCTCGCCCCCTCTTCGGTGTATGTATCTCCAACAAACAAAGAGATATTGCTCTTTCCATTTAGCGTAATTACCGGCGGAGTGGTATCTGCAACTTTAACAACCCTAGTAGCTTTTGCTTCGTTTCCGCTTGCATCTGTTGCAATATAGGTAATATTATAATCACCAAGCGTATGAGTATCTACGCTACCAACTTTTTTAACTGTAATATTGCCTTCGGCATTATCGCTAGTTTTAACTCCCGGGTCGCTAAAGCTGCTGTCATACTCTAAAATCAGCGGATTGTCGCCTAATATTTTTATTGTCGGAGGGGTTGTATCGGTTACATTTACTATCCTTGTTGCATTTGCTTCGTTGCCCGAAATATCAACTGCGCTGTATCTAATTTTATACTCACCGACTCTTTTACTGTTTACCTCTCCGCTTTTGCTTACATTTAATTCACCATCAGCATTATCAACAGCTTTTGCACCCGGGTCTTTAAAGCTGTTGCCGGCTTCTAGTGAATATGGATTATCTCCGGTAATTGTAATAACAGGAGCTTCGGTATCTTTTTGAATTGTAACTGTTACGCTATCTGTTGATCTTTTAGTTAAAAAACCTTTCTTTTCTGTTATGGTAAGTAAAAAAGTAAATCTCTTTTTGCCTTCAACATCAGGGGCTATAAACCAGGCTTTTGCTCTGTTTTTATCTTGCAAATCAACTTTTTTTCCTCTAATCTGCCTCCATCTGTATTTAACTATTTTCCAGCCGCTTTCAGGGGTAGAACCTGAGCCGTCTAAAATAACTTTATGCCTGGAAAAAGCCGTCTGATCAGCCCCTGCATCAGCACAAGAGCTTATTATAAACGATGCTAGTAAAACTGCCATATAAATTATTATTTTTCTCATAAATGC
>JALWKP010000062.1 GCA_027081355.1 Campylobacteraceae bacterium
AGGTAATCTTGACATTGTAAATACAAAATGATATAATTAAATCAAATTAAACTTTAAGGTGCAGTTTTGAGATTTGAATGGGATGAAGAAAAAAGCATAAGCAATCTTCAAAAACATGGTGTTAGCTTTGAAGAAGCAAAAGAGGTTTTTGAAGATCCGTTTCATATTTCAAAACTTGATCACAGATTTGATTATTTTGAAGAAAGATGGATTACCCTTGGAAGAACAAAAAAAGATAAAATTTTAGTTGTCGCTAATATGTTTTTTGACGAAAACGGAGAAGAGATAATCCGAATAATAAGTGCAAGAAAAGCAAATCAAAAAGAAAGGAAGTTCTATGAGCAGCATTAAAGATAGAGAAAAATATGATGATTATGAAATGTTGGATGACTATGATTTTAGTGATGGTGTTCGCGGTAGATTTTATAAGCCAAAAAAGATACCTGTTTCACTAAGATTAGATAATGATATAGTCTTGTATTTTAAAAAATTAGCAAGTGAGCAAAAAGTTCCTTATCAAACATTGATTAATGCTATTTTGCGAAAAAAACTACAAGAAATATAACAAATCATTGGAGAGAAATATTTAATCCTATAACTCAAGTATTTCTCCCCTCCCCTCGCTCCCATCGTCCTGAGGCTGTGAAAAAACTTAGGATTTCTTGGAAGTGAGACTTTAGTCTCACAAAAATGTTACCAATAAATGGCAACAAAAGGATGAGGCTAAAGCCTCATTTCCGTTGTTTTCTAAGTTTTTTCACACTCTCTCCTCGATGGGAGTGTATACTTCAACTATGCACACCATAAAAGCCAAAACTAACCAATAAATTTAAATTTTCATAAATTTGTGATATAATAAATAAAGCTTGCTGTAAAGGAATAAAAAAATGAATACTATAGAATTTGAAGCTCAAATTGAAAATGGTGTAGTGCATATACCCCCTGAATTTAAAGAGTTGCAGAAAACGAAAAAAGCTAAATTTATTGTAATTTATGATAACACAAACAGCAATAATTTAAAAAAAGACACAAAATCTCAGCTTGAAGAGTTTAGAAGATTAAGAAGCCAATCAAACAATAAAGTAACTGCCAATATGGACTTGCTTAAAAAATTAGATGAAGATATAATAAATGACAACATATTTTGATACTAATGTATTAATTTATGCTTTATGCAGCAATGTTGACAATATTAGCCAGCAAGAAGTTTCAGTAAAATTATTAGAAAAAGCCATTATAAATCAAAATATAATTCTATCGGAATTAATCCTTTGCGAATTTGCTTTTATTTCAAAAAAGTTAAAAGAAAACAGCAACACCATTATTCAAAATCTGGAATTTTTATCCCAATATGTAAAAATCAGCAACTATTCGTTAAACCAAAGAATAATTGAAATTATAAAAGAAACAAAACTTTTTACCAGTTCTTTTGATATATTCCATTTAACATTTTGCGAAAACCACAATTGCAAATTGGTCACATTTGATAAAGGATTTAAAAAGTTTAAAAATATATCTAATGTTGAAATTGTTTTGCTATAAAATGCTGTTTTTTCACAGTCACTGCATTTAGAAGCGAAGCAAAACCCGCTTATTGAGCCAAATCTTCCAACAGTTGGGCGATTTTTTTTGCGCCATCGGGGTGGTTGATTTTTAGCAGTTTTTGGCTTATCTGCTCAAGGTTGGCGCTGTCTATTATATTTAATACTTTATCGACAGTTAATTGGTTTTCGCGCAGCAAAAAGGCTAGGTTTTCTTCTACTAGGAATTTGGCGTTGTGGTATTGGTGATCGCTGGCGGCGTATGGGTATGGGACAAAAAGGGTCGGTAAGCCGTTGGCAGCCAATTCCCACAGCGTCGAGGCACCGGCTCTTGCTATTGCGAAATCGGCTTTTGCCATTATTTGGGGCATTTGGTCTGTAAAGCCGAAAACTTCGGCATCAATTCCCAGCTTTTCATACTCTTGCTTGACGGCTTCTAAGTTTTTTTCGCCTGCTTGGTGGTAAATTTTTATGCCTCTTTTATTTAACTCGGGGGCGATTTGCAGGGCAAATTGGTTTAAGGCTTTTGCACCTTGCGAGCCGCCGCTTATTAAAATTGTTTTTAATTCGCTTCTAACTCTTGCTAAATCGAAAAAAATCTTTTTTGTTGCGTATGCTTTTACGGGTGATTTTTCATCGTAAGATGAGATAAAATATTTAGCAAAAGGGCGCAAGTATCTATTTAGCGTGCCCACTGCTGCGTTTTGTTCATGGATAACAAGCGGTATTCCAAGCGTTAATGCTGCTACCGAAGCGGGGGCGGCAGAGTATCCGCCGACGCTTAATACCGCTTTTACACCGTTTTCTTTTAAGATTTTTCTAGCTTTTACTACCTGCTTTGCCACATTTAAAAGAGCGAATATTTTGCCGAGTTTCCCCTTATCTACAACACTTGTGGATTCTAAAAAGTAAGTTTTTTTAAAATCACCGTCGTTTTCAAACCATGCTCTGTCTTGCCCTTTTGTTGAGCCTATGTAAATTGTGTCGCTTTTTAAATGCTCTTTAACCGCTGCTACTATTGCCAGATGCCCGCCTGTTCCGCCGCCTGTTAGCGCTATACTCATTTATAAACCTTTTTAGAAAGCATTAAAACCATGCCGATACCTACACAAGTTGCAATTATCTGCGAACCGCCGTAACTTAAAAGAGGCACGGCGATACCTTTAATAGGTATAAGCCCGCTAATACCGTAAGCATTGATTATAAAGCTTAAAAAAATCGTAATTGCCACGCCGTAAACAAAATATTTATCTTGAGGTTTTGTTAATTTTGAAGCGATTAGAAACATTCTGTATAAAATATAAAATATCAAGCCGACAATAAACAGCAAGCCCAAATAGCCCATCTCTTCAGTAAGTCCTGCTATAACAAAATCGGTGTGAACTTCGCTTAAAAAACCCAGTTTATACTGCCCTGCCCCTAAACCTTGCCCAAAAATTCCGCCGTTTTTAATAGCATTTAAAGAATTAATAATATGTAAAGGAACAGCAGTATCGTGAATTTTTAAGCTATCGGGCAAAAAAGGGATAGAGTTTTGTATTTCTGCCCACCAGCCTTTAAACCTGTGAAGCCTATGCGGAGCAATTTTGATTAAGAATATAAACAATGTGCCAAAAAATAAAAAAATAGTTATAAAAAATCCTTTAGAACGCCCGCTAAGCCAAAGCAGAGCCATCAATACACCAGAAATCACAACAACCTGCCCCATATCTTTTTGACCTATTGCAATAATCCCGACTGCAACAATAAGCAGCATAAAATAAGGAATTACTATAAAAAATTCTTTTATGATACTTTTAGTTCCTATATGTTTTTTTGCTTTCCGTGCCAAAGACCAAGAAAGAAAAAACACAAACCCATATTTAAAAAATTCTGTCGGAGCAATTGAAAAAGAACCTATTTTAATCCATCTTTTGGCACCTAAAACTGCTTTTACATATGTTTCGGGCAAAAAAAGCATAATAACTATTGCTAAAAAAGAACCTATAAAAAGTAAAAAACCAAGCGGGTTAAAAACCCTTTGAACATTAAATTTTGCTATTATTATCATTGTGCTTATACCGATAATAACAGCTATTAACTGCTTTTTTAAAAAATCAAATTTAGGAGCATCAAAATATATTGTAGGAAAAATAGAAAGAGAATAAACAGCTACTAAAGATAAAAAAAGCATAGCAACAGTTGAGTAATAGAGTTCTCTATCCATAAAATTTTTAACCTTTTTTTACATTTTCTTATGTAATGATACTATTTTTTTATTAATTAGTATTAAAATTATGATAAAATTATACATATTTTTTAAATTTGGGGCATTTAATTATGGACAGCAATATAGACAGCAAAGAAATTGTTACAATATCTTCAAGAGCAAAAACTCTTGCAAAAATAATTGCTGTATTAATCTTTGTATTTCTTTTAAGAATGCTGTTTATATCTTTAAGCGGCAATAAAAATACTATTAAAAAAGCCGAAATTAAAGACAGAGCTTTAAGAGGCAGTATAATTTCCAGCGACGGTTACACCATCAGCCGCTCTATTAAAAGTTACAGCGCTTCTATTCACACTGCATATTTAGACCCTAATAAAAAAGAGTTCTTTTTAAAGCTTTTCAGCATTTATACCGGTATTCCCGTCAGTGAGCTTAAAAAGAAATTTTATGACAAAAAAGGCGAGCCTAAAAAAGGGTGGATTGTTTTAGATGATAATATCAATGCCAGAACAGCAATTTATTTAAAACAGTTAAAATATAAACTTAACCGCTTTAAAGTTTTTAAAGCTCGCGGCGTAAATAAAAATTTTTACTACGGATTAACTATTTCGGAAAAAGGAGAAAGCCGAGAGTATCCGCTAAAAGAGGCAATGTCTCCTATTTTAGGTTATACCAGGCAGATAGAAAAAAATCATTATACTCATATAGTAGGATATAACGGAATAGAAAAGTTTTATGATAAATATTTAAATAAAAAAACAGACGGTTACATAAGCGGGAAACGAGATGCAGTAGGATATATAATACAAGGGAAAGACACTAAATACAGAAGACGGCAAGATGGATATAATGTAGTTTTAAATATCTCTTTAGGCTTGCAAAAAACTGTTGATATGATTTTAGATGAATATAAAAAAAAGTTAAATGCAAAAGAGATAATTGCTGCTGTTATGAGAACTAAAGATTCTAAAATTTTAGCAATAACATCCAGCAACCGTTATGACCCTTTAAATATTGCACCTAATGAGATAGAAAATCTGCAGCCAAAAGCTACTACTTACCCTTATGAACCAGGCTCGGTTTTAAAACCTATAAGCTATGCAATTGCGCTGTCTCACGGTGTTGTAACACCTGAAAGTATCATAAATACTTATGGCGGCAAATTGTATATAGGGCATTTTAAAATTACCGATGACGAACCCGAAGCCTCTTTAAGCGCTCAAAATGTAATTGTAAAATCTTCCAATATTGGTATAACCCAAATTGTTTGGAAACTTAAAACAAAAGATTTTAGAGATGGATTACTAAAATTTGGTTTAGGAAAACAAAAAAGCGGTATAGATATTGGACGTGAAGCTATGGGAAAAATTTACTCTTATAATAAATTATCACATAAAATTAACCGCGCAACAACAGCATATGGCTACGGCATTACAGCAACTTTTGCCCAACTTCTAAAAGCTTATAATGTTTTTAATAATAATGGGATTTCTTATACTCCAAGAGCCGTTAATTATGTTACCCCTGATGGAAAAAGAAGATATTATCTAAAAAAAGATTATACTGTATTAAAACCAATATCTCCAAGAGTTGCAGCTATGGTAAAACAGGCTTTAGTTGCAGTTGTTCAGGAAGGAACAGGAAAAAAAGCTATTACACAGGGGTTAGAAATAGGAGGAAAAACAGGAACAGCAATGATTCCGGAGCACGGACATTATGTTAATAGATACCGCACAAGTTTTTACGGTTTTGCAAATGATTATGAGGGTC
>JALWKP010000063.1 GCA_027081355.1 Campylobacteraceae bacterium
TCACCAAAGAGACAGCATCATTAATATCCAATGCCCCAACGCTTGCAAGCGCGCTCAATTCGCCCAAAGAGTGCCCAAGAGCAAAAGCCGGCTTAATTGCTGTTTCGTTTTCAAAAAGCTTATGAGCTATCATGCTAACAAGCAAAATAGCCGGCTGCGTAAACTCAGTTAAGCCCAGTTTATCGTTTTCGGTAAACAAAAGCTCTTTAAAATCAATTCCGCTAGCTTTGCTTGCCTGCTCTAAAATCTCTTTTGCAGTTTCACTGTTTTTATAAAAATCTTCTCCCATAAAAGCAGCCTGCGACCCCTGTCCCGGGAATAAAAATGCACATTTCATTATCATCCTTTTTTTTAAGCTTAAAGCGCAAAGCATAAAGCTAAAAGCTAATAATGTAGCTTCGCTTTTTATTAAAAGCGGCGAAGCCGCACTATTTAAGCTTATTGCTTTTTGCTTTCAGCTTTAAGCTCTAATAATTGTTCCATCAATTTCTGCTAATGCAACTTTTTCTATCTCTTTTTCATCTGTAATTTTAGCTAAAATTTTCATATCCCAAAGATAGTTATCGGCAATTTTTTGTAAAATTTTTGCCAATTCAAAATCTGCAATTGCAAAAGATGCGCCAAAAGATGATGCATATACCGCTTCATTTACATTGCAGACTTCTACGCAGTAAGCCAAACTGTTCTTTTGGCAATATTTCGCCAATTCGTAAGGGGGTTTAAAATCGCTTAAAAGCAAAATATCTTTCGGCGAAGTTTTAGAAATCTCTTCTATGCTGCCAACAGTAACAATTTTCGGACTCTCTATATACTTACTTCCAAAAACCACCATTTTTTTACCTTTTATTCCTAATTAACCCCAGCATCTAATGCGCAGATTACAGAAACCTAAAACCTCATTTCTAAAAAATTATCCATTATCCATTATAAATTATCAATTAACTAAACACACTCATCACAATAATATTTTCCAAACTTGATTTTCGCCTCTTTTTTGGTGATATAAACACCGCATTTTGAACACTCTACAAGCTCATTGCCATCATCTGCGCTCTCTTTAGGCTCTTTTTTTGGCAAAGAAAATGAACCCCCAAGCGCTTTGTAAACATAATAAAGTATCACAATTAAAAGTATTAATTTAAGCATCCGGCTTTATCCATAAATAGTTTCGTTTATTCTTTTGAACTATATCATATTTTAGCTTGCTGTTTAATTCTTTTACCTCATCAAAAACCTGCGTTCCTTTATAAAAAAGGTATTGGGTCTGCAAAGAGCTGACATTTTTAGTAAGTTCAAGCAAAAGTTTGCTGTTTGTAACCGCCCTTGAAGTTATTAAATCAAACGGTTTGCTTTGCAGCTTTTCAACCCTATCTTTAAAAACCGTTACATTTTTAAGCCCCAATTCATGCGAAACCAGCCGCAAAAACGAAGCTCGCTTGTTTATAGGCTCTGCAAGCGTGCATTCACTCTCATCCCAAGCAATAGCCAAAACCAGCCCAGGAAACCCCGCCCCTGTGCCGACATCTAAAAAACTAGCAGGCTTTGGAACAAAATTAATAGGCAAAAGCGAATCGACAATATTCTCCGCAACCGCCCCGTAACTCTTAGCCCCGCTAATATTATGCACTCCGTTATACCAGAGCAGTTTCTCTATAAATATATCCAATTTTCCAATTTTCTCACCGCCTAGTTCAATACCCGCCGATTCCAAAGCACTTTTTAAATTCAATATTTAGCCTTTATGCCTTTTTCAAAACAGAGTATATTAAAACATCTCTTGATTTTTGCTTCTAAATGCCTGATATAAAGATACAAAAAGGAGCTTTGTATGGCAAAAGAGCATAATTTATTACAAAAAATCAAAGATTTAAAACCGGTTTTGCAAAATAAATTTGGCATTAATAAATTGGCAATTTTTGGCTCTTATGCAAAGAACCTTAACTCCCAAAACAGTGATATAGATATAGTTATACCAAATTAAAATCAAAACATACACTTATAAAAACAGATAAACCATAATCTTTCGCACTTAAAAGTTTCGCATTAGCCCAGCTAGTGCTTCAACTTTTAAATGCAAAATCTTATGGCTTCTTTGTTCTTTTAAGTATATCTTTTGATTTTAATTTGGTATTATTTTAGATATGAAGCAAAAAAACCTTTTGACAATTTCAAAAGCTCAAATCTTTTTAGAGGACACTTTAAATAAAAAAGTGGATATTGGACTTTATGATTCATTACGACCGTTTATTCGAGATAGCATTAAAGAAGAGTTGATTTATGTCTAACAGAATCGAAGAGGTTTTTCTAAAGGTAAAGAATCTCTTTGCTACCGTTCAGTCGAGATTCTTCGCTTCGCTCAAAATAACGGCAAAAAAGGTTTTGCATAAAATATGATTTTTTCATACGCTCGCAATTTAAGAGCGGGTGAAACACCGCATATTCCCACATTTAACCCATTCTTTCCAATCATCCCGAGACTGCGCAAAAACTTAGGCTTATATTTAAAGATTTCATAAACTCTTCTAAAAGAATCTCCCCGAGATGTATCGGCTCTATTTTTTTCATTTTAACTTCCTTGCAATATAAACTGTTACAAAATCGGTTATTCTCTGTTTTCCAATTTTAATTCGCAATATTCCCGTGCCTTTTTAAACCTCTCATCGCCGTAATAATACTCCTCTAATAACGGAATTATTTTATAGTCTAAAACAAATTTTAAATCTTCATCATTTTCAATATTCATAAAATAACTGTGCCCAAGTTTGTAATCGTCTCCTAAATGCTCTTTAATCAATTCATTTAGTTTTACAAATTTCTCTTTGGCTTTCTCGTAAGTAATTAAATCCTCTTTTGCTTCCATTTTTAAAAATGTAAAGCGTCTTCGCAAGGCGATGTCTATAAGAGCAATCGATTTATCGGTGCTATTCATTGTGCCAATAATATATAAATTAGAAGGCACTTTAAACGGCTTTTTAGAGTATGGCAGAATAACTTCAAGTTTATCTCTTTTATCCTCTTCTATCAGCGTAATTAATTCTCCAAAAATTTTAGATATGTTTCCTCTGTTTATTTCGTCTATTACTAAGTAATAGTTTTTTCTTTCTATATTTTCGATTTTGTAATCTTCTTTTGAACTTAAAAAATCTTTGATTTTATTGTAAAGTTTAAAATAATATTGAGCATTGCCGTGATATTTAGAGTTTGATTCATAAGTTGGTTTAATATCTTTATAGCTTACAATTTTACCATCAAGATAATTTTGAAAATCTCTTAAAATTATATCCTTGGTTAACGACTGCTCTTTAATTCTCCCTTTGGCAATAAAAGATTTTAATTCACCGTTAGACTTTTTGTTAACTTCTATTATTAAATTATCATCAATTTCAAATTTTTCTTGCGCTTCAACTTCTCTTGCAAAATCATTTAAAAGATTTTCTACATCTAAACTTTTTTCATTTTGAGAATCTTCCAAATTCTTTTGGGCAACCATACAGATATTTTTAAAAATCCCATCAACCAACTCTATGTTTCCGTCTTCATTTGGTCTAAACCCTTCTATAAAATCTTCGTAACCAAAACTTTGATGAAAAGTAACAAATTTCACCCTCTCTCTTATCTCTGCTATATCGGTATAATCACTATTTTCATTCTCTTTAATAGCTTTAAATATCTCTTTATCCGATTTACCCTCTTCTATAAGTTTAATAAGTTTATTTACATTATGGGTTTTCCCTACGCCTGGAGGTCCGTAGAGGATTATGTTTTTAATTTTCATTTTATTTTCCTTTATTGTTTTGCTGGATATATCTATTCCAAATATCTCTTTAAT
This sequence comes from Campylobacteraceae bacterium, assembly GCA_027081355.1. Taxonomy (GTDB): domain Bacteria; phylum Campylobacterota; class Campylobacteria; order Campylobacterales; family Sulfurovaceae; genus JAADEQ01. The sequence continues at coordinate 3,830 of JALWKP010000063.1, forward strand.
AGCTTGAGGATTACTAACTTGACGTATAGTGCTTGTCTGACCATAAGTAGAGTTTGTAATTTTAGGAGGAGATAATTTTTCCCATTCAACATTAAAACCACTATTATCATTAAATTTTTTAATAACTTTACCAATAGCAAAAATTTTTAAACTTTTTCCTTTAATATTTCGTGTTTTTAATGCAACTAAATCTCCTATGTTAACTCTATCTTTAATCCATTTTCTAATTTTCTTTCCTTCTTTTGTGTTTTTAGAGTAACCTACTTCCCAACTATTTTTGTTTAAAAAATTATTATTAATTTTTTCATGTGTCCCTACTGCCCAATAATTCATATAATTTCCTCCAGTCTCCTTTTAATCTCATCAACAAACTCTTCAAATTCTCCGTCAAAATTTAAATCTAAACTTTTCAATTCTAACCTAATCAGATTATCACCATCACCAAGTTTTAATGGTTCCTTTATTGTATTTATCAAATCAATTAAATGTTTTGGGTATAAAAGCATTGTATCTTTTACTTTAAAATTTGTGCCGTAAACGAACATTTGGTATTTATCTTGCACCGACAAGTCTTCTTGGCGGTTGAGCTTTTTATATTTTGTATCTACTATTTTGCTATCTGTAAGGATATCTGGTTTTAATACCAAAGAGCCGAAGTTTCTCTGTTTTTGCAATATTGCACTGCTATCTATCTCTTGATAAATTCTGCCTACAAATTTTTCGAACACTTCTGCCATATCAAAAAGAAATGCAAAGTTTCTCTCTGCCCCTTTCTCTGCCATTGGCACAAGTTTTTGCAAAATCATTAATGCAAGATTGAAACTATGCTTAAATCTGCTATTTATTCTATCGAAATAGATATTTAACTTTTTCAAATTTACATTAATAAGCGCCACCTCATCGAGCACCGCTTCGCATCTGTAAAGGTTGCTGTAACTGCTATATCTTTTAAAAATATTTATAGCAAACAAGAAAAAGCGGTTAAGCTCGTTATCCATAGAAAATTCGTCAAATTCGCAATAGATATTTTGATTGTAAAAATTGTTAAAATTATTTTTAATAAGATACTTCCCGCGCAATGTTTTTAAATTCTCTTGCAAAGAGATATACTGCTTAAAAACACCCTTTTTAAACTCATTTAATAAAGTGTCGGCAAAAAATTTGATAAAGAGTTCAATTATCCGAAATTTGGTATTAGTGCTATTTATTAAATCCAAATTTTGCAGCTTAATATCGTAACCGTAAAGAAGCATATAGATAAAAATATTTAAATTTTGATTGCCGCTATCTGTAATTTTTGGCACTATAAAGTAGTTTTCAGAATCTATCGATATAAAACCGCAATAGTTTTTAGGCTGAACACCGCTAAAATTTATATCGAAATATTGGTGCAGTTTTTTATTCTCTTTAATAAATTGAGCCAATGTGGAGGGGATATTTTTGTTTTCATTAAGAAATTGCAAAATCCCTCCTTTTACTGTTTTAAATTATTATATCAAAATTAGTTTAGTATATATGTCGAAATTTTTCACTTTTTTCGACATATCAAGTATTATATGTTGAAATTTTTGAGTTTTTTCGACATATTATTCATTTACCGCTTTTTTAAGATAGTTAAAAAGTTCGGTATTTACATAATATCTGCTTCTTCCCAATTTAACCTCTTTTAAAATCCCAATTTT
>JALWKP010000064.1 GCA_027081355.1 Campylobacteraceae bacterium
AAAGCTTCGGTTAAAGATTTATATGACTCTTTTAAATCCAAATATTTTCCGACAAATGCTATTTTTACTTTATTTGCCGGATGCATAATTTTGCTTACCAATTCACTCCAGAGAGAAACATCCGGTTTTAACTCGCCTAATTCGAGCTGTTTTGCAATCGGCGTTAAAATATCCTGCGATAAAAAATTTAAAGGCACTCTGTAAATTGTAGCTGCATCAACTGCTTCTATTACACTTTCTCTGTCTATATCGCAAGAGAGTGCAATTTTTTGTTTGATTTCTCTGGGGATATTGTGTTCGCTTCTTAAAATAAGCATATTGGGGGTAATGCCTATTCTTCTAAGCTCGCCTACCGAGTGCTGTGTAGGTTTTGTTTTAAGCTCGCCTGCTGCTTTAATATAAGGCAAAAGAGTAACATGGATATTCATAACATTTTTAGAGCCAAGTTCGTGTTTAATTTGGCGAATAGTTTCTAAAAACGGCAAACCCTCAATATCTCCAACGGTTCCTCCAAGCTCTACAATTAAAATATCTTTATTTTCTCCGGCTTTGTAAATGCGCTCTTTAATTTCATTTACAATATGCGGCACTACTTGAATAGTTTTACCCAAATACTCTCCGCGGCGCTCTTTTTCGATAACGCTTAAATATATCTGCCCTGTTGTAAAATTGTTTGCTTTTGTTAAAGATGTATCTAAAAAACGCTCATAATGCCCTAAATCCAAATCGGTTTCGGCTCCGTCTTTTGTTACAAAAACTTCTCCGTGCTCAAGCGGGCTCATAGTTCCTGGGTCGATATTGATATAAGGGTCTAATTTTAAAATTCCCACAGAAAGATTTGAAGCTTTTAAAAGCGTTCCGATACTTGCAGCTGTAATTCCTTTGCCTAAAGAGCTTAAAACTCCCCCTGTTACAAAAATATACTTGGTTTGACTCATAATTTCTCTCTTATAAAAATATTTTGCGAATTATATAGCTTTAAAAATATTATTCAGTTAAAAAATCGGCATAATTACAGTTAAAAAGTTTTCGCTTCTAACCAAAAACGGCAGAGTCGGTTCATTTAACTCTATAGAGAAATTATCCGTATCAACTTGCGAAATAAAATCTAAAAGATATTTGCTATTTACTGCAAAAGTAAAACTCTCATCAATAGTTATAGGCGTTTCTATTGAAGTTTTTGCCTCTTGGGTATCGTTATTGTGCGATTCTAAAGTTATTAAATTGTTTTCAAATGTTATTTTTACTTCCGGCGTGATAATAGCGATAGTTTTAATCGCTTCTATAATCTCTTTTTTAGGCATTAAAAGTTTATATTTTGTAGATGAAGGAATAATTCTTTGATAATCAGGAAATTTGCCGCTGATTAAACGGCTGTATAGGAAAAATTGCTCATTTTTAACAATTATGTGGGTTTCATCATAATATATGTCTATTTTATCTAAGAAAAGTTTTTGAATTTCAATGATTGCTTTTTTTGGAATTATTAAAGCAAGTTCGCTTTCAGAAGAGTTATCAAGTTCAACAACAGCCAGCCTTCTTGTATCTGTTCCTACAAAAAGGGTTTTATCTTTTTTTATATCAATTAAAGCACCGTTTAATTCATGTTTTGGATTATTTATATCAATAGCCGGGATGATTTTTTTTAAACTTTTAATAAGATGCAAAGAGTCCAGTGAAATTTGCGCTTTATTATCGACAGAAGGGAAAGTCGGATACTCTTCGTAATTAAATGTAGGGAGTTTGAATTTTGTGTTTTTTTGTTTGATAATAATATTGTTATCTTCACTGTATATGTCGATAGTATCGTTTTTAAGCGTTCTGACAATATCTAAGAATTTTTTACCGTTTACAGTTACTGTTCCGGATTCATTAATTGTAAATTGGTCGCTTACAACTTGCAAACCTATTTCGTTATCTGTTGCTTTAATAGTTACATTTTCGCTGTTTGCATTTAAAAAAATATGAGAGGTGATATTTGTAGGGTCTTTTCTCTCTAAAAAAGCTTGAGAATTTATTAAAATGGATTCTAAAATATCCTTTCTGGTGCTGATATTCATTTGACTCCCTTTATTATTAATATAATTAGTATTAGATAGTATCATCTTTAGTTTATGTGAAAAACTTTTTAAAAGCTTTGCTGTGCTTTTTTTAAAGGTGCTTTTAAAAAAAAGGGCATTTCACAACTTTTCACATTATTATATCTTTTTTTTATATAATTTTCTATATATTTGACTTTAAAGTTTCTATTTTATTTGATAACTCTTCTATTAATACCTTTAAATTTTCATCGCTTTCTATAATATCTTCGATTTTTTTCATTGCGTGGCTGATTGCAGAATGGTCTTTCATTCCAAAATATACTGCAATTTGCGGCATAGAGTTTGGCGTGAGGTTTCTTGCTAAATAGATTGCGATTCTTCTTGCTTCTACAATTTTTTTAGCCCGTTTTTTCGATTTAATATCGCTAGGTTTTACATTTAACTCTTGTGCTACAATATCTACGATAGAATCGATTGTAATGCTTTTTTTCTTTTCATTTAAGTAATCTTCAATCGCATTTTTAACAAAATCGAGGGTAATTGGCTGGCGAAGAAGATTGCTCATAGCATTAATTTTAATAATAGTGCCTTCGATTTCACGGATATTGCTGCCTAATTTTGTGGCTAAAAAGTTTACTATCTCATCATTTAATTTAATTCCGTCAAGTTCTGATTTTTTCTTTATAATTGCAATTTTGGTTTCGAGTTCGGGCGGGTTTATGCTAGCTAGCATTCCCCACTCGAAGCGGCTTTTTAACCTGTCAACCAGCCCTGCGATTTTTTTAGGCGCTCTATCAGAAGTAATTACAATTTGCTTGCCCAAAGAGTGCAATTCGTTAAATGTGTGAAAAAACTCATCTTGTGTTTGCTCTTTTCGGCTGATAAATTGAATATCGTCAATAAGCAATATATCGCAATTACGGTAGTAATCTCTAAATCTATCCATTGTTTTGGTTTTTATGTGGTTGGTGTAGCGGTTTAAAAACTGCTCGAAAGTGTTATAAATAATTTTATCGCCCAAATTCAGGCGGTAATTTCCAATTGCCTGCATTAAATGGGTTTTTCCAAGCCCGACTCCGCCGTAAATAAATAGAGGGTTGTATTGGCTGCCCGGATTTTTAGCCACTGCTTCGGCGACATTATAAGCTAAAGAGTTCGATTCTCCCAAAACAAAAGTGCTGAATGTAAAAGAGGGGTTTAAAAGCGTAGATTCATTTTTTTTATTTTTAACCGCAATATTTTTAAATTTGCTTTTTGAACCGCCCTTTTTGGTTTCGATAATAACTTCGGGAATTATGCCGCTTTCTATTTCGTAAAGATGGGCAATTTTTTTCGCATAACGGGTTTTAATCCATTTAGCCGAGAGAATATTGTTTGTAATAAAAATTGCAATATCCCCGCGGGAGCTTTTTTCGTCGTATTTTAAGTTTTTAATGTATCTGTTGTATTCGCTTTGGGGTATCTCTTCTTTTAATTTATTTAAAACTTTATTTCCTATGCTCATTTATAATCCTATATGTGAAAAACTTTTTCCCAATTTTAGCTTAACTTTGCTAAAATTGGGAAAAAAGAGGCTGTGAGAAAAGTTATTCACAGTGTGAAAGAGTCAGTGAATGAAGATATTAGGAATCGACCCCGGAAGCCGTAATTTAGGGTATTGCATACTTAAAAGCAACGGCGTGAAAAACTCGCTTGTAGAGGCGGGATTAATAAAAATTAAAAGCACGGCACTGCAAGAGCAGATAGTCGAAATGATTGAAGGTTTAGACTTAATTTTAAAAAATCACAAAATAGACGAAGTAGCAATAGAAGATATTTTTTACGCATATAACCCAAAAACAGTTATAAAATTGGCTCAGTTTAGAGGGGCGCTCAGTTTAAAAATTTTGCAAGAGCTGGGAAATTTTCACGAATATACGCCGCTTCAGGTAAAAAAGGCGCTTACAGGCAATGGAAAAGCTACAAAAGAGCAGGTTGCATTTATGGTAAAAAGGCTTTTAAATATAAAAAAAGAGATAAAACCTCTTGATATTACAGACGCAATGGCAATAGCAATTACACATTCTCAGAGGGCAAAATTTAGAAAACAGGACATAAAAGTAACAAAAAAGTAACACTTTTAATATTCCCAATATATGGTATTAAAATATTATATATATCTCTATGAACCCATATATTGGCTATGTTAAGATAAAATAGATTATTTTGATTTTGAAAAATTTAACTCTTTTATTAAAGATTAATGGTATAATATGTATAATTTTAATTTCTAAAAAAGGTGATTAATATGTATAGTGTATTGCAGTCAAAAACCGTTTTATATGTAGAAGATGACAAAACAGTTAGAGATAATATTAAAGAGATTTTAGGTGAATTTTTTAAAAAAGTAATTGCTGTTGAAACCGGCGAAGAGGGGTGGCTGAAATTTAAAAAAGAGAGGGTCGATTTAGCTATTGTAGATATAGAGCTGCCCGGTTTTAACGGCTTAGAGTTAATTCGCAAAATAAGAAGCGAAAGGAGCGATTTGCCGATAATTGTGGTTTCTGCTTATACAAAAACCGATTATTTGCTAGAATCGGTGGAGTTAAAACTCGATAAATATATAGTAAAACCGCTGACTTCAAGAAAACTTTACGAACTTTTAATGAAGCTTGAAAAAGAGCTTGGCGAAACAACAATGCTTTATTTGCCTTTAAATGCAGTGATAGATACATTAAAAAGCACAATTTCTTTTGACGGGCAGACTTATGCTTTAACTTACAGAGAGTTAAAAATGATGCAAATGCTTCATGAAAAAGGGGCAGTAACTTACGAAGAGCTTTATCAGTTATGGAATGATATACCAACAGACAATGCAATCCGCTCGTTTGTAAAGCAGTTAAGAAAGAAACTGCCTGACGGTTTATTAAAAGTGCGCTCGAAAATCGGATATGTATTAGAGGGTAATTAGTGAAAAATAAAAGTGATATAACAAGTAAAAGAATAGTCGGCAGTATCCTTGTATTCCCGCCGGTTATAATGCTGGTGTATGCGATTGTTTCATACTTTATATATTTTAATGCGCAATCTGATATGGTTAATAGAATTTTAGCGCAGGAAGAGAAAAGTTTATCAGAAATTACATTAGAAACTTTGAAAACAAGAGTAAACTCTTTAAATAAATTTGTAAGCAATTCAAATAAGAATGAGACTCTTGATTTTTTAAAAAATATTGTTTTAAAAGATAAAAAACCTATTATTATATTGAACAGAAACAATAAAATTATATATAAATCTTCTGTAAATATTCATAAAGATATTTTAAATAAATTAGATAAAATGGGTGATATTTATACAGATAATAAAATTATTGCAGTTAGTGTAAAAAACAGTAAATATGGCTGGAAAATTGTTTCTTTTACTAAAAAAAGAGATTATTTAAATGATTTAAATTTAGAAAAAGCCAATATAAAAAATACAACAAAAGATTTAGTAAAAAGAATTATGTTTCTCTTGCTTTTTAGCTGGTTTGGATTGTTAGTAATATCTATAACAATTTCTATGAAAGTTTTTGCAAAATTAAAAAGATACGAAGCTGTAATTAAAAAAACAAATGAAAATGTTATTTTTCAGTCACGTCAGGCGATGATAGGAGAGCTGCTGCCAATGATTGCGCACCAGTGGCGTCAGCCTATTAATAAAATCGCTTCGGTTTTAATGAGAATGCGTTTTGAATTTGCAGGCGGAAATGTTAATATAGACACATTAGACAGACAGGCTCAGCAAATAGAAGACAGTGTAGAGTTAATGAGCAATACAATAGATGATTTTAGAACATTTTACCGCCCAAAAGAGGAGCCGGAAGTTGTAGATGTATCTTTGTATGTCAGAAAAGCAATCTATTTCTTAGATGAATTGTTAGCCCGCAAAAAGATACAGATAAAAACCGATTTGGCTCAAGCAGAGGTAAAATTGCATGCAAATGAATTTTTGCAAGTAATTATAAATTTAATTAAAAACGCTTCTGATGCAGTTGATGTAAAAGGGACAATTTATGCAACAGTCAGAGAGATGAATAATAATATTGTAGAAATAAGAATAGAAGATGACGGCACCGGAATTCCGCATGATAAATTAGAAAAAATATTTGAACCGCACGAAAGCACAAAGCAGGGTTCTATGGGACTTGGTTTATATATGAGCAAATTGATTGTAGAGAGCCACTTAGGAGGAATAATAAGAGCTTATAATACTTCTAAAGGGGCGGGCTTTTTAATCAGACTGCCTAAAAATATTGATAATAAAGAGCAAGAGTAAATCTTGGCAAAGAGATTAGCATTAAGAAAGCAGAAATTTTTTAATCAATTAAATACAGTAAGTTTATAAGTAATATTTATTACTTTTTGTAATAGTATAAAAAAATTAAAAAGCAAATTTGACTTAAAATAATGAATTAAGCTCATTTTATTGTATCATAGATATAGATACCAAAGCAGGTGTCTTTAGGAGTGTAAAATGAGTAAAGGAAAAATTTTAATTGTAGAAGATGAAAGAATTTCTGCAGAGTATTTAAAAGATATTTTAGAGAGTGCAGGTTACGAGGTTGCGGGAATTTGCGATAAGGGCGCCGATGCAGTAAAAAAAGCAATTTCTATAAAACCGGATTTAATTTTTATGGATATTATGTTAAAAGACAATATAAGCGGCAGTGAGGCAGCGCTTAAAATATCTTCGATGATTGATACTAAAATCATTTTTTTAACTGCATACAGCGATGATGAAATGATAGAGTATGCAATAGATTCAAGTGCGGTAAACTACTTAATAAAACCTTACCGCGAAGAGCAAATAATTGCGGCATTAAAAGTTGCCCTTAACAAATCTACACTTTTAGAAGAGCCGGCAGTTATAAAATTAAAAAATAATTACTCATTTGATTTAAAAGAGTCAAAACTCTTTTTTTTGAATAATGTAGTCCCATTAAAAGAGACTAACTTAAAAATTATAAATTGCTTATGCCACAATATTGATACTGTTGTCTCTTATAAACAATTGATAAATTGCGTTTATAATAATGATGCAAAAATAAGCGCACTTAGAACTTTGGTTTCAAGAATAAATAAATCGGTTAAATTTAATTTAATAGAAAATGTAAACGGGGTAGGGTATAAGATTAGTTCTTATAAAGTTTAAAAAAGCAATTGTAAGCAGTTTTATACTGCTTAAATTACCAATTTTTACATAAAGGCAAGTCGCCGTTGCTTAAATCTAAAGCATCATTTTTATCAGTAGATATGGCATTTTCGCACTGCTCTTTATAATTTACAAGTATAGAATCGTTATCATCTACTTGATATATATGGATTTTTCTCTCTTCGTTTGGATAATATATAAATAAATCGTCATTATTTAAGCCAAAGCTGTATCTTTTATTTTCTATTAAAAGATTAAATTCTTTACAACTGTTATCTTGGCAGCTGTTAAATTTAAGGTTTAAATATTTATTATTGCCTTCATAAAGATAGTAAGTTTTATTAGAATCAAGATTTGAAACAACTCTTTTTTCGTGGCTGTTTAATTCGCTATAAGATGTTTTAACAATTTCATTACTCTCTGAGCTGTTACAGCCGGCTAATATTAATAAAGAGCTTAAGATAAAAAACAGTTCTCTCATTTTCCCACCTTTTACACATTTTAATTATTATAATGTTTTTTACTTAAAGTCTTTCTATTTATAATAATTTATACCGCTAATTCCGCATTATTTTGAAAATTACTTTTTAAACGGTTTTATTTTGTAATCAGGTTTTTTAGTATCTGTATTACTTTCACTTTCGCAACAATTTAAGAGTGATTTATTGGGGTGTTTAATAAAATCATAGCCGCGGTATATTGTATAAATTCCATATGCAATAACAATAATTGAAGCTAAGCTCATTGCTGTTTTTCTTATGCTGCTTTTGGTAAAAATACCTGCAAAAATTCCTAATGCAAATAGTGAAGGGATAGTGCTTAAGCCAAAAATAAGCATTACAAAAGCGCCCCACAGCGGGCTTCCGGTGCTGGCAGCAGTTACAGCAAAAAAGTAAACCAAACCGCAAGGGAGCAAACCGTTAATCAGCCCCAAAATATAAAAACTTGTCAAACTTTTAGAAGATATAACTTCTCTAAAAATTTTTTGATACCACGATGTTTTGGCAAATGAGTGTTCTAAAATTGTTAAAAATTTTAATTTGCCTATAAGCGATAATCCTGCAAGTATCATAAAAATACCTGCAATGATTGTAAGAGTTGCAATTGCGATGCCATTAAAGCTTAAAACTCCGCCAATAGCTCCAAATATTGCACCCATTGCAGTATATGTCGTAACTCTTCCCAAAGAGTAAATTAAGTGTGCGATTGATTGCATTGTTTTTGAGCTTTTGGGGTCAATTTTTGCACTGGTGTAAGCTATTACAATTCCTCCGCACATTCCTATGCAGTGTCCAAAAGAGCCTAAAAATGCGATTGTTATAATTGAAATTATATCTATGCTGTCCATCTATCTGCCTAATAATTTTTTTCTGAATTTCGGGTTTGCCATTGTTTCATTTCGATACATTCTAAGCACCATTTCTTTAAAATCTATTGTATTATTGCCATCTTTTACTGCGGCAAAACCGTAATGCATTGCGCTGTGGTAAGTAGTTATGTATTTTGCTTTTTTTGCGTTTACCCATTGATGGCTGTCAATTGTGTAAATCCAAAGTTTGGCGCTTTTTTTAAACGGCTTGTCTTTTAGCCATTTTACCATACAGCCGGGGTCGTCAAAAAACCAGGTTCTGCCATCTTTTAGCGCCACTTCGGCAGCATTGTTTTGGGTTGTTATAAGCATTGCGCATTCGGTGTCATTTGTTTTATTCAATTTGATTTTAAGCGGCAGCTGCTTGTAATTTCCTTTTGCAATTACTATTGGCGAATCTTTTTTTAATTGCGAAATAACCAAAATAGCAACAGTTACCAAAATAGCAATAGTCAATAGTATAGATAAAATTTTTTTCATAAAAATACCCCGTTTTTTAGATAGTAAAACAATACATAACTGCTGCATAGCACTACAAATAAGCTAATACTTGCAATTGCAATTTGCTTTGCAGTTTTGTTTTTATATTTCAAAAATCCAATTATAACCCAAATCAACCCAAAAAACAGCCCTATAAAGAGTGATCCCCAAACTAAATAGCCGACATAATAATACTCTTTTTGCATCATACAAAACGGGCATTTGTGGGTCGGCAATTGGTAAATGTATGTTCCAAAAAAGTAAACAACTGCATAATATGAAATTATAGCAAAAAGTATCAGTGTAAAAGCAGTTAAAAATCTATTTTCTAGCAAAATTGCTAAAACAGAAGCTATATAGAGTGTGTAATAAAGAATTAAGAGGTTTTTAATATTCAGCCCAAAAGGCAGCGGGTTTGCCCCTTCTAAATTGCCAAAAAGTGCCGAACAGCAACTTACAGGCACTGATAAATCGATATTAAACAGGTATGATAAATCAAAAAAGCTTTCTAAAAATATCAGCAAAAGAGCGGCAAGCAATACCCAGCTTTTTAACTTTAAAAGGGGGTAATTTTTGGCTTTTAAATCTAAATTGTTGAGTGTTAAAAAGAGTAAAAATGTAAAGATGGTTGTCAATTTAATAAACAGCAGCGGCATACCGTAGCTATTGGCGCTAATTACCCCTGCACCGCACATTGCGCCGGGAATTATAATCGAGAGCGAGTCAATCATATAGACAAAATAGATTAAAAGTATAAATTTAAGCGCAAAGATAAAAGTTGCAATTGTAGAAAGCAGATAACCCTGCTTTTCAAGCTTTAACTGCCGCGCAGAAAAACTCTCAAAATCCCAGTATTTTAAAATTACAATATCTTTGAAAAAAGCATACAGAGCCATCAAAAAAAGAACCGTTTCACTAAATAGATAAACAATAACATAATTATTTAAAAACAGCTCATTCATCTTTTTCCTTTTTTGGGGTCAGGCGTTGAATTTTTACTTAAGCATCAACAGCAAAACCAATCTTTCCTTGCGAAATCTCTACCACTTTGTGCTTGAAATCCAACTCTTCAAAAATGGGGTCGTGGGTTGCTATTATTAAGGTTTTTCCCATACTATGCAGCTTTTTTAGTGCGGATATGAATTTTAAAGAGTTTTCTCTGTCTAAGTTGGCAGTCGGTTCATCGCAAAGTATTAAATTGGGATTGGCGACTAAAGCTCTTGCTATTGCGCCTCTTTGCTTTTCTCCGCCAGAGAGTTCGCTTGGTATTTTATTGGCTTTATGCTCAATATTTGCCAATTTTAAAGCATTTAAAGCTTTATCTTTTGCCTCTTTTAAGCCTATTTTATCTGCAATTAACGGCACCATAGTATTATCTAGTAAATTTACGCCTTCTAATAAATTAAAATTTTGAAACACTATGCCGATTTTTTTTGCCCGGAATTTGCTTAAGTGCATATCGGGCAGTTTAGAAACTGCTTCGCCGTCAATTATAACTTTGCCGCTGCTTGGTTTATCTAAACCGGCAATTATGGATAAAAGAGTGGTTTTACCGCTGCCGCTGACCCCCTTTAAAATGACACACTCTCCCTTTTGAACACTCAAATTAATACCGTTTAAAATGTATTGTTTTTGCCCGTCGATTTCGTAAAACTTATTTAAATTTTCTATTATTACCATTTGAATCCTTTTGGGGTCAGCGAATTAGAGTGCTTCTTTTGGTTCTGTTACTGCTATTTTCCATACAGGAATCAGCACCGAGCTTAAAAAAGCTACCGTAAAAATTATAAATATTGTGCTTAGCACGCCATAATCTACAACCGGGGTAAATTTGGCAAAATTTGTTAAATTTGACCCGCCTAAAAATATATTTTTAAGCAGCGGAGCATTTAATACAAATACAAAAATATACGCTAGCGAGCTGCCTAAAATAAATGCAAAAATAACCAGAAAAATATTTTCTAAAAATTTTAATTTCAACACATCTTTTATACTCCAGCCTACCGCTCTTAAAATGGCTATCTCTTTTCTTTCAAGCGAAGCTGCGAGGGTGTAGCGCAAATATAAAAGCAGGCTAAATGTTGCTATTACAATTAAAAAGAGCACCAAAAACAGCCCGCCTTTATAGTTAAAGAGGCTTTCGTAAGCTTTTTGCATATCTTTTTTGCTTATAACACGAATGTTGAAATTAAGACTTTGCAATTTTGCTTTTACAGTTTGCCATTCGCTGTCGTTAGGGACATTAAGCGCAATATCTGTTATTTTATTCTCTTTTAAACCCAGCACTTTTTGAGCCGATTTTAAAGGCATAATAGTTTCATCATTGCTAATTATTGCGCTTTTGGAGCTAAGTGTTTTAAAGATTTTTATATTTTTCATCTGTCCATCTGGCGTTAAAAAATTGTATTCCAAATTGTAGTAGTGGGTTTTTAAGTAATTTTTCACCCCTTGCCCGATTATCATTTGCTCTTTGGATAAAAATTGTTTTAAATCGGTGCTGTTGATTAGAGTTTCTAAATTTTTATTGCTTTGTTCGTCTAAAAAATCGACTCCAACTATTAATGTGCTGTATTTGTCGTCAAAAAAATATCTGCCATAAACCCGCTTTGTTACTTTTTCAACTCCATAAATATTGAGTATTTTATTAACCATATTGCTATTTATCGGCGCAACTTTGCCGCCTTTTATGTTTTGGACAATAAAATCGGGCTGAGCTTTTAGAGTGTAATTTAGAGTCTGTTTAATAGAACTGGAGATAAAAAGCACGCTGCTAAGTAAAAATATAAGAAGCGAAGAGATGATAACAATACCCGCATAGCGCCGTTTCTCTTTTAGCAAATTTAATGTTAAAAAGTAAAAAAAAGAGTTATTTTTCATATACAAACCCCGTTTTATTTATGCTCATCATATCCGGGTAAACATTATTATCAAAACTTTTATCTAAATATAAAAATCTGTTTTCAAATATACCGACGCTTAAAGAGGGCTCTGTTATTTTAGTAACTTTTGCAACAGTTAAAGAGTCTCTGTTTATACTGTTTTTAGAAAAAAAATAGTGCAAATTTACGGCAGTAAATAAAATTATTATAAATATTGTGTAAATTAAAAACTCTTTTATCACTGTTTTGCCTTTTTTAAATAAAGCTATTTTAATATGCATCCCAAAGCTGGAGCTTTGGGACGAGAAAAAAACTACTTATCAAGCTCCATAACCATTTGAGGTGTTGTCTGGTCAAATTTTATAACTCTTCCGCCGTGGTCGTTTATAAAATTTTCTGCCTCTTTTTGGGTTTTAAACGGTATTAATTCATTTCCCATAGGTCCGTATATCTTTGAGCCTATTACATAAAATGCTTTGGTTGCATTAAGAGATTCTAAAGTATAATAATCCCTGACTTCAACTTTGCTGATTTTATTTCTGTCATATTTAAAGTCTTTGTCGAAAAAGTAATATTTTAACATATCTTTAACGCCGTCAAAGTAGAAATCTTTTCCATTTACCACCATATGAGCTGCCCATTTTGGGTATTTATAAACAAACATTCCGCAAACTGGGCATTTAGCTCCATTTGGAACTTTAAAGAATTTAGCTTTAGAGTTTTTGTCATTTTGTAAATAGACTGCAACTGCTTTTAACTTATCTTTACTTATATCTCCGCATACTTTGGTGCTTTTTAAAGTTTCGATTGTTTTATTTATATCGCTATTGTTTTTTGGCAATTTAGATTTATCGCAAAAAATTTTTACTATTTTTTCACCTTTGGCTTTAAGTTTTTCTAAAGCTACGCTGCTTAATTCTTCGGAAAATAAAAAAGATATTAAGATAAAAAAAGTTAAAAAAAACCGCACAGTTATCCTTTAATTAAAAGTTATATAATAAATCTATTTTATTGAAGTTTTATTAAAAAAAAGTTAATAGACAAGACAGAGAGGCAAAATGCTCTCTAATTAGTGGTGCGGCTGAGGGTCTTCTGCGCTGTTGCAGCTCTCTTTTCCTAATAAATAACCGATATATAATCCGATTATTCCTGCTAAAGTTAAACATAATGATATATCTTTTGCTAATTCAAACATTTTATTCTCCTATGACTTTAAATTCTACTCTTCTGTTTTTAGCTCTATTCTCTTTTGTTGTGTTTGGCACTAATGGATTGCTTTCGCCATAACCTATTGTTGTCAAGCGGTTTGCATTAATTCCGGCTTTAATTAACTCTTTTTTAACCATATTTACTCTATCTTGGGATAATTTTTTATTGTATTCAGCTTTTCCGCCGCTGTCTGTATAACCTTCGATTCTAATTTTGACATTTGGATATTTTTTAAGAACTTTGGCGACTTTATCAACAGTTTCTTGCCCTTTGTCGGTTAAATCTGCTTTGTTGAGTTCAAATTCGATTTTGTGCAATTTTAAAATATCTTTTATATCTTTTTCTATTTCGGCTTTGATTTCTTCATTTATTTTTGGCGTTTTTGTGCTATTTATATCGCTTGCGTTTGTATCGGCAGCTGTATTATTTTCTGCCGGCTGTTCTTTTTTTACTTGCGGTTTATCATCCGCATCAAGAGGGTTTGTGCCTGCATTTTTCTCATCTATATTGCTGATGCCGTCACCGTCGCTGTCATTATTTACATCGCTGTCATTGGCGTCTAATTCATCAACAACGCCGTCATTATCTGCATCTAATTTTGCAGATTCTATAATATCGCCCTTGCCATCTCCGTCGGCATCTTTGCCTTTTTCTATTTTATCAATTTTTCCATCGCCGTCTGTATCTTTTTGCGGCAAAGAGTTGGGGTTTAGCGGATTTGTGCCTGCTTTAACTTCATTTATATTGCTTACACCGTCGTTATCGGTATCATTATTCGGGTTTGTATTATTGGCGTCTAATTCATCGACAACACCGTCTTTATCGCTGTCTAACTTAGATGATTCTATTTCATCGCCCTTGCCGTCTCCGTCGGTATCTTTGCCTTTTTCTATTTTATCAATTTTTCCATCGCCGTCTGTATCAATTGTTTGAGGTTTAGAGTTTGCATCTAATGGGTCTGTGCCCGCTTTTTTCTCTTCTATATTGCTGTAACCGTCATTGTCGCTGTCATTGTTGATATTATTATCATCGGCATCTAATTCATCAACAACGCCGTCACTGTCTTTATCGCTTAAAGTAGATTCTAAAATATCGCTTACACCGTCTCCGTCAGTATCTTTTTTATACTCTTCGCCGTCATTTTTACCGTCGCCGTCTGTGTCTTTATTTAGCGGATTGCTGTTTATTGCTTCTTCTTTACTGTTTGGAATTCCGTCACCGTCAATATCTGTATCGTTTTCATCGGCAATTCCATCTCCGTCTAAATCGGCAATTTTTTTAACAGCAGTTTTAGATTGCTCTTTTTTAACACTGTTATTGCTATTTGATTTTTTAAGATTTTCTTTTGAAGAGTGTGTTAAAGAACACAAAATGATTAAAAGTCCTAAAGCAGCTATTGCAATTTTTAATTTACTGCTCATTTCTCCTCCTTTTATGCTTGTTTTCTAATTATAGCATAAAAGTGGAGATTTACAACAAAAAATTAATTTTTTTATTTTGCTTCTTTGGCTTCGTGGACAACAGTAGTAAGTCCAAGCAGTTTCCAAGCCTGTAAACCGCCTCTATACCATTTTATCTTATCAGTGGGATACCCCTTTGCAACAATATTTTTAATAAAAGTTGAAGATGCAGGTGACCATAAACCGCCGCAAAATACAGCTAAATCTTTTGCATTTGTAAAATCGTAACTGCCGTCTCCTTTTGGAACAGCTCCCAGAGCTCTAAAAAGTTTATCGGTTATTGTTTTAGATTTGACTTCTGTAATTGTATAAGGTATATTAATTGCTCCAGGTATAGTCTCTAACAAGAAAAAATTTTTAAGTCTGGCATCAACCAAAATGCCCTTTTTCTTATAAACCTTATTTTTTATAAAATTTATAAGTTCCAATTCAGAAATAGTTTTAACGCCGTTTCCTAACTTTATAGGCTGAATACAGTTAGGAGGACATACCCTCGAAGTTCTGGTAAAATCGTCTGCTAATCTATTGTTTGTATCTTGAATTCTTTGAATTTTAACATTCACTCCGCTATCGTTAATATTGATATATGGAATATCTTTTGTAATCTTAACCACAACATTTTCGGCATTTAGCGCCAAAGCGCCAAATAGCAGTGCATAAACTAACTTTTTCATATTATTTTCCTGAATGGTGTGCTATGTAATCTGCATCTACTGGAACTCTCAATCTCATACCCACATAAATTCTGTTTGGATTTTTAATTAATCCTGGATTTGCTTTGTATATTTTAACATATGCTGATGATTTTCCGTATGCTTTGTAAGCAATTGAGCTAAGAGTGTCACCTTTTTTTACAGTTATGAATCTCATTTCACCTTCACGGACAGCCAATTCTTCTTCTGTTTCCTTTTTATATTTGCTGTTTTGTTCTTCTTTTTTAACATCGCTAGTTTGTAAAATACTGTCTATTTCCGAAGATAATTTAGCTAAATCATCTTCTTCTGAGCCATTGTTTTTATTTTCTACAATAACTTTATTGAATGTATCAATTTTTTTTGAATTGCCTGCTTTAATTTTGCCTGCTTTTGCTTTTGCATTTTTTATTGTGCTTGCATCTATTTTTTGTTCTTGTAAAGTATCTGTTTCTGCGCTTTGCAAACTTGCTACAAGTGCTGCATCGTCATTGCTTCCAGAAGCGCTGCCGGATGTGCTTTTTGCAGAATTTTTGGCAGCAGATGCTCTTTTTTGGTTTTTTTGCAACTCCATTGCAACCAATTTGGCAATTTTTGCCAAGTCTGCCTGAGAAAGACCTTTTCCTCCGCTGTTTTGTGCAACTTTGTCAATAGTTTGCTCTATTTGTGTTTTAGGTTTAGCCGGTTTTGCTTTTTTAGGCGCTTCTTCTTCTTGAATCAAATTTTCTAAATCGCTTTCGGCAGATTCGCTTTGTGCAGCCTTTTGCTGATGTTTTTGCACTACTTTTGCTGCAAGTTTTTTTGCAACACTCTTAGCCTCTTTTTGACTTTGAGATTCTTCTGTGTGCTGCACAATTTTAGCAGGCTCTTTTGATTCGCTGCTGTTTCCAAAATATTTAGAACCCAGAAAAACAATTAATCCAAGTGCAATTAAAAACAGCACTACAAGCAATATAAGCAGAGTATAAAGAAATTTCTTATCGCCGCTGCTCTCTTGAATTATTATAGGCTGTTCCGAAGAACTGCTTATTAAATCATCTATATTATTGTCATTATTTTTATTTCCAAACATAATCAACCTCCTTAATATTCTGTTGAGTGTTCAATTAATCCTACTGCTTTGTCCATCTCTTTTAACAAAATAGGATTTGCTTCTAATAATAATACCAGTTCTTTTTGGCTGATATTATTTTTATTATAAAATGGCATAATTTTTTGCCACAACTTTGAAACCTTTTTTAACTGTTTAATAATTACAGGATTTGTAGCTTTTGGCAATAATAATTTTTTGTTGCCGTTTAACAAATCTTTTAAACTGTTATCAAAAAGTTTAATGGTTTTTTCCATTTTAGCTTTATACTCTTTTTTCTTCATTATATCGTAAGCTAAAAACTCTTTTGTCATTTTTTGAGTAAGCATTCTTTGGCGTCCTGCAATATCTACAATGTTTATTTCTGCTTTTTCAATATAATTTACATTTTTTTGATTAATTTTATCAAAAATTTTAACTAAATTGTCACTCTCTTTTAGCAACTCTTCATTATGTGCCAGAATATACTCTAAAGCTTTTTTATCTTTTCCTCTGCTGTTTTGAACTTTCATTGCAGCTTCTGAAAAAGGCTTCCACAATTTTAATAATTTATCTATTTGAGCTAAAGCTTCCTTATTTTTTGATGCTTCTAACCCCAGCTCTTTATCGCCATTTTTAAAGCCTAATAGAGTTTTATGATAAAGCTGTATAAATTGTTTTAATTTTATGCAGCTGTCTGGAATAATTTCAAGAGTGCACTCTATTGCCAATTTGCTAATTCGCTGAGTCAGCATTCTTTGTTTTCCGGCAAGATTAATTAAGTGTTTGGCATTATTCTTTTTATGCATAAAACCGCTTATTATAGAGTTTAATTTCAAAATCTGTTTTTGACGGTTTATAGAATTGGCATACATATAAACTGCTTTATTCATTAAAAATTTAGTTTTATCTAAACCTTTAATTACCTCTTTTGTTAAATTTAAGTCGCTTTTATTTTCAATAGCTTTTGGAATTTTAGCTTCGACTTTTTGCCACGCCATTTTGGTAAGGTCTAGCTGCAATCTGATATTTGGCAATTTTGTTCCAACCAAATTTAATTCTTTATCTCCATTATACAGACCTTTTAAAGTCTTTGTAAATAACTCTTTAGAAGAGATTAAATCTTTTTTTGCTTTTTGGGGCTCAATGCCGGCTTGATAAAGCAGCAGGTCTTTAGCCATTTTTTGGGTAAGCATTCTCTGTTTTCCAGCAAGGTTAATATCGTTAGCCATTTTTAATTTATTGCCGCCTTTATCTCCTAAAGCAGCATACATAGATACAGCTTCATTCATCTCTTTTAAAAGCTTCATATTGTTTTGTTCAATAAACTTAAAAGTTTTTTCACTCAAATCTTTTTGAGTATAAATATCTTTAATTTTGCTGTAAAAAGGTTCCCATAATTTTTGAATCTCTTTTAATTTTGCCTGCACTTTTTTATTTTTTGCAGGCACTAAACCTAAAGCGTCGTCACCTTTTTGCAGCCCTTTTAAAGTTTCATCAAAAAGAGCAGAGGTTTTTTTAAGTTTTTTAATATTTTCATTTTTATCGATGCCGAGTTTTATTAAAAGGGCTTCTTTAGTCATTTTTTGGGTGAGCATTCTTTGCTTTCCCGAAAGGTTTATAGTAACTGCCAGCTCTTTATCGCTCATTGCAAATATTGAGCTAAATAGCAGTGATATAATTAAAACAATCCTAAACATAATTGTGCTCCTATTGCTGTTTTAACACTTTGAAGCCGAGTATCTGCCAATATTGCATACCGCCTCTGTAATATTTGATTTTATTTTTAGGGTAGCCTATTTTAACTAAATGGTGTATAGCTCTGACACCTTGCTGACACCAGGGACCATTATCAAATACAACCAATTTCTGCGCTTTGCTAAAATCCCACTTGCCGCCTTTTTTTACAGCTCCTAAAACAGGTAAAACCTGTTCTAAATATTGATTTGAAGTATCAGGATTTAAAATAGAAAATGGTAAATTAATAGCTCCTGGAATTGTGCCTTCTTTATACCATTTTGGCAATCTTGCATCGACTACTACACCGGTATTTTTATTGACTTCATTTTTTAGGAAATGCAATAATTCTAATTCGCCGTATGTTTCAACACCCGGAATAGGTTTAAAAGCCCCAACGCAAAACGGCGGGCACGGTCTTGAAGTTTTTGTGTAACTGTTTGTGAGTTTGTGGCTGGTGTCTTGAATTCTGTCAATTCTAACCGGTTCGCCCATTACATCTACATCTATATAAGAAAGATTAGGAGTAATATTAACCTTATAAGTTTTATCCACTCCGGCATTGCTAAAAGCGGTTAAAGCTAACATAATTCCGACACTAAAGAATGCTTTTTTAAATTTCATCAAACCCTCCTGCTGCTTGAATATATACAAACTATATAGTATCATAGTTTCGCATACTATATGATACTCTTTTTTTGTTTAATTTCTAATTTTATTAAATTTTAATTATATCTTGCTTTTTAAAGATTATTATTCCATAAAACGGTCATATTTTTTTAGATTTCTATGAAAATTCCGACATTTTTTTAACAAGTTAAGAATATAAAAATATTTTTTTTTGAAATAAATATAACAATTTTACACATTTTATAAAACATTTTAAGATTTTAAACTTAAACAGATGCCGAAAAATTAAAATATTAATTTTAAAATAGCCCGTTTTATCTTTATTCTTGAAGTAAATTAAACTATTTTTGCATATTCCTTAATTTTGGTTTTTTTTTGTATAATATATGCAGTTTAATTAAAAGGTAATCTAATGCAAAAAAAATTATTACTTTTTTCTTTAGTAATATCATTAAATGCAGAAAATTTAGTAACTTCTGCAGTAAAAAAAGGTGCAGAAAAAGTAAAAGGGATTCAGGAAGAAGTTACACAGGTGAAAAATGTGGCTAAAACAGAAAATATTTCATCTCAAACAGCAACCGCCGCTCCGGCTGCCGCTTTAAAAACCCAAACGCCGCCGCAGCAAAGCGGCAAATTAACAATAGCTCAAGCTACTATGAAAGCTGTAAACAGCATCAGAACACATAAACAGATTTGTTCCAATCCGGTGAGCACCTTAAATTGGAATAAAGCTTTGTATTATGTAACAAAAGAGCATACGCTTGATATGGCAGTTAATAGAAAACTCTCTCATGACGGTTCCGGAACAGCAACTGACGGCACAGCTCAAAGGTTGAAACTCGGCAGAGGCAGCCATTTTTACGAAAGAGTAAACCAGGAAAAAGATTCAAAAAAATATATAAGCGGAGAATTGGTTATAAGAACAGATTTAAATACTTTAAAATCGCCAAAAGATTTGCTGGAATATTGGGCAAAAAGACCAAATGACTGCAAAACAATTATGGATCCGCGATTTACAGATGTCGCGCTGGCTAAAGTTGTAAGCAATAAAGAAAAAAGGGCATATTGGACATTAATGCTAATGGGACCCCATAGCGCTTCTAAGTAAATAGGTAGTTCCGAAGTATGATACTTTCTAACGCCTTAATTTGGATTAACTATTGTGCTGAGGTTTCAAGAAATTAAATAGCAGCAAAACCGCTTTTAAAGAATTTGAACCTCGTTTTGCAACTCTATTCCAAATTTTTGCAATACCAGCTCTTTGGCTTTTGTTACCAATTCTATCGCTTCTTCAAAGGTTCCGTTTCCGTAATT
>JALWKP010000065.1 GCA_027081355.1 Campylobacteraceae bacterium
ATCTATTGCTCTTACAGGATTATCACTGCTTATATACTCATCTATACTAGGAGGAAAAAACATTTGCTGTTTTCTATTTTCTGCTTGGATATAGTTTAAAGATTCTTTATTCACAATATAGCCTTAATAGCCCTTGATTAGGTGCTTTAATTAATTTATTATAGCATAATATATTTGGTTATATTTTAGTGATTTTACAGGCAGTATTAGACTGTGAAACTATTGCTTCTTAAGGTTTGGTTAAGAAGGTTTTTTCACAGTCTCTAAAGAGGTGGAGCAAAAGTTATAAAAAAGTGCTTTACAACAGCCGAATAGAAACGACCAAAAAGCTTGTAAATGCTATAAATAAAAGCGAGGTTAAGCACTTTATTTCAAGTTCTGCAATCGGAATTTACCCAGATAATACGGCTTGTGATGAAGAGTGTTCTAAAAGTGCAGACGATTTTTTGGCAAATTTGGTTAAAGATTGGGAAAAAGAGGCTCTAAAATGCCAAAAATCTACTGCAATTTTGCGGCTTGGAGTGGTTTTAGGAACAGATGGAGGAGCACTTAAAAAGATGCTTTTGCCGTTTAAACTAGGTCTTGGCGGAGTTATAGGCGATGGCAGTATGATTACAAGCTGGATTGATATAAAAGATTTAGTTAGAATTTACCGCTTTATTTTACAAAATAGCTTAACCGGCACATTTAATGCCGTATCTCCAAATCCTGTAACTAACAAAATCTTAACTAAAGAACTCGCATCGGCTCTAAACCGCCCTGCAGTTTTACCGCTTCCTAAGTTTGTTCTTAAACTGATATACGGCGAAGCTTCGGTTGTGCTAACAGCATCTAAAGAGGTTTACCCCAAAGCTTTGCAAAAAGCGGGATTTGAGTTTGAATATCCGATACTCAAAGACTCTTTAGAACATTTAATTGGTAGAAATATATGAAAAATAGTATTTTAATATTTATTTTAGCAGTCAATGCAGCTATATTTTAGAGGAAATTTGGTTGAATCCTTTGATTTTATGGATATTGTTGCCTATGTATATAGGGTATGCAATTGTTTATAATTCTAAAAATAAAAAGAGGTTTTGGCAAGAGTATAATTTTTTAATAGCAAGTATTGGTTTTAGTTATTTTTATCATTTACTTTGGTTTTTTAATGTAAATGGAGCAAAAGATGGAGCTTCCACTGCATCTTTAATATTTGTTTGGGCACCGATATGGGCAGTGTTGTTTGGCTTTATCGGCTCATTTGTTGATGAATAAAAACAGAGGATTTGCTAATATGAAATATCTATTTTGCGCAATACTGACGGCAATAGTTGCTTTTTATACAGCTATTTTACTTAAAATCCCAAACTACAAAAAGTGTGACAGAAATATTTTGCTTTATGATAAAAGCAAAGTTTAGATATAAGGGTTTCTATCCCGACAGAGAGAAAATGCAGTTACAACTTCTTTTTGGCTATGAAGTTAAGAAGCTTCTTTCTTAACGACAGTAACGCTTCGTTTTATATTTATAAAATGTCAACAAGGTTTAATAACGATAAATACTATTGGCTCTATATATCGGCTAAACAGGGTAATGTAGAAGCTAAAGAGAAACTTATAACCCAAAATTTGCATTAGCAGATACATCATCTGTATCGGTCATTGGCAGCATGGGCATTGAAGGAAAGCCTCAACGCACCCTCCGGGAGCGCCTGCATTTTCCTTCAACACCCCTGCTACCAAGCACCACAACACATCTGATACACCTTCTAATGCAAAATTTGGGTTTAAATTTGGATTTTAAAGATGATTAAAAGAGTATTTTGCTTAGCGGTTGTTATATTTTTGGCAATATCGGTTTATGCGGTGTATAATAGGTATCCAATTAGTTGCGATAAAGAGAGTGTTCTTTATAAAAAGTATCATAGATTGCCTAGGTTTTATTGGGAGAAGAGGTAAAAGATATTTGGGAGGCGACGGTTGATAAAAGATTTAGTTTTATTGTATCTTTCTTATATGGGGATTTTTTATTCTTACGGAGCCTTGTTTGGTTATTCTAAATTTGATAAAACAGGGCTTTATTTAGGTGTAATATTAATCGGTTTGCATATGAGCAAAAAGATAAATATAAAAATTAAAAAAATTAAAAAAAGAAAAAGTATATTTTTTACTCTATTTACGCTTATAAGCGGAATATCGATGTATATATTTTTATTAATCAGATACGATAAGAGTATTTTTACAACCGATAATTTACCGCTTTTTGCAATTTTTATATTTTTTATAATAGGCGAAATAGTTTATTACAAAAAAGATTTAAATTATATCGAAAATGCATTTAATGAGAAGATATGGCAGTAGATAAGAGAATAAAAGTTAAATCTAAAATATATCTGATTTTTGCGGTTATGTTTGGCTCTTTATTACTGGCAGTAACTATTTTGGCATATACAAAAGCCACATTGGAGCGTGATAGTTTAATGATTTCTCTTTTGACAGCGGTTTTGCTTGGAGTCTATTTGGTTTTAGGAAGTATAGAAATTATATACAACAAAAAATTTATAAAATATAAAACCCTGCTAAAAACAAAAACTTTAAAAATAGGCAATATTAAAAACTGCTATATTAAAACCGACATAAAGCCATTTAAACCCACAGTCGGTTTGTATATTTGCAGTGTAAGAGAAAAAGAGGATATAATAATACCCGTAAATTTGTTTAAGCAAAGCGAGATTGAAGAGTTAATTGATTTTTTAAATAAGAGATAAAAAATGATAAAAATAGATAATGTCTGCAACAAAGAGATTTTAGAATTATGCAACAGATATAAAGTTGATATCATAACCATTCCTTACTCTTTTTTTAAAAAAGAGTTTTTGGCTCAAAGTTCGGCTGAAATTTGTATAGAATTTGATGATAGATACGAAGGTTTTATAAAAGATGAGAGCAAGATTTTATCTTTTTTAGAAAATATTCCTATAAAATGGGTGCAGTTTACAAGCACTAATTTGATTTCAGAAAAAAGTATAAAAGCTTTAAAAAGAAGAGGAATAAATATAATTTATAGAAGGTTTGACGGCTTAGATAGCAATGAAGATATCTATTGGCAGTTTCCGGCTTTTTCTAGCGACAAAGATGTATCTATCAACGGCACAGAAAAGCTATTCTCTAAATACGGCATCTATTTTCAGATAGATATTTTATCAAGCTATGCCGATGCGTGGGATGTTTTAAAAAATGAGTGCGGAAAGCATGAAGAAGATATTACTATTGCAGAAATTAATGAATTTGCAGGTAAATACAAAACTTTTATGGCTATAAATTTTAACAGTAAAAATTTTAAGGAAATTAAAATATCACTAAACAGAGCTTACGGCTACACTTTAACTGTGGAAGGATACAGAGAAAGATTTAATGAAAATACAATTTCTGTAAACGAGCTAGAAAAGTTTTTGAAAAATATATAGGTGGAGATTTTAGAATGATTGTAAAGAAAAACGAATATAGCAATTTTAAATTAGACGGTTTTGAGCAAAATGCTGTTTTTTTGACAGAGGGCAAAGAGTATTTGGTTTTAGCAATAGAGGGTTCTGATTTTAGGCTGTTTGATGATATAGGCGAACCTGTGCTTTATCCGAGCTCTTTTTTTGAAATAGTAGATTGCTCTTGTGATGATTGGGTAAAAATTACAGATGAAGATGGCGAGATTATTCATTATGGATACAAAGAGTTTAGCGATAGGTACTTTTTTGAAGATTTTTTTGATGATAAAGAAGAGAATGTAAAATCGGTTTTGAACTTTTTGAAAAAATATGATAAAAAGTTGGCACAAAAGCTTATAGATGTTAGATTTTCGGCAAATAGTGCTAAAAATATAGTCAATATTATTAAAGAGCTAAAATGAAAAATACACAATCTTACCTAAACGGCTATTTTGATGCGTTTAATTACTTAAAAAGCAAAAAGAGAATTTTGCAAGCAACAATTTACGAGGGTAATTGGGATAGCGATAAAATAGACGAAATTTTAGATTTGGGCGGAAAAATTGTTTCTGATATTGAAAAAACTATTATAAATAAACCATTTGGAGAGTATTTAGAAAATTGGCTTAAAGAGGCTCTTTTTGAAGATATGTTATGTAGTTGCAATGCAGATAAAATAGAGTATGCCATTTTTAAAATAGTTGATTATATCGATATATTTGTGTTTGATAATGAAGATTTTAAAATAGACTTTTATATTGAATATAAATTTGATTGCAATTATGAGGATAACTATCTAAAAGCACGGTATAAAATGAGAGTTTTGCAAATAAGTTTGCAAAATAAGCATCTGTTTTTGGTAGATTCTTTGCAGGTTGATAGGCAGTAAATTTAATGAGCAGTTATAGATTTATATTTGCAATATTGGTATCAAGAAATGGCTGTGTGCCAAAAATAAATAGTAGTAAAGATTATAATTTTGCTCCATTAGGCTGCAATAAAATATATACAATAGATGCGGATGTGTGGAAAAGTTTTGATAAAGATAGTTTTGTGCTTTATTACCCAAACAGGCAAAAGCTTAATGCTATAATAGAAAAAAATAAAAATGCAAATATTTTGATTGCAATAACTAATAAAAGCACACTCTTAGTGCCTGGAAGAGGAGAGGTTGTTTTAGCCGAGTATCCCGGCGATGCCAAAAAAACAGTTAAAGCAGGATATGATGTTACAGATATTTTTGGCTTAAGTGCACTTGCTAATATAGGTTACTCTAAAAAAGAGGTAGGTGATATTTGTAAATTAAATCTTGCAACGACACAATATGGATTGCTAAAAAGTAAAGAAGATGCTAAAGTTTTTACTGAATTTGCAAATAAACATATAATAGAACACGCACCTTTTATGCCGTTAAAGATTTTATATATTAAAGGGGTAAAATGAAAAGAGTAATGATTATATTAATTTTAGGATTGAATCTGCTGTTATCGGCTAAAATAGACTGCCCAAAAGCTAGTAAATTTATAGATGCAAAGTTAGGTTATTATGTTTTTAGAAGAGAGCAGTTTGTTAGAGACAATAGGTGTGTCATTTCATCTGATAGTATATTTCTAAATAAACAGACAAATAAAATACGAAAACTTTCGGGTTTTGTAACAGGACTTAGTATGTATGGGAATATTTTACAGGTAAATATTGTATCTGGTGCACATACTAATAAAGTTTATTTTTATTTCAAAATAGAAAACCTTGCCCTAAGGGCAAGGTCATGAATCAAAGGTTCCACCGTTTAACTTTTAGTATTATATCTGCTCAGGGTGGTTGTAACTAATTAAGGAGTTGCAATTGAGTAG
>JALWKP010000066.1 GCA_027081355.1 Campylobacteraceae bacterium
CCATTAAGCAATCGCACCGATTTCATCGACTCTTCAAAAGCCCCTTGAAGACCTCTGAATTTATCGTGAATTTCAGGGCTTCCGTCTATGCTTATGCCTACATAGTTAAAGGTTTCGAGTATCTTTTTTGCATTGGAGCTTTTAACATAAAGCCCGTTTGTAGAAAGATATGTAACAATACCTAGTTCTTTGCAAGCTGTCGCAATATCAAAAATATCGCTTCTTGTAAGCGGCTCGCCCCCGCTGAAAATTATAAACTTTATTCCGTTTTCTTTAAGCTTTGGCAGAGTGTTTAAAATATCTTCGGTTGTCAGTGTGTCTTTGGAATCCAGCGTTGCTTTAGAGTAGCAGTGCAAACAAGAGAGATTACAGCGGTTTGTAAAATTCCAAATGGCAATTGCCCCGTTTAACACACGGCTTGGCTTATTTTCGACAACAGATTTTATAAGGTTGCTCAATCTAAACATTACTTAACCTTGCTTTTGTTGCTGTCTGTTGCATTTGCATCTGCTGGTTTGTAACTTAATATATATTTTGTAATTGCCTGCAATTCATCCTCTTTTAATTTAAATGCCGGCATTGCGTTGCGTTTGTAGCCAAAAACTTTAGACACATCTTTTGGGTCGGCTATCATTGCGCGAATCTCTTCGGCGCTTCTTTTGCTTGCAATTTCGCTAAAAGGAGGTCCAAAAGCAACCGCCGTTTGGTGGTGGCACCCCCAGCAGTATGTTTCAAACACTTTTTTACCGTCAGTCGCAAAAAGCGCAATCGGCAAAATAAACAGAACCAGCTTTTTCATTTTTTATCCTTTTTATTCTATTTAAATAATACCAAAATTTTGGAACATTGTCATTGATTTAAAACAGCGCCTAGCCGACTAAAACTTTTAACTCCATACATCGGTTCGGTTATAAAAGTTTCTGTCTTGGGATTAACCAAAAACAGTGCCGGGAATTTTGTTGTGTAATACATCTCTATGGGATAAGAGCTTCTGCCGCCGTAAAGCACTATTGCACTAACAAAATTTTTATTGATTTTGTCGATATATTTTTTATTAACAAAAAACTTTTTTATCACTTTAGAGCTATTACACTTAACTATCAAAACAAGCAGTTTTTTATTCTGCTCTTTTGCCAATTTTAAAGCTTTGTCATAATTCCCCTGCCATTTAACGCTTTGAGCATTAAGCAAAATTGCCGCAAGCAGGAGCAGAGCTATTTTCATTTGCTTTTGTTACTGTTGCTTTCATAAAGAAATATCCCCGACGGCTTTTTAATTTGATAAATCTCTCGCTCTATAAACCACCCTTTTGTATCTATTACATCCACTTCATTCGCACCGTTTACAGATACATAAAGGTCAGGATACTCTTTAGACCATCTAACATGCAAAACTTTACCTTTAAAATGGAATGTTTTGATAACTTTTAAAGTTTTTGTATCAATAATTTGAATATATGGAAAATCTTTACCGCTAAAAGTTACCGCTATATATTTTTGGTCAGGGCTTAAAGATGTAAATACCGGCAAACCTCTTACTTTAATATTTTTTATAAATTTAAATTTTTTATCATAAACCATAACATCGTTATTTCCAACTGCCGGAATAAAAGTTTTATCTCGGCTTAGCGACCAAAAACCAAAATGAGGAACTTTTAACACCGGTTTATTGCCATCACCCGTTACAGGGATTAATTTGTAACTCATTTTATCCAAATTAACAACGCCAAAACCTTTAGTTAAGAAAAATCCGACAATATAAGTTTTGCCCTGAATCATTGCATCAAACGGCATTTTGCCCACTTTAAACTCTTTTTCTAAAACAAACTTAGGCTTGGCTTTACCGTAATTTACATCTTTGTAAACGCTTACCTTGTCATTATCCATTTGGGCAAAAATAAGTTTATCTTTGTAAATTTTAATACCCACATTCCTAGAACCGGTTTTTATTTTTTGCAAAGGTTCTAAGTCTCTATCTAAAATATCAACGCTTTTATCATCATAATTTGCAACTGCAACAAAATTTTTACCGATAACAAAACCGATTGCCGATTTGCTGGTTTTATACTCAGCTAACTTTTTTTCTGTTTTTGGGTCAAATTTAACAACATATCCGTCGCGGCTGATTAAATAAGCATCTTTACCTTTAAATTTAATTACGCCGTGATTCATATTATGCATATGAAGCATATGCCGTTTTGCCAAACCGTCTTCTACAACTGCAACCGACTGCGATTCTCTCTCGACAACAAAATATTTCTCTTTAGCACTTAAAGTAGTCCCAAAAAATGCCGCATACAATAGGGCACTAAGCAATATAGTTTTCATACCGTTCCTTTTATAAAATATCTGTATTATACTCAATATTTAATTAACTTCAATAGTTACATTTTTAATTAATTGAGGCTTTAAAAGCAATTTATCTTTTAGGGTTATCGCTTTTGTGCAATCGCTTTTTGCCAATTGCACATATAGTGATATTTTTATTTTATCTCCTTTTTTTAATACCGGTATGTTGTAAGTCAATGTTTTAACCTCTTTAGCTCCCAAATTATGCACAAATCCTGCTGTTGCATCAGACGGAACAATAATCTCCTTGCCGTCTTTTATAAAACTGTATGCAAAATATGCCCTTTTATCTTCTTTTGGACTGTTTTTGTAATTTTGCCAAACAGTTTTGCCATCTCTTAACACCTCTATTTTTAAAAATTTTGCTCTTGCCGGCTGAATAATTAAAGGATGAGGCATTTTATTTATTAGTGTTACTTTTAGAACCTTGCCCGCGGCTGTCGCATTAATATCTACGCCTTTTTTTCTAAAATCTGCATCGTGAATACCCAAAAATCTATGGCTTAAGTGCATTTTACGGTTTCTTTTATTCATTTTTTCTACACCGCCTGCAACCTTTGGCATATGGCACTTTATACAACCTAAGCTGTCTTGATTTTTTGCAGTTGCTTTAAAAATTGTTACATTATTATCGTTTAATTTAAACGAATGACACCCAATACAAGCATTTTTTGCATATATAGGGTTTTTCAAACTATAATGTTTATCTGAATCCTCTGCATTTTTTAAACCTCCATAAAAAGTAGGCTTATTTGCATTTTGCTTAGCTAAAACATTTATATTATGATAGTGAGCCTTTTTAACATAAGCTATTGTGTGGCAGTAATAACAAGAAACTCCATCTGTTTGGGTCACATTATTTTTATCAGGTCTTGCCCTGCCTGTAACTAAATCTTGCAAATTATCTGCAGCAGGCATATGGCAAACTGCACAGTCATACTTTTTTGCATCTGCTTTATTGGCTACTTTTCTATGAAGCTCGTCAGTAAAGTAACTTTTTGAGTGCATAGAACTTTGGTATTCATTATAAATTTTTTCATGACACTCACTGCATGAATGATTATCTAAATACTTTGAAAAAATGGAAATTGTAAATAAAAGAAAGATAAAAAAAAACCTCATTTAAACACTCCGGTAATTTATAAATATTCTTTAAGGCAGCTCCATTGCCATTAAATCAAGAACCGATATATCCATTTATTAGCACAAAGCTTAAAGCAAAAAAGTTATTTGTTACCGCTTGGAATACGGATTATGAAATACAGATATTTTAATTTCTAATTTCTAATCTATCTTCTCTATTTTGCTTTCCGCTTTTGGCTTTAAGATTTATGCCAATTAATGGCAATGTAGGCACCCCTTTAAATAAAGCCCATTTATAAATTACCTCGCCCAAAAGGGCAAGAGCAAAACTATTATGCTCCCGGAACTTTTTGTCTGTGCTCAACAGAGTAAGTAAATGTAGGAGTTGTCAAGTTTTCGATATATTTAATAAATTTACCGGTTTTTGCATCGTAAATTCCGATTCTTCCGGTTGTCCATTCGCTAATCATTGTCCATTTGCCGTGGTTAGCAGGCTCAGCATGAAGCAATCTTGGCTGAACAGGATTTTTAACTACTGGACCTAATTTATCCGGCATAGGAACAATTTTTTCTTTTCCAAATGCTTTTTCTGGAACCTTAATTGTTTGATGCTGTGTAGCATCCCAAGTTTGAAGTATCTTGCCTGTATGAGCATCAATTAAGTGCCCTTTAGTTTTATTAACTTCAATAATTCTGTCTGTTTCTAAAGTTTCTTTGTTGATTAAGTAAACTTTATTATAATTTTCAGGTTTGCCAAGAACACAGTCAGCCCAAATATATGGAGTGTGTTCGCTAGTTCCAACAAACAATCCGCCGCCTGCAGTTTTAACTTTTTTAACAACTTTCCAGCCCGGAGAAGTCCAAATAACAACCGAACCGTAATTCATAGAGTTTGTTGCATTAAGCTGCTCACCTAATTTTTTGTTAAACCAGCTTGCACCTTGACCTGGATGCGGCTTTGATTTTTTACCGGTAAATACTTTTGCAGCCAATTTCTTAGTTTTTAAATCAACAATGCCCATTAAGTCGCTTCCCTGAGATGCAACTTGAACATATCTTCCGTAATCTGGACCTTTATTTTCATTTTCAAATGCATCGTGAAGAACTTTGCCGATATTTGGTATATCTCCGACAACTGGGAAATTTGGTTTAGAGTAATCTACAATATATACTCTCCCTGCATCTTTAAGTGCAAACGAAAAATACGGTCCAAACGGAGTATCTGCAATATATGCAACACGGCTAGACTCTTTTTTACCGTCTAATCCAACAACATTGCTTGTATCATAAACTTTTAAAGGTTTAAGAGTGTGAGCATCGCAAAGAACAGCGCCGCCTGGGTTATAGTCGCCAGCCATTACATATTTGCCGTTAGGGCTAACCGCCAAACCGCGAGACTCTTGACCGACTTGAACACTGGCAACTGCCGGCTGTCCCGGAGCACCGATATCAAACATTGTTAATCTTCCTGAACGGCTGATAGAGTAAGCATATCTTGGGTTTGCTTTATTTGTTACTGTAACATGGACTGCAAATCCAGCTTTATGGCGGCTAAGAACTTTGCCTGTTGTAGAATCGATAAAATCAACCAAAGATGCATCTCTCTCAGTAGCAAATGTAATATCTTTTACATTTTTAACCTCTGCACCTTTATATTTTAAGTTGCCGTCTTTATCAACCGGATATTTTTTAGCCAATTCATCTACATCAGCCAATTTTTTGTAAGTTTTTTTAACATCATCAAGTTTTAAAACAAGTTTTTGAGTATTTTTCCAAGATAAAAGCCAATCAACCATACCTTCAGCATCTTCTTTGCTGAATTT
>JALWKP010000067.1 GCA_027081355.1 Campylobacteraceae bacterium
GATGGAAGGGTCGGCAGACAGAGAGTCTAGGAAAAAGCTGCTTGTATCAAAATCTATCATACCAAAATCTCCCACATCGCCAACATACCAATCGGGCAGCGGGGCGTTTAACTCTTGGTAGAGGTTTAGCCAGTGCTTGTTTAAGCCAAAAAGTATCGCATAAGGAAGCAGTTTATCCAAAAAGTGTTTATCTTCTTTTAGGAAAAATCTTATTCTATCCCGCTCGGCGCGCGAAATAAACTCTTTTAAGCCCAAAAGGTAGCGCTTCGCCATTAAGCCTTTTAAAGAGAGGGTGTTTAGCTTTTTGTAAATAAAGTATATGCCTGCAATTATTATCACTGCCGCAATTGCGATTGAGACAAAAACCCCTTTTGAGTAAACCACAGAATAGAGAAAATACATAGAAAAACCTGTCCACAAAACCGCAAAATAGAGTCCGCTGTAATCGCGTGATTTTAAATTTTGCACAAACATAATTGCACCTACGGCGATAAATCCCGAAGTTACCGCAACAGGAAAGATATTCTCTAATCCTGTATCTTTAAATATATACCAAAAAAGCGCCCCAAAAGTCAGCAGCGCGGCAACTATTGCGGTGTATAAAAAGCTCTCTCTGGCTTTGCGGACAGAGCTTGAGTAGTAACCTTTGGCAACCAAATTTGAATGCAGAGTGTTTTTAATAGCTTCAAAATCCTTTTTGTCAAGCTTTAAAAAGCTGGTGTTTACAAGCACAACACCGCCAAACATTGCATTTAAAAGCAGTTTTAAATCATCGCTTAAGCCGCTTGGGTCTTTCTCTTGCCTCTCAAGATACATTTCGCCGTCTATCTCTTTATATTTTATGTATCCTAAGTTTGCAAGCTCTACAATTCCGGCTTTAAGTTCGCAAAAATCAGCAAAATTATCTTTTATTACACCGGCTTCTAAAACGCTTAATCCCTTTGGAGGATTGTATTTTGGGGATATTGAGCCAATATCTTGTAAAAGGTTATATTTTTTAGCCGTTAAATATAAAAAACCAAGAATTGGTATTAAAATTAAATAATAAAGCAAACTTTTATAATATTCGCCTGTCGGTTTTTTGTTTGCAGGGATTAAATTTTTATCAAAAGCCAAAGAGATTGTAATTCCCTGGTGCGGAGCTAAATCGTTTGCATCTATTTCGATAATATCGCCTTTTTCTTTAAAAGCCAGTTGCTCGGTCGAGCCGAAAATTCCTCTAAAAACCGCTACTTTGACCCGCCCAGCCAACACTTGCGGCAAATGCACCCTTAAAATCGCTTTTTTTATCGGAACTCTCCAGCCGGTGCCGATTAAATCCATTATAATTTTATTCACATCGCCGCTGTTTCGGACAGTATAACCTTTAATTGTGTAAGAGATTTTGTAATTTGAAAGATTTGGAGCATAGCTGTTTGGGTCGCCTATTTTTATGCGGATATAATTTTTATTGCCAATAACTTTTTTCTGCGCCCTGCGGGAATTTTGCTCTGCTTGAATATCGGTTATAAAAGTATCGTTTTTTGGAATATCTCTGTAAATACCGTGGTGCGGAACCCCTTCGAAATTGTATAAGATATCCTCAACAACCTGCACCTCCCCGCTGCTGTTAATATAAGCATCTGCTTCGTAACGCTCAATAGTGCTGGCAAATGTAAAAAGAGTAAAAAGCAGCAATATGATTAATTTTTTCATTAAACTCCCTTTTTTAAAGCTTAGAGCTAAGAGCGCAGAGCTTAGAGCTGACTGTGCGGCTGCGCCGCGTTTAAATATTTGCGGCGGAGCCGCTTAAAAAAAGGCGAAGCCACCTTATTAGCTCTTTGCTCTATGCTCTAAACTCTTAGCTTTCATAGGTTTCTTCGTAGCGCTTGAAATGGTTAAAAATTTCTAAACCCTCATCGCTCAACCCTAAACCTTAAAATTTAACCTCCGGCATTTTATAAACATCCGCTTCGATTGATTTATCTACTTCAAAATACTGGTATGGCTCAAAATTAAATTTTTGGGCTATGTATATATCGGGAAATGATTCTATTTTGGCGTTGTAGTCGCGAACTGTGGCATTATAGTAGCGTCTGGCACTCTCTATGTCGCTCTCTATCTCCTTTAACTGGTTTTGCAAATTTATAAAGTTTTCGTTTGCTTTCAGCTCCGGATAAGATTCACTTAGCGCAAAAATTGAACCAAGCGCTTGTTTATACATCGATTCAGCTTTGCTTGCCTCGCCTGCATTGTGAGCGTTTAATGCCATATTACGAGCTTGTATAACCTTTTCTAAAGTGTCGCTTTCGTGCTTTGCGTAACCTTTTACGGTTTCTACAAGCGCAGGTATTAAATTGTATCTCTTTTTTAACTGCACCTCTATATCAGACCACGCCGAAAGCAGCCTTTGGCGTAATTTTACAAGGTTGTTGTATGCCAAAACCATATACCCTATTACTAAAATTACCGCTAGAAAAAATATTCTTGAAAATGTCATATTCCGCCTTTAAGTTGTTATTTTTTACCTAAATCCTGCGGTAGGTAGTATATATACCACTAAAAAAGCTCAAACTCAAAAAGAAAAAAATCCTGTCATTCCCGGCTTGACCGAAAATCCGCGGGTTTTTATGTATTAGTGTATTAGTTACTGGTATACTGGGAGAGATGTTAAACTTTTCCCCAATATACCAATAACCAGTTAACCAGTCAACCAATACCCTGGATTCCCGCTTTCGCGGGAATGACTAAATGCTTATCTTTTAGAGCGCCCCTATTTTTTACTATAAATAGTATGCTAACTATCGCAGGTTTTAGGTTATAATTATAGCTAAAATATAAAACAAAAAAGGATTTTATTTGCAAAATAGAGAAATTTTATTTATTTTCCTGCTTATAATACTTGCATTTATCGGATATATTATCTATTCATTATGGTCAAGAAACTCTCAAATTAAGCGTGCTTACTTTAAATTAAAAGAAAAAAGCGACGCTTTAGAAGAAGAGAATATTAAGCTTAAACTGCAAAACGATTCCAATGCGCTGAAACTGGAAAAATTTGGATATTTTGAAGAGATAGAAAAGAGTTATTTTCAGTTAAAGGGAAGTTACGAAGCTTTAAAAAATGAGTTTTCGCAGTTAAAAGCGCAATTTAACCAAACGCTAAAAGAGCTCGAAGAGTTACGCATTGTTAAAAGCCAAAACCAAACTTTAAAAGAAAATTTGGAAGAAAAAGAGCTGTTTATAAAGAGTCTCGAAGAAAATTTAAGCAATAAATTTAGCACGCTTGCAGATAAGATTTTCGAGCAGAAGCAAGAGAGCTTTTTGAAGCTGAGCGACAATAAAATAAAAAACCTGCTAGAGCCCTTTAACAGGGAACTTAACAGTTTTAAAGCGCAGGTTGAAAAGATTCACGGTTCGCAAAGCCAGTCTATAAATATGCTGCGCGGCGAATTGATGCAGATAAAAGAGCTTAACTTAACGCTTTCAAAAGAGGCAAACGCCCTTGTAAACGCGCTTAAAAACGATTCTAAAGTGCAGGGAAACTGGGGCGAGCTTATATTGGAAAAAGCGCTTGAATCGTGCGGGCTTAAAGAGGGCAAAGAGTATAAAAAAGAGCAGTTTTTTAAAGATGAAAGCGGCAACAGGCGCGCAGACATCGTGCTTTACCTGCCCGATAACAAACATATTGTAATAGATTCTAAAGTTTCGCTAAAAAGTTATACCGAAATTTTAAAACTGCAAGAGCCAAAAGAGATTGCCGAAGCCAAAAAACGCCATATTATCAGCATAAAACGCCATATAGACACGCTTGCTAGCAAACAGTATCATAAACTGGACAAACTCAAAGCACCCGAATTTACGCTTATGTTTATTCCCGTAGAAGGGGCGTATTTAATGGCGCTAGAGATTGACAGCTCTATTTTTGAATACGCCTTTGAGCGCGGCGTTGCCGTAGTTACCCCCACAACCCTTTTAACAACGCTAAAAACCGTTTCGACACTCTGGAAGCTGGCAAACCACGATAAAAATATGCAAACCCTGGCAAAAGAAGCCGCAAGCCTGCACGATAAATTCGCCCTGTTTTTAGAAGATTTCAATGCAATAGAGCAAAGATTAACCCAAGCCCAAACCGCCTGGCAAAACGCCAAAGCCAAACTTACAACCGGTCAAGGCAACCTGCACGGCAAAATAGAAAAAATCGGCAAACTAAGCGGCAAAACAAAGAAAATACTTCCTAAAGAGTAGATTTATTTTATATTTAATTTGTCACTATAACTTTACAATCCACCCTATTGCCATATAAATTATTTTTATTAAGTGTAGCGTTATTTTCATAATAGAAACACTCTTGGTAATTTTTTAATTTATTATACATTATTTTATAAAAACCTTTAGAAACAGATATTTGGTCTTTACCGATTTTTTTAGGGTTTTTAGGATATATTACAACATTTACAACCTTAACTTCACCCAAAATTACTGCTTCTTTTCTTGCGTGTTCTTCTGCTTTTTCCCACTGTTCGCGGTTTACTGTTTCGTCTTGAGGTATGATATTAGCCAAAGAATATGTAGCTTCTAAACTCTCTTGACTCCAGTCAAAAGCGGCATCGGGTGCTAAGTGCCCTCTGTCGTAACCTGAGTGGACATAATCGCTGTCATAAGCTTTATAAGGGTCATAAATCGCACTCTCTGGATAAAATTTTGGGCGCTCTTGTATATTTTTTTCATTTACCAAATCGCCCTCTAATGTATAAGCTACGCTTTTTGCAGCTTTATAAGTGTAATCGTAACAAATTTTAAAATAGACTTTGTCAATTATCTGGTCACAGTTATAACTGTTTATAAATCTAGCTTCTATACCCGAAACATCGGCATTTTTTTCTGTTGTCTGCGGCTGATTGTATGTATATTTTGTAGTATCTGTATTTTCGCACGAAGTAAAAAACAGTAACGAAACTAAAATAATAACACTATTTATGATTCTGATATTAAACATCAATTCTCCTACATTTTTTATATCCGATTATTATACCATATAATCTTATAAAACAAGATATATAACATTTTAAACACATAAATATTTCAAAATGAAATAAAAATAGATAAATATGGCAAAATGAGTTATTTGGTAAAAACAATAAAAATCCTACCCCAAAGGGGCAGGTATTGAAAACCCCTTGAAGGGGATACTTTGCCTGCCACCTAAAAGGTGTCAGGGTGGTTGCTAACTTTTCTAATTTAAAACAGTCCTCTTTGCTG
>JALWKP010000068.1 GCA_027081355.1 Campylobacteraceae bacterium
CTATATGAACTTGCATAGCTTCGTTTTGAACTCTCATTAAATCTTTTGCAGTTGCAACCTGCTCTATTTTGCCAAAACTGTTATTAGATACCCTTCTTGCAATTTCAAGCTCTTCTGCGCGGGTATTATAACCTACGACTATTTTCATTAAAAATCTGTCCAATTGAGCCTCTGGCAACTCGTAAGCCCCCTCTTGCTCAACAGGGTTTTGCGTAGCCATAACCAAAAAAGGAGGGTCTAATTTAAATGTATCGTCTCCAATAGTTAATTGCCGCTCTTGCATTACCTCTAACAGCGCCGACTGAACCTTTGCAGGAGCCCTGTTGATTTCGTCTGCAAGCAGTAAATTTGTAAATACCGGACCTTTTTTAATTTTAAAACTGTTGCTTGAGGGGTCGTAAATTTCTGTTCCTATAATATCTGTGGGCAGTAAATCGGGGGTAAACTGCACCCTTTTAAAATTTAAACCCAAAGATTTCGCCAGCGCATTTACCGTAGTGGTTTTTGCTAACCCTGGCACCCCCTCTAACAAGATATGCCCTTGACAAATAAGCCCCACAAGCAGAGCTTCTATCATTTTATCCTGCCCGACAACAACTTTATGCATTTCATTACGAATTTTATTTATAGTATCCAATATTTTCTCCAGAGTATAAAATTATTTATTATGATACAAAAAAATAATTAATTGATAGTTAATGAGTGCATAGATAAGATATAAATCGATAAATTGAGTATGTTTTTATTATATGTTTTGGCTGAAAAATATAAGAAGTTACTGCTCTAGGCGAGTAAATTAAGATGAATTTTAATTCCCAAAACCTAAGCAGATATAAAGTATAATACTTTTTTAAAAAAGGGGCGGGTATGCTTCATTTAGTTGATGTTGATGATTTTTCCAAAGAGACCGTATTAAAAATTATAAAAGATGCCAAAAGTTTTAAGATTAAACTGCCGCCTAAACTGTTAAGCAATAAGTTAATAATTACCCTGTTTTTTGAGCCTTCTACGAGAACTAGAAGCTCTTTTGAAGTGGCTGCTAAAAGGCTTGGGGCTGATGTTGTTCATTTAGACCCTGCCAAATCTTCTACCAAAAAGGGCGAAACGCTAGAAGACACTTTTGCAAATCTTTGCGCAATGAATCCAGACGGCGTAATTATACGCCACACACAAGATGAGAGCGCCAAGGTTTTAGCCGATATGAAGCTGGTTCCGGTAATTAATGCAGGCACGGGCAAAAACGCCCATCCGACCCAAGCCCTGCTTGATATTTTTACGATTTACGAGCATTTTAACGGCGATATAGAGGGTAAAAACATCACGATTATCGGCGATATAGCAAACTCTAGGGTTGCGGGTTCTAATATTAAGCTTCTTCAGACTATGGGATTGAATGTAACTTTGGTAGCCCCTAAAGAGTTTATGCCCCAAACCTCTTTGCCAAATTTTGAAAATTTAGAACAGGGTATTGAAAATGCTGATATTATTATGAGCCTTCGCGCCCAGTTAGAGCGCCACAAAAAACCTATTTTTGATGATTACGGCGAATATGCAAAGCACTACTGCATACAGCCAAAGCATATAGAGGGCAAAAGCATAGCGGTTATGCACCCCGGACCCGTAATGCGGAATATCGATATTAGCGACGAAGTTTTAGCAAGCAATAAATCGCTTGTATTAGAGCAGGTTTCAAACGGTGTTTATGTCCGTATGGCGGTATTAAAACATTTGCTTTTAGACAATGCTTGAATTTCTGCCCCCAAAAGATGGTTTCGGTTTAATTTCGAAACTCGCTAAAGAGAATGAGCCCTTTTTATTTATAATATCTTACGATAAAAGCAAAATATTTGCCCAAAAATTAAGCGAACTTAGCGGAAAAATCGCATACAGTTTCGATTGCAAAAACAGAGTCGATTTGGGCAAAAAAGCAAAACTAAAAAAACACCCCGTTGCGTTTGAGAGATACAAAAAAAGTTTTAATAAAGTTATAGAAGAGATAAAAAACGGCAACACTTACCTGCTTAATTTAACATTTAAAAGCGAAATCGAAACAAATTTGAGCTTAGATGAAATTTTCGTGCAGGCAATTGCGCCTTACAAGCTTTTAATATACGATGAATTTGTCTGCTTTTCGCCTGAGTGCTTTGTAAAAATAGAAGATAACAAAATTTACACCTACCCGATGAAAGGCACGATAGATGCAAGTTTGCCAAATGCCAAAGAGCAGATTTTAAGCGATATAAAAGAGAGTGCCGAACACACTATGATAGTAGATTTAATGCGAAACGACCTTAATATGGTCGGGGTTAAAACGCGTGTGCCTAAATTTAGATATGTCGATAAAATTAAAGCGGGCGATAAAGAGCTTTTGCAGGTTAGTTCCGAAATAGTTGCCGATTTACCCGATAATTGGAACAGCAATTTAGGCGAAATTTTAGACAGATTAACACCTGCAGGCTCAATCAGCGGCACCCCGAAAAGAAAGACTTTAGAAATTATCAACAATGCAGAAATAAGCGAACGGGGTTTATACACAGGAATTTTTGGAATATACGAAAACCGCTCTTTAAAATCGGCTGTTATGATACGGGCAATTAGCAAAGAAGATGGCAGGCTCTATTACCACAGCGGAGGCGGGATAACACTGGATTCTAATGTGCAA
Organism: Campylobacteraceae bacterium; assembly: GCA_027081355.1. Classification (GTDB taxonomy): domain Bacteria; phylum Campylobacterota; class Campylobacteria; order Campylobacterales; family Sulfurovaceae; genus JAADEQ01. The sequence goes on from JALWKP010000068.1 coordinate 2,663, forward strand.
ATGGAGTATCAAGAGTTGCTTGATAAAATATATTTGCCAATTTAGATTTATTTAATAAATAATTAGTATAATACCTTTTATTATGTAAAATAATACTAAAGATAATATTTTCTAATAAAGGGTAAAAATGGGAAAAAATATTTTAATTTTAGGCGGCGGTTTTGCAGGTTTAGAGGCGGCAATATTTGCCAGAAAAGAGGGGTTTGAAGTTACTCTTATTTCTAACCGCGACTATTTTTACATATACCCCACCTCTATTTGGATTCCAACGGGTGAGACAACTATGGAAGATATAAGCATTCCGCTTAACGATTTAGCAAAAGCCCATGGATTTGAAGTCATTATTGACGAAGTAGAATCTATTAAAAGCAGCGAAAAAAAGGTTTACTGCAAAAACGGCGAATATGATTACAAATATCTTGTTGTTGCAATAGGCAGCGGAAAAATGCAGCACAAAGGAAGCGAAAACTTTTTATCCATCTGCGGAGCACCGGAAGAAGCGCCAAAAATAAAAGAGAGAATAGACGAACTTATAGCAAAAGGCAGCGGCAAAATAGCTATGGGTTTTGGCGGCAATCCGAAAGACCCAAGCAATGTGCGCGGAGGTCCTGCATTTGAAGTTTTGTTTAATGTTCACAATAAGCTTAAAAAACTCGGAATCCGCGATAAGTTTGAACTTACTTTCTTTGCCCCGATGGAGAAACCGGGTGCAAGAATGGGCGAGCAGGCGCTTAAAATGATGGATATTTTCTTTAATAAATTAAATATTAATAAACATTTTGGTAAAAAGATAAAAGAGTTTGCGAATGATGGCATAATTTTTGAAGACGACAGTAAATTAGAGAGCGATTTTACAATGTTTATACCTGCAGGAGATGGGCATAAAGTATTTCAAAACAGTGATTTGCCATTAAATGAAGCCGGCTTAGTAAAAATAAACGATTATTGCGAAGTTGAAGGTGCAGAGAATGTTTACGCCGTAGGTGACAGCGCAGAAATTTTAGGTCCTAACTGGCGTGCCAAACAGGGGCATATTGCCGAAGTAATGGCTAGAAACACGGCATTTAATATAGCTGCAAAAGAAAGAGGCTCAAGCGAGCGCAAAGGTTACCAAGAGCATTTAAATATCCTTTGCGTAATGGACAGCGGCGACGGCGCAGCATTTGTTTACAGAAATGACAAAGGCGGCAAAATGATACCGATGCCGGTTATCGGACACTGGCTAAAAAAAGGCTGGGGCTGGTATTGCCGTAACTCTAAACTTGGCAAAATCCCAAGAATTCCGGGAATGTAAGGATTTTCAATGAAAAAAATTTTAATTTCAATAGTGCTGCTTTTGGCAGTGGGGGTCGGCGCTTTATTTGCGTTAAACGGCAAAAGCAATTATGACAGCAGCAAATATTTCGCAACAGCAAGCAACGGTTTGCAAATTGGTTCTAAATTAGATTTTAAACTGCCTGACCAATTTAACAAAACTGTTAAATTAAACGATGATACACAAAAGTTAATTTTTGTTTTTGCCAAAAATTCTGGACATACAGTCCGCGAATTTCTAAAAAAAGAGCCAAAAAGCTATCTGCCTTCTCACCATACGATTTTCGTTGCAGATGTCAGCGGTATGCCTGCAATTATCCGCAATACTTTTGCTCTGCCGGATTTTAGAAAAAGTCCATACTCGTTAGCGCTTATTTATGATGAAAATATTGCAAAAGTGTATCAAAAAGGGATAGACAGCGATAAAATTATTGTTGTATCTTTAAAAAATAAAACAGTAACCGGTGTAAAAATGCTTCAAACTGCAAAGCAGCTGCAAGAGGCGCTTAATTAAGTTATGAGCAATTACTTTTTATACACTTTTATAGCCTTTGTGCTTTCTGCAATTTTCTCTATGGGCGGCGCGGGTGCTGGAATTGCACTTATTCCTGTTTTAAACTTTTTGGGTTTAAACTTTACAGCCGCCAAAGCAATAGGACTCTTTTCCGGTGCATCTACTACCATTACTTCGAGCATTATGAATATAAAACGCAAAGTTTTAGATTTTGCATTTGTTTGGCGCATAGGTTTAATGATGCTTGTTTTTGCCCCAATAGGCGCTTATTTTAGCCTGTATATTAATGAGAAAATTGTTAAGTTTTTCTTTATGCTTTTACTTTTTTACAGCGGAACTATGATGATTTTCGGAAAGAAAAAAGCTGTTTTAAAAACCCATAGCAATGCAGTTTTATTTATAGTCGGCGCGGCTGTCGGTTTATTAGCAGGCTTGCTTGGGGTAGGCGGAGGGAATATCTTAATTCCGCTTTTAATTTTGCTAGGTTACGACCCAAAAAAAGTTGCAATTACCGTAAGCTCAGTAGTTCCGTTTTCTGCTCTTAGTTCATTTTTTACTTATGCAAGCCAAATTCATATTGATTGGGTGCTTCTGTTTTG
>JALWKP010000069.1 GCA_027081355.1 Campylobacteraceae bacterium
TTCGTGAACTCTTTTGTCGTAACTGATGCCTGTTGCATCTAAAATTTTTCTTGAAGTTGTTAAACCTATACCGTAAATATAAGTTAAAGCATACTCCATTCTTTTATTTTTCGGTAAATCAACCCCTGCAATACGAGCCATACTTATCCTTGTCTCTGTTTGTGTTTTGGATTTTTGCAAATCACTCTGATTACACCCTTGCGCTTGATTATTTTACAATCATCGCACATCTTTTTAACCGATGGTCTTACCTTCATAAGGCGCTCCTAAATTTTTCTTTGCACCTAAAATTTTGCGTGGACAGGCGAGTTTTTGACAAAGCCAAATAGCCTCTCCAGCCCTTATATAGACGGTGCGAGCTATATAAAAGCTCTTCACGCAGACCCCAATGGGGCGCATATTATATTCAATTTTTACTTTTAATTTAATTAAATATGAAAAAAAATATTATAAGTTCATTAGCAAGTAACAAATAATACAATATATTGGTAGATGATTAAACAGTAACCAAAAAAACGGACCACTCCTCTGCCAAAAAGTATAATCGGCACGCCATACATAAATCCGCTTAAAATATAACCCTTATTTTCTAAATCGCTTTTTAAAAGCAAATGGTAAATTAAAAGCGAAAACATACCTATAACAAAATGTATTTTTGGCTTTTTAATATTTGCTTTAAACCAATTAAAAAAAAGTGTTATCCTAAACCATAAATATGCAAATACATAAATTATAAATTCAATGATTCTGTTTAACATAGGAAGATTTTATCATATTAGAATAATTTTTTTTAAAACTATTTCAATTTGAAAGAGCTATATATGAGGCTGCAGCACAATAGCAAGCCCAAAGTATGGAACCAGCTATTATGCAACAGTCTCTATATGGATATTTTTCCTTAATATAATGATAAAATTTTAGGAGAAAAACTTTAGGCTTTCAGCTAAAAACTGCCCAAAGGCAGTTTTCTTAGCCGTTTCTTTTTTCGATAATTTCTTTTGCAATATTTGCAGGAACTTCTTCGTAGTGGTCAAATTCCATAGAGTATGTTGCACGGCCTTGTGTCATAGAGCGAAGGTCTGTAGAGTAGCCGAACATTTCTGCAAGCGGAACGAAAGCATCAACAATTTTGTTTCCGCCTCTGTCGCCCATTCCGTTTACTTGTCCGCGGCGTTTAGAAACATCACCGATTACATCGCCCATATACTCTTCTGGCACTTCTACTTCTACTTTCATCATTGGTTCCAAAATTACAGGGTTGGCTTTTTTTGCACCCTCTCTAAAGCCCATAGAACCAGCAAGTTTAAATGCCATTTCAGATGAATCCACATCGTGGTAGCTGCCGTCATAAAGCGTAACTTTAACATCTTCTACCGGATAGCCCGCTTGAATACCTCTTTGCATCGCTTCTTGAACACCTTTATTTACTGCAGGAATATACTCTTTTGGAATAACACCGCCTTTAATATCATCAACAAACTCATATCCGCTGCCTGGCTCTAAAGGCTCGATTTTCAGGTAAACATGACCATACTGACCGCGTCCGCCTGACTGCTTAGCATATTTGTATTCTTGCTCAACAGAACTTCTGATTGTCTCTCTGTATGCAACTTGCGGAGCACCTACTTCTGCTTCTACTTTAAATTCTCTTTTCATTCTATCAACAATAATTTCTAAGTGAAGCTCACCCATACCAGAAATAATTGTCTGACCAGTTTCTTCATCTGTGCTAACGCGGAAAGACGGGTCTTCTGCTGCCAATTTGCTAAGTGCAATACCCATTTTTTCCTGGTCAGCTTTTGTTTTTGGCTCAACCGCAACAGAGATAACCGGATCAGGGAAATCCATTCTCTCTAACACTACTTTATCTTTTTCTGAGCATAAAGTATCACCTGTTGTAGTGTTTTTTAAACCGACAACTGCACCGATTTCACCGGCATAAATTTCTTTAATTTCTTCTCTTTTAATTGCGTGCATTTTCATAATTCTACCAACACGCTCTTTTTTGTTTTTAGTAGAGTTTAAAATATAAGAACCAGATTCCAAAGAACCTCGGTAAACACGGATAAATGTTAATTGCCCAACAAACGGGTCTGTCATAATTTTAAATGCAAGCGCTGCAAATTCGCCGTCGTCTGTCGATTCTACCTCTACCTCAACAGTTTCGTCATCCATTAAAGTTCCTTTAATCGGAGGAACTTCAGTAGGAGCCGGAAGGTAATCTACAACAGCATCAAGAAGTGTCTGAACACCTTTGTTTTTAAATGCCGTTCCGCAAGTCATTGGAACAATTTCCATATTAATAGTTGCTTTTTTAATTCCTTGCATAATCTCTTCTGTTGTCAGCTCTTCGCCTTCCATATATTTTTCCATAAGGTCTTCGTTAATTTCGCAAGAAGAGATTTCTTCGATTAATTTTTCTCTGTATTCTTCGGCTTTTTCTTGAAGCTCAGGGCGAATATCTTGCTCATAGTAAGCTGAACCCATCTCTGCTTCTTTATCCCAAACAATCTCTTTCATTTTAACAAGGTCGATTACACCTTCAAAATTATCTTCTGCACCGATTGGCAATTGAATAGGAACCGGGTTTCCTTTTAATCTGTCTCTAATTTGTCTTTCTACTTCGTAAAAATCTGCGCCTGTTCTGTCCATTTTATTAACAAAGACAATAGACGGAACGCCGTATCTGTTTCTTTGTCTCCATACGGTTTCAGACTGAGGCTGAACCCCTCCAACAGCACAAAATACTGATACCGCACCGTCAAGAACCCTCATAGAACGCTCAACTTCGATAGTAAAATCAACGTGGCCCGGAGTGTCGATAATGTTAATCTGTTTGCCTCTCCAAGTACAAGTTGTCGCAGCAGAAGTAATTGTAATACCTCTTTCCTGCTCTTGTTCCATCCAGTCCATAGTGGCAGCGCCGTCGTGAACCTCGCCTATTTTATGCTCAACACCTGTGTAAAACAAAATTCTCTCAGTAGTTGTTGTTTTACCGGCATCGATATGCGCAGCAATTCCGATATTTCTTAAATCTTCTAATTTATGTGATCTTGCCATTTTTTATTCCCTTACCAGCGATAGTGAGCAAACGCTTTGTTAGCTTCTGCCATTTTGTAAGTATCTTCTTTCTTCTTAAATGCCGCACCTTTTTCTGTTGCTGCATCCATCAACTCATTGCTAAGTCTCTCTACCATAGTTCTTTCGTTTCTTTTTCTTGCCGCATCAACAATCCATCTGATAGCCAAAGATTGCTGGCGGACAGGGCGCACTTCGATAGGAACTTGGTAAGTAGCACCACCCACACGGCGTGATTTAACTTCCATTACAGGTTTAACATTTTCAATTGCTTTATCGAAAATATCAATACCTTTTTCGCCTGTTTTAGATTCGATTCTCTCTAAAGCTTGATACATAATTTTCTCAGCTATACTCTTTTTGCCGTCTAACATTAATTTATTGATAAATTTAGTCAATACTTTACTTCCATGAACCGGATCCGGCAGAACCGGTCTTACAGGAGCTCTTCTTCTTCTCATTTAATTTCCTTTTCTTCAATCTTTTTTCAAAATATTTTTGGATTTACTCAAACTTTTAGCACGAAGGATTAATCTAAAAGTCTGCTTTTATGCAATTTACCTTGCAAAACTCTTACTTCTTAGGCTTTTTAGCACCGTATTTAGATCTTGCAACTTTTCTGTTTGCAACACCTGCAGTATCTAAAGCACCGCGGACAATGTGATATTTAACCCCCGGTAAGTCTTTTACCCTTCCGCCTCTAACTAATACAATAGAGTGCTCTTGAAGGTTGTGACCCTCGCCGCCGATATACGAAATTACCTCAAATCCGCTTGTTAATCTAACCTTTGCAACTTTTCTTAATGCAGAGTTAGGTTTTTTAGGAGTTGTTGTGTAAACTCTTGTGCAAACACCTCTTCTTTGAGGACAGCTTACTAATGCCGGTGATTTTGATTTTTTAATCACTTTTTTACGCTCTTTGCGTATAAGTTGGTTAATTGTAGGCAACTTATCTTCCTTTCTAAAAAAATTATTTCTCTTTAAAGAGATAGAATCTTGGTGGGTTACACCTCAAAACACCGCCCGCGGCGCTTTAAGCTAAACCCCGAAATAGGCGAAATTATACCGAAAAATACTTAAATTATGATTATGAGACCACTGCACAATAGTAAGTCCAAATTAAGGCACTATAAAATATCATAAATCAAAAAAATTCCTCTCTGCTTAGCTTTGGCTAGGCTTTCGAGTAATTTTATTTAATTTCTGATACTTTCTAGCACCATATTTTGGAACTAACTATTATGCAGTGGTCTCATTATGCGGTAAAATTCAAGGCAGTTAGAAATAAGATAAAAAAATTACAAATATTTATGCTATACTTTGGCAAAAATTTATTATAGCAGGATTTTTTATGCAAAATATCTTTCGAGAATACGACATACGCGGCATTTACAAGAAAGAGCTAAATGAGCGTTCAGTTAAACTTATCGGTTACTTCTTAGGCAAAGAGTTTTTAAAAAACGGCGCTAAAAATGTAGCAATCGGTTATGATGCAAGAGAGCACTCGCCGATTTTAAGAGATTATCTAATTTCAGGCTTAAACTATGCAGGATGCGAAGTTTACGATATGGGAATGGTTCCTACCCCGGTAAACTATTTTTCAAATTACACTCCGCAAACTCCCCTCAATCCTCAATCCTCAACCCTCAATCCTATCAAAATTGATGCATCAATTATGATAACCGGCTCCCACAATCCAAAAGAGTATAACGGTTTTAAAATCACCCTAAATAAAATGCCGTTTTTTGGCGAGCAGATTTATGCATTGGGGCGCGAGATTGAGCAAAATTTAAATATGCAAATCCCAACCGATACCCGCAAAACCGAAATAGACACAAAAAATGATTATATAGATTTTATGGTAAAAGAGTTTGGCGCTTTAAAAGCTTTGGATAAAAAAATTGTTTTAGATTGCGGAAACGGCGTTGCAGGGGTTGTTTTGCAAGATATTTTTGACAGGTTAGAGTTAAATTACAAAGGGCTTTACTGCGAACCAGAC
>JALWKP010000070.1 GCA_027081355.1 Campylobacteraceae bacterium
TATGCTCTGCGTCTGCTAAAAGACTCGGAGAGTTTAACTCTATTGCTTTTTGCTTCTCCCATCGTGAGTATAAATAGGTAATTAAAACAGTTAAACCAATTACCACAATAGCAACTGTAAGGTTTTTCATCGGTTCGGATTTTCCAAATAGAACATCTTTTCCAATCTCATACCCTGCAAAAAATATTGCAAAAGCACTCACTAATGCTACAAGATTTTCTACTTTATATAATCCTTGCGGAAAAAGGTCAGACTTTTTATTAGAGATTACAATCCCCACATAAACACTAAGTGATGCTGCTAAATCAGAAAGCGAGTGCACTCCGTCTGCAATTAATGCAGCACTTCCTGAGATTACACCGCCAATAATTTTAATTAAAGATAGTATTAAGTTTATTCCAACCGAATAGAGTGAAATCTTTTTCTTTTCATTATGGTTCATCAATTTTTTTGCTGTTTCTGCCATTTTATTCCTTTTTACTTGCTGAAGTTAGTTAAGTGTGCAAACTGCCCTTTTAAATTATACTAAAAATAACTAAAAATTATAATTTTCTTGGGGCTTAAGCGGGTAAAATTTATTTTCATTTTGGATACTCAGGATGGCAATACTCATCTCCTAAAGAGCAGCACCCATCGCTAATCCCAATGTTTTTTAAGCCATTATCAAATGCCCAATAGTGGTTGTAGCTTCCGCTTCGCAAAAATTCAAATGCATCCTGGACATCTTGCGCATTTGACTCCTCGGCTTCTTTAATATACTCATTTAAATCGTTAATATCTGTAACCTCTACCATACAGCCAACTTCTAGAGCATCTTTTTGAGAATTTATACCTTTATCATATAAGCAATCATAAAGCTCTTGAATTTTAGGCACATCATACACCCCGCTTGGCATATTATCTGAAGACATATTTTTGTTATTAACAACATTTGCATCTACTATTGTTAAATCATTTAGTGAAATATTATATCTTTTCACTAAATCTTGAACCGTTTGAATATGTCTGGTTTCTGACCTTGTTGAAATATTGTAAAGCTGCCTTATCTCTACACCGTTTTGTTTATGGTAATTATAAAGATTCATATATACATCATGAGCTAAACGTTCTTCATTACCCATATAAGCTAATGAGTCTTTTAGCTCTTGAGTTAATTTTTCAGATTTTGGAGAGCTATTTACATCATAACCGCCACTTCTAACTCCATTTCCGCCGCCACCGCCGCCGCAAGCAGTTACTAATACAGCTGCAGCAATTAAAGAAAAAATTTTAAAACTCTTTGCTTTAAAAAACATTCAAAGCCCTTTTTGTTGATTTTAGTGACTATTATAAAATAGAAGTGTTAAGAAAGTGTTAAGAAGAATTAAACAAGTATCGACAAACAGGCAAGAGCCTGTTTGTTTTATGCTTTTTTAGCGGCGCTGCCTAAGCTCCAGAGCATTACGCCGTCGAAAAACAGGCTAATTCCTACGAAAATTCCGACCAGCCATAAAGTTTTTAACGGGTCTGCTATTGCTATAAAGAAGTAAACCCCAGTTGCAAAAGATAAAATTCTGTTAAGCAGGGCGATCCACCACATACTGTTTGGTTTTATGCTAAATGCCAGTGAAAAATTTAAAACGGCATCTACAAAAAAGTATGCGGTAAACAAAATTCCAAGAGCAATATAATCCCAGTTAACTGGTTTATAAATATTAAAACGCTTACAATAGACTTGTTGCGATATAAGGATGCACCATAAACTTTACATATTTGTTCATATACAAGGCAAGACGACGCAGGACTAGCTGGAGAGGCTGTGAAATAAGTTCAAAATTATCGGAAATGGGACTTCAGTCCCATCTATTAAATACCGTTTTATGGTATTGTATTGGTGAGACTGAAGTCTCACTTCCGGGATTTTCTAACTTTTTTCACAGTCTCGGAGCTAATTCAAGGAGTCTTAACGCAGTAGATGGGCAAATATGTAAAGCCCAAAGGGTAGGCTTTAAAGAAGCAATCTTGCACAAAATTTTTTATCACCATAGCTTTGGCTAGCCTTTAAAAAAGTTTTGCACAATCTTACTCCTTTAAAGCCTATTTATGGTGTATCCTTATATCGCAACAAGTCTAATTATAAAAAGCAGCGCTTTAAGCCAGCCCCACAATGCCATTAAGTTAAGGTTTTTATGTCCATAAAATGCACAAAGCTTAAAGCCAAAAGCTAAAAGCCGACAAAGAATTGCATCTCGTCATTCCTGGCTTGACCAGGAATCCACGGTTTATATAACCAAAAAAGTAAGAAATCCAAACTTTTTGGTTACAAAGCCTGTGGATTCCCGCTTTCACGGAATGACGCAGTGGCAGCTTTTTGCTTTTAGCTTTAAGCTTTAAGCCAATAAATGGGTATTTTACTCTTAACTTAATGGCATTGAGCCAGCCCCACCAATCTTTTTTATTTACTTTCCAAGTTTAAAAAGCAGCTAAAAAGCCGCTAAAAAACATAGCCAATGAAAGCAACATTATAACCGGAAAGTATATCCCCAATAACCCCATAATCACAAACATTGCACCAACTATTTTCTCTCGTCCCAAAGCTCCTGCTTTGGGATGCATATTGGAGTATTGGGTTACGAAGCCGGAGCTTCGTAACCAGCGAAGGTGTGGTTTTTGATTTTGTATTAAGCAGTGCTGCAAAAAGAGCAGAGCTTACAGCTGTAATTAGTTCAGCAATATGCGGGTATGATGTGGATAAAATTGAAACTAGCGAATCGCTTTACCTTTGCGAGACCAATGATTTAAAAGATGCCATAAAAAATTTGCCAAAGAGCGATGATTTTGTTTTAATAACCGCCCACAACCCTACTTGCGAAGAGTTTATGGAAGAGCTAGGGTTTAATATAGAAAAATTCCCAACCTCTGCTGTTGCATTAATAGAATTTAAAACCAAAAATTGGCAAGATGTTTTTAACAACAAATACTCTTTAAAAGAATTTCTCTACCCAAAACTTTTTAAATAAAAAGCAAACCGCAACCATAAACCATAAACTATAAACTATAAACCATTAACTATTAACCAAAGCGCTTCTCATTGCATCTTCTACGGTTTTTAAATCAAATTGGTGATTTGTAAAGTAATCAAATGCCAAAACCCCCTGCTGTATCAGCATTTCGCTGCCGTCGGATGTAGGCAGGTTATACTCTTTTGCAAGTTTTAAAAACGGGGTTTCTTTGCCGTAAATTATATCTACTGCAGCTTTTGCATTTGGCAATATTTTTTTTAGTAATTCTTTTGGTGCAGGCAGATTTTTATCTTTTAATCCAGCACTTGTCATATTTACTATTAAATCAAAATTTCCATCTTTTAAGCTTTCAAAGGTATAGGTTTGGAAGCCTTGTTTTTTTAATTTTTCGAGTCTAGGAGCACTTCGGTTTAAAATTGTCACAATGTAGCCAGTATTTTTTAAAATCGGTGCGGTTGCCTGGGCTGTTCCGCCCGCCCCTAAAAGCAAAATAGTTTTTATATCTTTAAACTTTTCAATAGATTTTAAAAAGCCCGGGGCATCGGTATTGTAGCCGTAGAGCTTGCCCTCTTTAAGCACCAGAGAATTAACCGCCCCTACGCTTTTTGCAAACTCATCCAAATAGTCACTGGCTCTGTATGCAGCTTCTTTGTGCGGAACCGTAATGTTAGCCCCGCTTAAACCGTTTGTAAAAAACTCTTCTTTAAGCTTATTGCCATCTTCTAAAAGTATCTTAAAATATTCCCCCTCAAAACCAACGGTTTTAAATGCACTATTATGCATATTAGGCGATTTAGAGTGTTCAACAGGATTACCGAAAATTGCGAATTTTTTCATTGTTTTCCTTTGGGAGGTTGTTATTGGTATATTGGTGTATTTGTTATTGGTTATTTGTAGGGACAGACCCGCGTGTCTGCCCGTTAATTTCAGATTTTAGCAAAATTAATATAATTAATTAGTTTATAGCAATTCAGCTAATCGGGCAGACACATAGGTCTGCCCTCTACACCCTATATCCTGAACATTAAATCCTAACTAATCTATTTCTTTAAGCAAAACCAGCTTTTCACCCTCTTTTAGCAGAGCCATATCTTTTATTGTAGCCATTAGGGCTTTTAGTTTGTTTCTAACTTCCAGCTCTTCCAGTTCGGGTTTTGAATCAGCTACAATCCCAGCACCCGCTTGCAACACAATGCACTCTTTGTTTATAAGTGCGGTTCTGATTGCAATAGAAGAATCCATATCGCCGGTAAATGCAAAGTAGCCTACGCTTCCGCTGTAAAAGCCTCTTTTTAAGCCTTCAAATTTTGCTATAAGCTCCATCGCTTTAATTTTTGGCGCGCCTGTCATTGTGCCTGCGGTGAATGTTGCGGCAAAAAGGTCGAACATATCTTTGCCTTCTTCTATTTGCGCAACAACATCGCTAACCATATGCATTACATGAGAGTATTTCTCTACTCTCATCATTTCAGGCACTTTTACGGTTCCAACTTTTGCAACGCGCCCAACATCGTTTCTGCCCAAATCTACAAGCATCAAATGCTCGGCACACTCTTTTGGGTCGTTTAGCATCTCTTGCTCTAACTCATAATCTCTTTGCGGTGTATCGCCCCTTTTTCTCGTGCCTGCAATCGGGCGAAGCAAAATTTCACCATCAGTTAATCTAACCATTACTTCAGGCGAAGAGCCGCAAATGCTGAACTCTTCAAAATCAAGCAAGAAAAGATACGGCGAAGGGTTTTTTGAGCGAAGCACCCTGTAAAAACTTAACGGGTCTATTTTGCCCTTTTGGGTATATCGGTTTGAAGGAAGCATTTGAAACACATCGCCGGCGCGAATATGCTCTTTTGCTTCATCTACAATTTGCATAAAGCGCTCTTTTGAAATGGCATACTCCCCTTTGCCTTCCAATTCAACCGGTTTTATCGGCTCAAACTCATCACATTTGCCAACTAAATTTGTAACCTCTTCTATAATTTCGGGGTAATCGTTATCCAAATCCACTAATGTCAATTGAGAGCTTTTATGCGAAAATCCGATTATAACTTTTGGTCTTATTAAATCCAAATCGGGGGTTTTTAGCGGGTCTTTTAAACCGTCCATATACTGTTTTAAAGTCGGTTCAAACACTTTTACCATATCGTAAGCGATAAAGCCTATAAAGCCGTCCACAAAATTAAATCCGGCAGTTTGCGCCGCTTCTTTATATCTTTTTTTATCGATTTTAGCGTAATACTCTTTTAAAAATTCAAATGGATTTTGTTTCAGCTCAACAGTGCCGCAGCTGTCGGTAAAGTAAGTAGTGTCATCTTTAAATGCAAGTCTCTCTTTAGCGCCTATTGCAATAAAACTAAAGTTGCCGTCTTCGCTGGTTACAACGCTTTCAAAAAGCATTGTAATCTCATTTTTGTAGCGCTTTTTAATTTCTGCATATAGCGCTACGGGGGTTAATTGGTCAAAAAGAAAAGAACGAATCATATCGACTCACTATTTAATAAAAGCATTTGCTGAAATTTGAGAGCGGACTTTGCCTAAATATTGCTTTGCCTCTTCTCTGCTTCTAAAAGGTCCGACATAAACTCTTCTATAACCATTTACAGTTTTAATTCTGTATTTAAATCTCGCTCTTATTATTTTATCAATAAAATCTTCTGTTGGACCTTTTTTAAATGAACCAACTTGGATATAAACTTTACCTCCATAACTGTGAACCGTTTTATGGGAGTTATGTTTTATATGGGTTTTGTGTTTTACTGGCGGTTGTTTATGAACAATTCTGCTATCTGAATTTGCACCGTTATCATTATCTCTGATAGTCACTTCTTCTCTTGGTATATCTTTTTTCGGATTATTAATACTTGTTTCTTCGCTATCAGTATTTATATTGCTGCTGTTATTTATGCTTTTATTGTCATCAACAGATACCGTTTTAGCATTTTTTAAAGATGAAGTATCACTGCTAATAGGCGCTAAATCAGCATCAGGAACCTGCATATTTTTATCTAAATCATCACTGTCGGCTTTATTGGAACCTGATTTGGGTTGTTCTGCAGATATATCACTGTTAATTGCAGAATTTTTTTGCGTATTAGACATTGTTACCTGGTTTTTGCTTTCATTTACATCTCTTGTTGAAGAACTAAAAATCATTTTAGCCAAAACTGCACCTACAATAATCAAAAGAACAATTAAAGCCAACAAGACAATAATACTTTTTGATTTTGGGCTGCTTCCGGTTTCGGGTTCATTATCTGGAATAATTAAATCGTCTAAATTACCTTCACTCATAATCCACTCCGTTTATTGGTTTCTAATTCTCATTATACCAAAAAAAATTAAATTTACATATTGATTAATATGATTTTTTTATAATTTTTTAATTACACATTTGATCTTATACCCATGGATTATATACAATTTCTCTTGGCAATTGCAATAAATTTCCAATTTCTGGACGTGAATTTAAAGGAAGCACCCTCCAGTTCTTTTCAAAATGCTCTTCTAGATTATTTGAAATTTTTTTTGCTATTTTTTCAATATTGTGGTAATTTTTCTCATTAGAGCTTATAAAAATCAGTAATTTATTTAAAGAGTAGTCTAAAATATCCAATTTTAAATTTTTTTCCATATTTGCAAATTTAGAAATTAAGGCTCCAAATGCATAAGCTTCTTGTCCGCTGTATTCAAACAATACTCCGTCTATATTTTTTAAAGAAAGTGCTAAATTTATTTTTTTGTTTAAGTGTTCTTGTATTAAGTTGTCTGTTACTTTTCCATTGAATTTTTTATAGCGGGAATAGACAGTCCAGCCGCCTATCTCTCCTTTTGAAGAGATAGAATCCTGTTCTATATAATAGTAGCTTGCATCTTTTGCAAGCCTTGAAATTAAGTCGTATATATTAGTAGATTGGTTTATCATAAATAATAAAGTTGCTTGCTAATTCTTTAACCTCTTCTTTTATTTTTGCATGAAGAGCACTGTCGTTAATATTATCTAAAACATCTGCAATTTTATTTGCTATCCACTCAAACTCTTTCTCTTTCATACCTCTTGCAGTCAATGCAGGAGAACCGATTCTTATACCGCTTGTTACAAACGGGCTTCTTGTTTCTCCTGGAACCGTATTTTTATTCACGGTGATTCCTGCTGCTCCAAGAGCAGCATCTGCATCCTTGCCGCTGAAATCTTTATTTAAAAAGCTAACAAGCACCAAGTGGTTGTCTGTTCCTCCGCTTACAACATCATAGCCTCTGTTTATTAAAACATCGGCAATGACTTTTGCATTGGCTTTTACCTGTTTTGCATACTCTTTCCACTCATCGCTTAAATTAAATTTAAATCCTACCGCTTTTGCTGCAATTACATGCACCAGCGGACCGCCCTGAAGACCCGGGAATATTGCAGAATTAATTTTTTTGGCAATATCTTCGTCATTTGTCATAATCGCCCCGCCCCTAGGACCTCTTAGCGTTTTATGGGTAGTTGTAGTTACAACATCTGCATAAGGAAACGGACTCATATGCTCACCCGCAACAACCAAACCTGCAATATGCGCAACATCTGCAAATAAAATTGCACCAACTTCATCGGCAATTTCTCTAAATTTCTTAAAGTCTATCTCTCTGGCATAAGCACTTGCACCGCAAACAATAATTTTTGGTTTAACAATTTTGGCAATTTCCATAACTTTATCGTAATTAATTCTGCCGTCAAGTTCTACACCGTAAGTAAAACTTTGATAATTTTTACCAGAAAAACTAGGCTTGCTGCCGTGAGTCAAGTGTCCGCCGTGGCTTAAATCCATACCCAATATTTTATCGTAGGGTTTAAGAAGCGCTGCATAAACCGCGCCGTTTGCCTGACTGCCCGAATGCGGCTGAACATTGGCAAATTTACAATCAAAAAGTTCACATAATCTGTCTATTGCAATTTGCTCTACTTTATCGGCATTTTCACATCCGCCGTAATATCTTTTGCCGGGATAACCTTCGGCATATTTATTTGTAAGAACGCTGCCCATAGCTTCCATTACAGCAGGAAGCGTAAAATTTTCACTGGCAATCATTTCTAAATGCTCGTTTTGTCTTTTTAGCTCTTGCTCAATAGCACCAAAAATCTCAGGGTCAAACTTTTCTATTTCGTAACTCATAACTATCCTTAAGTGGAAAAATTCACTTGTATTTATATCTAAATTATTATAAAAAAGTTATGAATAATATATTTTTAAAATTTAATTATTGAATTTAATTTTTATTTTGCCTTCTTTAACTTCAAAACTTTTAATAATTTTCAATCTTTTTTTAGATTTATGCAATACAAGCTCTTGTAATTTTATCTTTAAAGTATCCGGAATAAATTTTCTTTGTCTTTTGTTTATAAACTCTACAAGCTCTTCTTTTAAAAATTTTATCTCTCCGTCTCTTATATCTGTAAGTTTAAACTCTTTGGTTTTCGGATTATATTTTAAAGAAGCAGAAAACCTTGCAATAGCAGGCAAGCCTTCTGGAATTTCAAAACTTTTAAAAATAAATTCTGCTTCAACAGTCAATCTGTTTTTTGAAGGACCTGCAAAAACAGATGCTTTTACAATTTTAATTTCGTTACTTCCTATTTTTTCATCAAGAGGCATCTGTTTTGCTATATTTTCATTAATTTTACTTAACAAAAGATATCCCTCTTTAACAACAAAGGTATTGCTTTTAAAAGGATTACTCAAAGAAACACAGCCGCTTAATAAGAAAAAATTTATTGAGATAAAAAGAAAAAATAAGAACTTTTTCATTAAAAATCCTTTTAACTGTTGGTTTGATATTGGCATATCTAATTTTAAAGAAAATATATTTATAAAGATTTTAATATTATATCATATCAAAAAGGATTTTATCTTAATTCTAATTTTTTATTGTTTAAATGATAGATTTTTTGAGCTTTTTGTGCAATTTCATCGTCATGCGTCACAACAAGCAAAGCGGCATTATTATTATTAATATAGTTATTTAATGCATTCATAACCAAAAAAGCTGTTTCTCTGTCTAAATTGCCTGTTGGTTCATCGGCAAAAATTATCTGAGGTTTTTTACTTAAAACTCTGGCAATCGAAACTCTCTGCTGCTGCCCGCCGGACAAATCTCCTACCTTTTTATCAATCACATGTTCAATTTCTAATATTTTTAAAATATCTTCGTTTATTTTTGTCCCCGAAAGCAAGGTGGCAGCTTCTATATTTTCACGAGCAGTCATTCCCTTAAACAGATAATGAGATTGAAAAATTATGCCAAGTTTATAACGTCTTACTTTTTCTATATCAATTTCTTTTAATTTATAAATATCCAATCCCAGTATCTTTACATTTCCGCTGTCGGGTTTTAAAAGGCTGGATAGTATATGCAAAAGAGTTGTTTTTCCGCTTCCGCTTCTGCCCATAACAGCGATACTCTCTTTTTCTTTAATCTTTAAACTGATATTTTCAAAAAGTGTATAATCGTAAGTTTTGCTAAGCCCTGCAGCTTCTATTAAAGGTTCCATTTTTACTCCGTAAATGCAATATATATTAAATATGGATAAGTCAAAGGTCCAACAAGATAAATCCAAAACGGTATTTTATTATCAATCATTTGTGCAATTGCTGCTATATAATTTAAATCTGGTTTCATAAACAGTTTTTTTATCAACTCCAGTTTTGTAAAAATATCAAAAGTTTTAAGCGCAATTGCAATAATGATAGGAAACGAAAGATTATCATAAGCCAAAGATATAAAAAGTATCCAAATATATCCAAACTGCGAAGCAAAAAATAGAAAAATATTTTTATGATACAGCTTATACATTTTTAAAACAGAAGCTTTTAAAGTGCCGCTGTATTGTGTAAAAACTTCTAATATTTCTAAGATAAATGATATTGCAACTAAAGTTAAAACTGTCATTAAAACTCTCTTATTACCTTTTTGAACACTTCAAAAAGCGTTTGCACTTCGTTAATAGAAGTTCTCTCATTTGGTGCGTGGATTGTATCGTTAATTACTCCAAACTCTACCGTATCTACGCCGTATTCTCCAAAAAATCTTGCATCGCTTGTGCCGCCGGCTGTTGATAGCTTTGTTTCGATACCACACACATCTTTTATAGCCGATTGCATAAGATTTACAATTTTGCTAGATGGATTTGTCATAAACGGTTTTGATGAAGGGCGCATTTCAAGCTCGTAATTTAAACCCTCGAAATTACTGTGCACAAATTGCTCTATATCATCAACGCTTGTTTTGGTTGAATTGCGCACATTAAACATCATTTTCAATAACCCCGGCGTTACATTTGTAACTTCCATCCCCGCTCTTATATCGGTAATTACAAATTGGCTTGGCTCGAAAAATTCGTCTCCGCTGTCCAAATTATACCCTGCAAGTTTTGGTAAAATGGGTGCAATTAAATTAACAGGATTTACCGATTTGGCAGGATACGCCGCATGCCCCTGCTTGCCGTGCAGTTTTAGCACGCCGTTTACCGAACCTCTGCGCCCGATTTTAATAGCATCGCCAAAAATCTCTTCGCAAGTCGGTTCGGCTACTACTGCAAAATCGGGCATAAGTTCCATCTCTTTTAACGCTTTAAGGGCATTTTGCGTGCCTATGCCGTCTTCTTCTTCGTCTGAAGTTAGCATAATAGAGAGCCTGCCGTTAAAATTCTCTGTCTCTTTACACGCCTGCACAAATGCGGCAACTCCGCTTTTCATATCTTGTGCGCCTCTGGCATATATTATTCCATCTTCAATTTTTGGTGTAAACGGTTCACTATCCCATCCGTCACCCGGCGGAACAACATCAACATGCCCGCTAAAGCACAAATGTGCCCCTTTGCCAAACTTTTTAGTTAAAAAGAGGCTTTTTATTTCCCCTTCGTTAAACTCGTAAACTTCAAAACCGTTTAAATATTCTTTTACAAACTCCATAATACCGCCATCATTCGGCGTTATAGATTTTGCACTTAAAAGTTTAATAAAAATATCTATCACATCTAAATTTTTCACCTATATTTTCCTTTGGAAAAGCTTAGAGCATAGAGCTGACAGTGCGGCTTCAATCGGAAAACGGAAAGCTGAAAACAGATTAAATTCCATTATCTGTAATTTGAAATTACTTTCTTTCAGCCTTCTTCCTCACCCTTGATTAGCTCCTAACTCTTGCCTTTTAAACAAAAGCGGCGCCAGCCGCACCTCTGGCTCTAAGTCCTCAGCCCTCAGCTCTTAGCTTTAAACTCAGGGGTGCAGAAAATTCCGCAGTGGCATTTGCCTTCTTCGGGTATCTCTTTTTCAATAGCAGGTTTGCACGGGCATATTCTGTTATCTGCACTTACATGTTTGCCGTTTTCTTCTATAACCATAAAGCAAGGGCAAAAACGCTTGCCGTAAAGCAGCCTATGGCGTGTCAAGCCCATTGTGACGCTCTCTACTACCTCTTCATCCGGATGGTAAACCCAGCCAAACTGTTTGCAAACTTTATCGGTGAATTTTTTAGTTTTTTCCATCTCTTCGTGAAACTCAGGAGAACTCATATCTATCTGTTTTAACATTATTAAAACCTTTTTTAAGCAGAATTATACCATTTTTAATAGCTTTTTTTATATAATCTTAGGCAAAGTTTACAAAAAGGTAAAAAATTGAAAATAGATAACCAATTATTGAGTAATTTAGAAAAGCTTTCAAACTTATATGTTGCAGATGAAAAAAGAGAAGAGATTATTTCACAACTGTCAGATATTTTAGCTTATGTAGAAAATTTAAGCGAATTAGACACAAGCCGTTTAGACAGTTATTTTTCGACCCTAAGCGGCGGCACACCGCTAAGAGACGATGTTCCGTCAAGCAGTAAAGAAATCAGCGATTCAATACTGAAAAATGCTCCTAAATCAGAAGATAATTTCTTTATTGTTCCAGCAATCATAGAGTAAGGAGCCAATATGTCAGAATTAAATATAGCCCCGCTGGTTCAAGCTGTTATTGATAATAAAGCATCGGATTTACACTTAAATGCAGGCGATAAACCCTCTTTAAGAATAGACGGGCAGCTTAAAAAACTGGCTTACAAAGTTTTAACAGGAGATGATGTCGATAAATTATGCTCTGTATTTTTAACACAAAGGCAAGTAAAAAGGTTGAAAGAGAGAGGCGAAGTGGATGGAATGTTTGCTTTTTCAAAAGAAGCAAGATTCCGTTTTAACGTTTACAAAACATTGGGTCAAACTTCTGCCGCTTTAAGGATTATTCCTACTAAAACACCAAGACTCGAAGATTTGAATGCGCCCGAAGTTTTTACTAAATTAACAAAGCTTCACAGAGGTTTGGTTTTGGTTACGGGACCTACCGGTTCGGGTAAATCTACAACTCTTGCATCTATGATTCACGAAATCAATTTAACACAGCACAGACACATTGTTACAATCGAAGACCCTGTGGAGTTTTTACACACTCCAATAAAATGCACAATTTCACACAGAGAAGTAGAAAACGATACCGAAGATTTTACCACCGGTTTAAAATATGTTCTCCGCCAGGACCCGGATGTAATTCTAATCGGGGAGATGCGCGACAGCGAAACAATCGCCGCTGCGCTGACAGCTGCAGAAACCGGTCACTTGGTATTTGGGACACTGCATACAAACTCTGCGCCAAAATCCATTAACCGTATTATAGACAGTTTTGACGCGGCAGAGCAGGGGCAGATTAGGGCAATGCTGGCAAGTTCTTTGCAAGCTGTAATTTCGCAAACTTTAGTTCCAAAAATAGGAGGCGGAAGGGTTGCTGCTTGGGAAATTATGATAAATAACGACGCAATTTCCAACCTTATTAGAGAGCAAAAAATCCATCAAATTTACTCTACAATGCAGCTTGGTCAAAACACAACCGGAATGCAAACTCAGACTAAAAATTTAATAAATCTCATAAATCAAGGTATAATAGAAGCGGATTATGCTTTGAACGCAGCATACTATCCCGACGAGTTAAAACGCCAACTCGGATTTAAGTAATTTAAAGGAGGAATTATGAGCGAAATTATGGGACTAAATATTTTTGACATTGTAGTAATAGCACTTGTATTGCTGCTGTCAATTAAAGGTTTGCTTAACGGTTTTGGCAAAGAACTGTTTAATGCTTTAGGATTAATCGGGGGAATTTTTGTAGCAGCTTACTTTTATAAAGATGCAGCGCTTTATATTCATGAAAATTTTTTAAATGTATCTATAAAAGTTTTAAATTTAATCAGTGTTATTGTTATTTTTGTTTTAACCTGGCTGATTGGCAATACAATCGGAAAATTTTTTAACAGCAATGATTTATCGGCAACAAGCCGTATTGGAGGAATGATTGTTAAACTTATAAGCACATTTTTGATTTTCTCACTGATTATTTATGCTTTTTCTACAAAAAAACAGATTGTTCAAGATTTTAAAAGCACAATCGACGGCAGTAAACTTTATACACTTTTAAGAGATACCGGAGCAGAAATTTTAAATATGCCGGTTGATTTAAATTCAGGCAATCCGCAAGAGACAACAAAAGAGGGCACAACAGAGCAAAATGATACAAAAGCTGTTGAAGCAAATACAACTGAGGCTACAACAGAACCTGCAAAATCTGAATCTAAAAAAGCAGAGCCGGCAGAAGAGCCAAAAGAAAAAGCCCAAGAAGCAACAAAAACAGAACCTGCAAAATCCGAAGCGGCAACTGAAGAAGCTGCAAAAACAGCACCTGCTATTGAAGCAAATAAAACCGAAGAGAAACCGGTTAAATTAGAAGATATTAAACCAAGCAAAGAGAGTAATATAAGTAAAGAAGCAGAAGAAACCAATGCTTCTGCCTCTAATGCAGAAAAAAACAGCACAAACAGCAGCGAAAAGTGATTTTAGGAAAAAAATGCAAGAATATTCATATCTTTTGAGCGAACTTAAGAAAGTTCTTAAAAAAAAGAATTTAAAATTCACTCGGCAAAGAGAGGTTATACTCCAAGCTGTATATTACAGCAGCGGGCACCACTCTCCCGAAGAGATTTTGCAATTGGTAAAAAAGAGCTTTCCCGAAGAAAATATAGGCATAGCAACAATTTACCGCAATTTAGCCTTTTTTGAAGAAGAGGGGCTTGTTGAATCTATCTCTTTTGGCAAAGAGGGTAAAAAATATGAAATCGGGCACCGCCACCACCACGACCATTTGGTTTGCATTAAGTGCGGAAAAATTATCGAATTTGTTGATGAAGCAATCGAAAACCGCCAAAAAGAGGTGGCAAAACAGTATAACTTTAAAATGATTGACCATA
The DNA here is from genome assembly GCA_027081355.1 of Campylobacteraceae bacterium. Classification (GTDB taxonomy): domain Bacteria; phylum Campylobacterota; class Campylobacteria; order Campylobacterales; family Sulfurovaceae; genus JAADEQ01. The sequence goes on from JALWKP010000070.1 coordinate 14,310, forward strand.
TAATGAAAATAGAGGGAATCTGCAGCGATTGCCAAAATAAAAAACAGGAGAAACTTTGATATTTAGTAATCAATATGTTCAAGAGCGTATAAAAAAAGCGGATAGATTAAGAGAAGAAGGCATAAATCCATACCCGGCAGGGGTAGTTAAAGGGATTAATTCGGGCGAGTTTTTTGAAAAATACGCTTATGTTAAAGATTTAGATGCCGAAGTAAAAAAAGATGAAAGCCAAGAAGTTACTTTAACAGGGCGTATTAAATTTATCCGTATAATGGGCAAAGCAGCATTTGCAAAAATTGAAGATGCCGACGGCTTAGTGCAAATTTACTACAACCGCGACGATTTGCCCGAAGGTTATTACAACAGTGTTGTAAAAAAACTCTTTGAAGTGGGCGATATTATCCAGGCAACAGGTTTTCCTTTTGTTACCCAAACAGGCGAACTCACACTGCACTGCAAAGATATAAAAATCGTATCAAAAGCCATAACGCCGCTGCCTGAAAAATTCCACGGCTTGCAAGACCACGAGCTTAGATACCGTCAAAGATACCTTGATATGATAGTAAATCCGGATGTTAAAAATTCATTTATACTCCGCTCAAAAATCGTATCTTTGGTTCGCCGTTTCTTTGAAAGCAAAGGCTTTTTGGAAGTAGAAACCCCTATGATGCACCCAATCCCCGGCGGTGCAAATGCAAGACCGTTTATTACGCACCACAACGCTTTAGGAGTGGACAGATACTTAAGAATCGCACCCGAGCTATATTTAAAACGCTTGATTGTAGGCGGTATGGAAGCGGTATTTGAAATGAATAGAAATTTCAGAAACGAAGGGATGGACCACACCCACAACCCGGAATTTACAATGCTAGAATTTTACTGGGCATACCATACATACGAAGATTTAATGGATTTAACCGAAGAGCTGTTTAGATATATTATAAAAGAGTTAAATCTGCCTGCAACACTGCCGTTTGGCGAATACAATATCGATTACGCAAAGCCGTTTACCCGCATTAAATGGGAAGACGCATTGGTTGATATTGCAGGAGTAAAAAGAGAAGATGTTAGAAATAAAGAGGCTTTAATAGAGTTTTTAAAATCGCATAATATCGAAGTAAATGCAAATTTGAGCCTTGGCAAAATTCAAGAAGAGATTTTCGATGAATTTGTAGAAAAAGAGTTAATCAACCCGACATTCTTAACCCATTACCCCGTAGATATAAGCCCGCTTGCAAGAAGAAACGACCAAGACCCGCAAATTACTGACAGGTTTGAATTTTTTATAGCAGGCAAAGAGGTAGCAAACGGATTTAACGAATTAAACGACCCAATCGACCAATACGAGCGCTTTAAAGCGCAAGTTGCCAGCAAAGAGAGCGACGATGAAGCGATGCATATGGATACCGATTATGTCCGTGCCCTAAGCTACGCAATGCCGCCGACCGCAGGCGAAGGTATAGGAATAGACCGCCTTATAATGATGCTGACAAATCAGCACTCAATCAGAGATGTAATCCTGTTCCCTGCAATGAAACCCGAAGCCCCTCAGCCGGTAGCAGAAGATGCTAACAAACCGATATGTAAAAAATGCGGCAATACAAACGAAGAAGAGTTAAAACCGGCAAAAAAAGGCAAAGGCTACTTCTGCAAAGACGCCGCAGAATGCAAAAAACGCGCAGCGGGAAAAAAGTGAATAGTGAATAGTGAATAGTGATTAGTGATTAGTGATTAGTTGATGGTTGTAGGGGTAGCCCTTGTGGCTACCCGTATAGCACTTCAGTTAGAATTTATCTGCCGCCATTCCTGCCAAATCACAGAAATGCGCGGCTAAAAAACCGTAAGATACGGTGCCTCACCGCACAAGCAAACAAAAACTGTCATTCTAAGCATTGCGAAGAACCTCTAAAAGCTAAGGGTGAAGCCTCCTTATTAGCTCTTGGCTCTAAGCTTTTAAGGCTTTTCGCTATGCTCAGAGCAACAAAAAAATAAAAAGGAAAAACATGGAAAACATACCAAATTGTCCAAAATGCGGAAGCGAATACACATATGAAGATGGAAATCTATACATCTGCCCAGAGTGCGCCTATGAGTGGAGCAAAGACGCCCAAGAAGAGCAAGAAGCAGGATTAGTAGTTAAAGATGCAAACGGAAACATCCTACAAGACGGCGACACTGTTACAGTTATCAAAGACTTAAAAGTAAAAGGCAGCTCAAACGGAATTAAAGTAGGCACAAAAATCAAAAACATCCGCCTAGTAGAAGGAAACGACGGTCACAACATAGATTGCAAAGTCCCAGGCATAGGAGCTATTAAACTCAAACAAGAGTTTGTTAAAAAAGCGTAAGCAAATAGCTTTAACTCAAACTGCAATTTTATATTTAACAGGGCAATACCATTAAATTAAGGATTTTATATCTATAAAATGCACAAAGTTTAAAGCAGTTTAGAGAAGAGATATTAGAATATTTGTAATTTGCATTCGGTATTCCAAACGGATGACAGTAGGCAGATATTTTTTTTGCTTCTGCTTTTTGCTTTCTGCTTTTGCCAAAAAATAGAAACTTTCATGCTTAACTTAATCTTTTGTTGTGGGGGGGGTAGGATTTAGTTTAAGGAGTTGGGATTATGAAATTCAATAGATTTGAAATAATGCAAAAAGGGGTGGTATGGAGTTGAGGTTTGATTTTGCTACTGATGACAGCACTACCGGTTTTAGGCTGGGCGGTTTTGAGTTTTATAATTGGGGGACTTTTAATAAAAAGCTTGTTAAGCTGGTTTTAAACCGGGAAAACGGGCTTTTGACCGGTGATATCGGGAGCGGTAAATCAACTATTGTAGATGCTCTTACTACACTTTTGGTTCCGCACCATAAAATTGTTTACAATAAAGCTGCGGGTGCAAACACTAAAGAGAGGACGCTTTATTCTTATATTGTCGGAGAGTATAAAACAACTCAAGATGATAATTTTGGGCACTCAAAAGCGGTAGCGCTTAGAGATGAAAACTCTTTTAGCGTTATTATGGGGCATTTTGAAAATATCGGATATGAAGAGAGTATAACGCTGGCTCAATTTTTCTGGATATAAAAACAGAAAAGTGCATAAATTTTTTGTTTTATCTAAAGGCGATTTATCGATAAAAAAGATTTTTTACCGCCATTTAAAGATATTAAAAGCTTAAAAAAGAGGCTTCGCGAAAAAAATCATACCCAAGTTTTTGACACTTTTAGCGATTATTTTAAATCTTTCGGGCGAGAAATGGGTATAAGAAATGAGCAGGCGTTAAATCTGTTTTATCAGACTGTTTCTCTTAAATCTATCGGCAATTTAACGCAATTTATCAGAATGCATATGCTTGAAGAGAGCAATTTAAACAGTGAAGGAACATATATCGAGCTTGTGGCGCAAAAATCGAATAACATTGATATAAAAGAGTTCCGCCAAAGTTTAAAACAGATAATCAGCGGGGCGATAGATGAAGATAATGAATATGATGAGCAAAAATTCCTGCAAATTAAAGAGATAATAAACCGGTTTAACGGCAGGGAAGGGTATATTGATGTAGATAAAAAGTGGCGTAAAACCGTTATAGATGTGCGTAATTGGTTTGATTTTAGCGCCAGGGAAAATTATATAAGCGATGGCAGTTTAAAAGAGTTTTATGCCCATAGCGGCGGTAAATCGGGCGGTCAGAAAGAGAAATTGGCTTATACTGTTTTGGCATCTTCTTTGGCTTATCAATTTGGACTGGAGTATGATAAAATACAGAGCCGCTCTTTTAGATTTGTAATGATAGATGAGGCGTTTGGCAGGGGGAGTGACGAGAGCACGCGGTATGCTTTGAGGCTTTTTAAAAAATTGAGGCTGCAGCTGCTAGTAATTACGCCGAAACAAAAAATTAATGTTATAGAGCCGTTTGTTAAATCGGTTCATTTTGTTTATAACCGCGATGGGATGGATTCGAGTTTAATCTCTATGACAATTAAAGAGTATCGCAAAAATAGGAAACAGTAATGCAAAGCTCGGTTGCTAAGCTGGAAAAAATTTATTTACGCGGAGATATTTTTAAAAGTTATATTGAAAAAACCGATATATTTCCTATTGTCATAAAATTGAAAAGAATAACCCAAAAAGATATTGTGTAAAATTTTAGCGCTATTCAAAAAGAGATTCAAAAATTAAAAGCACAGAATCTGCCTTTGGTTTACAGGGAGTTTAATTTTAAATCAATCGGAGTGCAAAATTTGCCTGTTGAGGTAAGGTTTGATAACTTAGAAGAGTATTTAAACTTTATAGGCAAAAGCGGCGAATATGAAAAATTTGTTTTAATTTATTATGAAATTATTGCCAAATACCCCAAATTAAAGGGACTGTTTTATAAAAAGCCTTTTTGGGTTTTAGAGTATAGCACAGTTTGGAGCAGAATTTTTAAAGTTATAGATTTTTTGGCAGCAAATAAAGAGCCAAATTGCTATATACGGGAATTGTCAATCAAAGGGGTCGATACTAAATTTGTAGAAAAATATAAAAAGCTGATTGATATTATTCTTTCTGAAATTCACGGGGTTTTGCCGCTTGGCAGTTTAAGCAATTTTGCATTTGAAAAGCGATATAAATTTTACTATCCTCTGCCGCAAATTCGATTTAGAATTTTAGATAAAAAGCTTTTTATACAAGGATTGAGCGATTTGGAATTGAGTGTAAAAGAGTTTGCAAATTTAAAAATGGGGTGTAAAAAAGTTTTTATTTCAAAATAGAAAACCTTGCCCTAAGGGCAAGGTCATGAATCAAAGGTTCCACCGTTTAACTTTTAGTATTATATCTGCTCAGGGTGGTTGTAACTAATTAAGGAGTTGCAATTGAGTAG
>JALWKP010000071.1 GCA_027081355.1 Campylobacteraceae bacterium
AAACTTTTTGGTATGTTTAACTCTTTCGACAACTGCTCCGAACCTAAAGGTTTATCGGATTTTATTATAATATCCAGCGATAATAAAGCGTATTCACTAGCTCTTGTTAATAACATTATTCCCCTTTATTTGAAGCTAAGAGCCAAGAGCTCAGAGCAAAGAGCTAATAAGGTAGCTTCGCTTTTTTTAAGCGGTAAAGCCGCAAATATTAAAACGCAGCGAAGCTGCACAATTAGCTCTAAGCTCTCTGCTTTTAGCTCTAAGCTCCAATTAATTAAGAGTATTTTACTCTAATTCCAATAAAGATAACGATTTTTTCAAAATTTTTGATACTTTTATTACAAATTTAATAAATTTTAGCTAATATTGCATTTCAAAAATACCAATCAGGAGGTCATTATGGCTTTAGATTCGGCGAAAAAAGCAGAGATTATCTCTAATTTTGCGCGTAACGAAAAAGATACAGGCTCTACGGAAGTTCAAGTTGCTCTATTAACAGAAAGAATCAAATACTTAACAGAGCATTTAAAAGTAAATAAAAAAGACCACAGCTCTCGCCTTGGTTTATTAAAATTAGTCGGTCAAAGACGCCGGCTGATGAGATACTTAAGAAAAAAAGATTTCGCAAAATACACCGAAGTAAAAGAGGCTTTGGGTATTAGAAACTAATTTTTTTCCAAGCTTAGGCTTGGATAACACTTTTTATATTTTCTCTCCGCACAAATAAATCATAATAACTTTTCTTTTTCACTTTATTTAAAAACAGCAATATTTCTCTCCATTTTTAAAGATTGAGTCGGTTTATATAAACTATTTTTAGTCAATATGCTTAAATATACCTTGACAAATACAGCTCAATATTGTATAATTTCGCATATTTTTGCTAGGAGGCTAATAATGGGCAGCAAAAAAAAGCCAAAAGAACACGAAGAGTTGGTTGAAAAAGAGACGCCTGATATCAAAGAAAAGATTCAAGAAGAAACAGGCGAAGAGTCTGAGCTTACAAAGTGCCAAGAAGAGTTGCAAGAGCAAAAAGATAAATATCTAAGAGCGTATGCAGATTTTGAAAATATGAAAAAACGCTTAGAGCGCGAAAAAACAAATGCTGTTATTTTTGCAAACGAAGCTTTTGCCAAAGATTTGCTAACGGTTTTAGATACTTTTGAAAATGCTTTAAGCTCTTTCGATAAAATCGAAGCAAACGAAGAAGCGGTCGATAAGATAAAAGAAGGAATGGTTTTAACTTACGAGCAGCTTCTGTCTGTTTTGAAAAAGCACGGAGTAGAAGAGATTGCCTGCGAGGGCGAATTTAATCCGGAGTTTCATCAGGCAGTAACTCAAATGGACAGCGACAAACACGAAAGCGGCGAAATTGTGCAAGTTTTACAAAAAGGATACAAACTTAAAGACAGAATTTTAAGAGCCTCTATGGTGGCAACTTGTAAATAAAGCAACTTAAGTTGCAAACAATTTCTTAAAATTTAAATACAATAACAAAAAAATTCAAGGAGAACAGTTATGAGCAAACCAATAGGAATAGATTTAGGAACAACAAACTCTGCAATGGCAGTATATGAAAACGGCGAAGCAAAAATTATACCTAATAAAGAAGGACGCAATACAACACCGTCTATTGTGGCTTTCACAGACAAAGGCGAAGTTCTAGTAGGAGAAACTGCAAAACGCCAAATGGTAACAAACCCTAAAAAAACAGTTTATTCTGTAAAAAGAATTATGGGGTTAATGTGCAACGAAGACAAGGCAAAAGAGGCTAAAGAGAGACTTCCATACGATGTTGTAGATAAAAACGGCGCTTGTGCAATTGAAATCGACGGAAAAATTTACACTCCGCAAGAGATTTCTGCAAAAATTTTAATGAAACTTAAAGAAGATGCCGAAGCTTACCTCGGAAGTGAAGTAAAAGATGCGGTTATTACTGTGCCTGCTTACTTTAACGATGCTCAAAGAAAAGCGACAAAAGAGGCAGGAACAATTGCGGGCTTAAATGTATTAAGAATTATCAACGAACCGACATCAGCAGCGCTTGCTTACGGTTTAGATAAAAAAGAGAGCGAAAATATCGCCGTTTACGACTTAGGGGGCGGAACATTCGATGTTACTATCCTAGAAACCGGCGACGGCGTAGTAGAAGTTTTATCAACCGGCGGAGATGCATTCTTAGGCGGCGACGACTTTGACAATAGAATTATAGATTATATTGCAGACGAATTTAAAAAAGATAACGGAATCGATTTAAAATCTGATATGATGGCGCTTCAAAGACTTAAAGAAGCAGCAGAAAATGCAAAAAAAGAACTTTCTAGCGCAACAGAAACAGAAATCAACCTGCCGTTTATTACAGCAGACGCAAGCGGTCCAAAACACTTGGTAATTAAATTGACAAGAGCAAAATTTGAAAGCTTAATCGAAGATTTAGTCGATAAAACCATTACTAAAATCGACGAAGTTTTAAAAGAATCAGGCTTAAGCAAAAGCGAAATTAAAGAGGTTGTAATGGTTGGGGGTTCTACAAGAGTTCCTTTAGTTCAAGAAAAAGTAAAAGCTTACTTTGGAAAAGAGCTTAACAAATCTGTAAACCCGGATGAAGTTGTTGCGCTTGGAGCAGCAATTCAAGGCGGTGTTTTAATAGGCGATGTTAAAGATGTATTGTTGTTAGATGTTACCCCTCTTAGCCTTGGTATCGAAACTTTAGGAGGCGTTACAACTAAAATTATCGAAAAAGGAACAACAATTCCGGCTAAGAAAAGCCAAATCTTCTCTACCGCAGAAGATAATCAGCCGGCAGTTAGCATTCATGTAGTTCAAGGTGAGCGCGAATTTGCAAAAGACAACAAATCGCTTGGTATGTTTGAACTTAGCGGAATTGCACCGGCTCCTAGAGGCGTGCCGCAAATTGAGGTAACATTCGATATTGATGCAAACGGTATCTTAACAGTTACGGCTGTAGATAAAGCAACAGGCAAATCGCAAGAAATTAAAATTACCGGTTCAAGCGGACTTAGCGAAGAAGAAATCCAAAGAATGGTGCGAGAAGCAGAAGCGCACAAAGCAGAGGACGAAGCAAGAAAAGCGCTGGTTGAAGTTAAAAACCAAGCAGATGCTCTAATTCACCAAACCAAAAAAGCTTTAAGCGATGTAGGCGATAAAATCGATGCAAGCGAAAAAGAAGCCGTTGAAAAAGTTATTGCCGATTTAGAAGCATTAATTAAAGATGACAATGCAGCAAAAGAGCAAATCGAAGCTAAAATTAATGAGTTAAATACTCATAATCAAAACATTGCCCAAAAAGCTGCAGCCGCAAATAATGGAGCAAATGCCTCACAAAATGGCGAAAACAAAAAAGGCGATGATGACGTAATCGATGCAGAGGTAGAGTAATTTTAAGTATTTAGTGCCATTTTTTGGCACTATTATATTGTTTTGAAACTTTCATTATTTTTTATGCTTAAAAATACTGCTATTTCACAATTTGTCACAATAATATGCTATAATTAAATCACTAAACTTAAATTAATCCAAATTTTTTATTTGGAATTATTATAAACAAGGAGTATTTTATGAAAAAAATTATTATTTCACTAGGAGCATTTGTAATCAGCGCCGTAATTTTTAGCGGATGTGCATCTACAAATACCACAGCAGGCTCTGCAACAGGAGCAGCACTTGGAGGATTAGCAGGTGCAATGCTGGGAAATCATAGAGATGCTATAATTGGAGCAGCAGGCGGAGCAGTTGCAGGCGCACTTATCGGTCAGCAAGAAGACGAAGCGGCAAGAGGTCGCTAATCAAAGAGGTGTTTTGCCTCTTTAGTTTCAATTATTGCCGCACTAATAAATTCAAACTTTTTAACTATTTTTTTTACCTTCATCTAACCATTTATCAAAAAACTCTATCTGCTCTTGCACTCTGCTTGTTGCGGTTCCGCCTAATGAGTTTCTGGCATTCATTGAATTTTGGATATTTAAAACCTCTGTAACATCTTTTGCGAAACGGTTATCTATTTGGCTTAACTCTTCGTAACTTAATTCGCTTATATCTTTGCCAAGCTCTTCGGCTCTGTTTACAATGCTGCCTACTAAATGGTATGCATCGCGGAAAGGCATATTTAGGTTTTTTACCATATAATCTGCCAAATCGGTTGCGCTTAAATGCCCGACTCTGCACGCTTTTTGCATATTTTCTTTGTTTACCTGCATTTCATCGAGCATCTCTTTTAGCACCATTAAAGAGAGTTTTGCTGTTTTAACGCTGTCGAACACCCCCTCTTTATCCTCTTGTGTATCTTTGTTGTATGCAAGCGGCAGCCCTTTCATAACAGTTAAAAGCCCCATTAAATTGCCGTAAACCCTGCCTGTTTTTCCGCGCAAAAGTTCGGGAATGTCAGGGTTTTTCTTTTGTGGCATAATAGAGCTGCCGGTTGCATGCTTATCGCTTAAGGTTACAAATTTAAATTCACTTGTGCTCCAAAGAATCAACTCTTCGCTTAAGCGGCTTATGTGCATCATTAAAGTAGATATATTAAACAGAATCTCCAGCGCAAAATCCCTGTCGCTTACAGTATCTAGGCAGTTTATAGTGGGTTCTTTAAAGCCAAGCTCTTTTGCAGTAAACTCCCTGTCTATCGGATGCGGAGTCCCGGCAAGCGCAGCGCACCCTAACGGAGAGTAATTGTTTCGGTTATATGAGCTTAAAAAACGCTCGTAATTTCTTTTAAACATACTTGCATAAGCCAGCATATGGTAGCCAAAATTAATCGGTTGCGCATGCTGAAGGTGCGTCATTCCAGGCAGCAGAGTCTCTTTGTGCTCTTTTGCAATTGCAACAAAACTTTTAATATTCTCTTGTATTAGCCGTGCAATCTCTAAAGAGTTATTTAAAACATAAAGCCTAAAATCGGTTGCCACCTGGTCGTTTCGGCTTCTGGCAGTGTGCACCCTTTTTGCAGCATCGCCGATTTTTGCAGTTAAAA
>JALWKP010000072.1 GCA_027081355.1 Campylobacteraceae bacterium
CATGGCGGGATGCTTGGGACTATTTTGGCTATCTATATTTATGCCAGAAAAAACGGATACTCTTATATTTGGCTGCTCTCAAGAATGGCGATTCCGGGCACTTTGGTTGCGGCAAGCGTGCGTTTTGGAAACTTTTTTAACTCCGAAATTTTGGGCAAGCCTAGCAATCTGCCATGGGCGGTTGTTTTTAAAAGGGTAAGCGATACGCCGCTGCACCCTGTTCAGCTTTACGAAGCGTTCAGCTACTTAATAATTTTTGCGGTTTTAATTTGGATTTACAAAAAAATTAGCCCGAAATTTAGCACTAAATTGTTGCCGGGGGTGTTTTTGATTTTGCTTTTTAGCGTCAGGTTTGTTTTGGAGTATTTTAAAACCGAACAGGCGGCTTATCACCTTGCAATCCCTCTTACAGTGGGGCAGGCGCTCTCTATTCCATTTATAATTTTAGGCATAGGATGGACAATTTGGGCATATAAAACCACGCCAAAAGAGCAGAGGGTATGAGTTATTTAGGCATTGATGTCGGCTCAACTACTGTTAAAACCGTTTTAACCGATGAAAATTTTAACATTTTAAAGCAGGATTACCGCCCCCACAACACAAAGCAGGCGGAGACACTGCTAAATATGTTAAAAGATTTCGGCAGCAGCCTTAAAAGCGTTAAAAACGCCTTTATTACGGGTTCGGGGGCAAGCAGGCTGGCTCCGCTTTTAAATGCAAAATTTATTCAAGAGGTTAATGCTGTTACGCTTTGCGTGCAAAAACTGCACAAAGAAGTAAATTCGGTTGTGGAGCTTGGCGGGCAGGATGCCAAAATTATCCATTTTAAGCCATCAATTGATGGTAAAAAGCGGGTAGAGAGCGCAATGAACGATAAGTGCGCATCAGGAACGGGTGCTACTATTGAGCGTTGCACTATCAAGGTCGGTTTAGAGCCGGCAGAGCTTGCAGATATTAAATTTAGCGCCAAAAAACTGCACCCCATTTCTGCAAAATGCGGGGTTTTTGCAGAAACCGACATTGTAAATCTGCTAAAAGCTTCGATTCCAAAAAATGAGATTATAAACTCTCTTGCCGATGCAATTGTGCTGCAAAATTTAACCGTTTTAAGCAAAGGAAACACCCTAAAGCCAAAGGTTTTGCTGCTTGGCGGACCAAATAAATACCTGCCGTTTTTGCAAGATGCCTGGCGTTTTAGAATCAGCGAAATTTGGGATGAGCGGGGTGTAAAATATGATAAATCAAAACTAAACGAGCTTATCTTTACCCCCAAAAATGCCGAATTTTACGCTGCTTTGGGAGCTATATATTTCGGCGCTCAAGAGAATGGAGCAAAATTTAAAGGTATCGGTAAACTCGAAGAGTTTTGCAATACGCAGCAAAAAGAGCTAGAGCGCGAAAACAGTGCGCTGGTTAAATCGCAAGAAGAGCTGGATGCATTTTTAAAAGAGTATCGGCTTGAACTGTTTGTGCCAAAAAGACTAAAATCTAGTCCCGCAGAAAATTCTGGAATTTGCGGGACTAAAGTCCCGCCTCCAAACTCTTTAGATAAAAGATTCTTCGCTATCGCTCAGAATGACGAAATTGTAAAATGCTACCTTGGGGTTGATGGCGGCTCTACCAGTTCTAAAGCGGTTTTAATCGACGGCAGCGGAGAGGTGCTTTTTAAGGCGTATCAGCTCTCTTTGGGCAACCCGATAGAGGATATTTTAAAGATTTTTAAGCAAATAGAGGGGTATTTGAGTGAGAATCCTGCCCAAATTTGCGGATTTGGCGTAACGGGATACGCAGCAGATGTGCTTGAGAGCGCACTTGGGGCGGATGCGAATATAATTGAGACAATTGCGCATTTAAAAAGCACAAAAGAGATTTTCGGCGATAGTGTGGATGTAATTTGCGATGTGGGCGGGCAGGATATTAAAGTGCTTTTTTTGCAAAACGGAATGCTAAAAAATTTCCGTCTCTCAAACCAGTGCAGTGCGGGCAACGGGGCGCTTTTGCAATCGATGGCAAAGCAGTTTGGAGTTAAGCTTAAAGATTTTGCCAAACTGGCATTTAGCGCCAAAAGAGCGCCCAATTTCAATTACGGATGCGCAGTTTTTTTAGATACCGACAGGGTTAATTTTCAAAAAGAGGGTTATACACAGGCGGAGCTTTTTGCAGGCATCGCAAAGGTGCTGCCCAAAAATATTTGGCAATATATTGTGCAAGCGCCATCTATTGCCAATTTAGGGAAGCATTTTGTTTTGCAAGGGGGCACGCAGCACAACCTGGCAGCTCTAAAAGCGCAGGTTGATTACATAAAAGAGCAAATCCCAGATGCAAAAGTGAGCCTGCATCCGCACTGCGCGGAAGCCGGGGCTATCGGGGCGGCACTGGAAGCCAGAGATGCGGTAAAATCTCAAGGTTTTAGCAAATTTGCAGGGCTGAAAGAAGCGCTGAAACTGCAATACAGCACAAAAACCGACTCTAGCACAAAATGCCGCTTCTGCCCGATGGAGTGCAACAGAACATTTATAGATACCAAAATTCCTTCACGCAAACCTTCGCGCTACATTAGCGGCTTTAAATGCGAAAAGGGAACTGTAGAGTCGCTTGAACAGCTGCAAATGCTTAAAGCAAAAAAGGCAAAGTTAAATAAAGAGGTGCCAAATTTGGCAAAATTTGAAGAGAAAGAGCTTTTTAATTTTGAATTTACGCCAAACCCGCTGCCAAAAGATGGAGATAAAACAGAAAAAGAGCGAAATTTTGTGCTGTTTGGTGGCTGGGGTCCCACTTTGCATTTTGCTTTAAAAGGGCGCTTTAAACGAAGCTCTAAAGAGGCGCAAGAGTTTAGGAAAAATGTTAAAATTGCAATTCCAAGAGTGCTAAATATTTACTCAAAAGCACCGTTTTTTGTAAACTTTTTAAAAGCGCTGGGGGTAGATGGGAAAAATATTTACTTTTCTAAAAAGACAAACCAGAAAATGTTTTTAAAGGGGTCTAAATTTGGCTCGGTTGATCCTTGCTTTCCAGCAAAAGTTGTGCAAGCGCATGTTTATTCACTGCTTTTTGCCAATAAAAAACCCCGTTTTATCTGGAATCCTGCAATTAATGAAATAGATAGCTTTGTTGATTACACAATGGGTTATACCGCCTGCCCGATTGTAAGCGGAACGCCGCGGGTGGTTTACAGCGCTTTTGTAAAAGAGCGCAATTATTTTAGTGAATTTGGGGTAGAATATATTGATGATACGGTAACATTTACAGACCGTGAACTTTTGGCTAAACAGCTTTTTAAAACCTGGGGCGAAAGGCTAAAAATTACCGAAGATGAGTGCCGTTTTGCGCTTACTCAGGGGCTTAAGGCGCAAGAGGCGTATCTTGCAAAAATTCAGGAAAAAGGGCGCAAAATTTTAGAAAACGCAGAGCAAAACGGCGAAGTAGCAATATTGCTTTTAGGACGCCCATACCATTTAGACAGCGGAATAAACCACGATATTTTGGGTGAATTTCAAGCGCTTGGCTTTAAAATTTTAACAATAAACTCTATCCCAAAAGATGAGAGCTTTTTAGAGAAATATTTCAAAGCCGATTTAGAAAAAGGGTTAATAGAGTCGGTTTTTGATATTCGCGATGTGTGGCAGGAGAATTTCTCTACCAATTCAGCCCAAAAGGTTTGGGCGGCAAAATTTGCCGCAAGGGCAAAAAATATTGCCGTTGTGGATATCAGCAGTTTCAAATGCGGCCACGACGCCCCAACTTACGCAATTATAGACAAAATCCTAAGCACCAGCCGAACCCCGCACCTGATGCTGCACGATTTAGATGCAAATAAACCGATGGGGTCGATAAATATTAGGATTAAAACTTTTGCGTATGCATTAAGGGAAAAAAGCTTAGAGCTAAGAGCAAAGGGCTTGGAGCTAACAAGGTAGCTTTGCTTTTTAGCGGCGAAGCCGCACAATTGGCTCTTAGCTCTAAGCTCTTGGCTCTGAGCTTCTATGAAAGGATGAGAATATGTCGTGTCAAATTAAGCCTAGCAGTTATTCTAATTACGATTTAGAATTTTTAAATGCCGAGCCTGCGCAGTGGAATGATATTCCGCCAAAAATTGATTATGCGCCAAAAGAGGAGACTGTTTTGCTTTTTGGAGGGCTGACTCCAAGAAGAGAGCGCCTTTTGCAAGCGGCGGCTAAATCGCTGGGAGAGCATTATACACCGCTGCCAAATGCCGACAACCGCTCTTTTGAACTTGGTAAAATTTACGGAAACAGGGGACAGTGCAACCCTACCTATTTTACCGTGGGCAATTTGATTAAATATTTGCAGTTTTTGCGGGATGAAAAGAAAATTCCAACAAGCGAAATAGTTAGAAAATATGTGTATGTTACAGCAAACGGATGCGGTCCGTGCCGGTTTGGAATGTATATTACAGAATATAAAAAAGCCCTAAGAGATGCAGGGTTTGAGGGTTTTAGGGTTGTCAGTTTCGAGCATAATAAAAGCATTTTTCAAGAGGCAGAGGAGAGTGTAGTAGAGTTTAGCCCTAAATATTTTTTAATTCTTATAAAAACTGCAATGATTGCAGATATACTTACAACCCTTGGCTTTAGAATGCGCCCTTACGAGATAGAAAAAGGCTCGGCGGACAGAGCGCTCGATAGTTGCGAAGAGATTATTATAAGGGCTCTGGAAAACAGAAAAAGCCTCATTTTGGCGCTTTTAAAATGCCGTAAAATTTTAAGCCAAGTTAAACTCAACCGCTTGCAGGTAAAGCCAAAAGTTATGGTTATGGGGGAATTTTGGGCGGCGATGACTGAGAGTGACGGCAATTACAATCTGCACCGCTTTTTAGAAGAGCAGGGAGCCGAAGTTATAAACCAGCCGCTGCTTAACAGAATTGTTTTAAATGTCTGGGAGGCGGAGTATTTAAGAAAGCAAAAAGAGGGGCTGGGTGTTAAGAAATTTATAGATTTTAG
>JALWKP010000073.1 GCA_027081355.1 Campylobacteraceae bacterium
CCGCAACTCCCGACTGCCCCTTTTTTATCGAAGAACTAACATATAAAAAGGGATATTTCTCATTAAACAAATTATTCGGGATTTCATCTTCAGCAGCTTTAACCTCTTGCAACGCTAAAATATCGGGCTTTACCTCATCTGCCCACTTCAAAGCCTCTTTTCTAGCAACCGCCCTAATGCCGTTTACATTCCACGAGATAAAGCTGTTTTTCTTCATATGCTTTCCTTTTCGTCAAAAGTTAAAATCACTAAACGCAAATAAGAGTAAAACATCAATATGACCGAAGCTGCTTTTACTAAAATCGATAACACTTTATAATAAGATAAAATTCCTAAAGTAGATAACATATAATTAAAATCATGATAACCCTCTATTCCTAAAAACGATTTATCAGCAGGAACATATAAACCCTCATTAGATGTAGATATATACCATGCAGTATAATCCATAGATATGGCTAAAATAAAAAATAAAAGATAGTAAGCTAATAAATTTCCCCGTTTTTTATAATAAATAGCTGCCAAGAATGGCAATCCCCACTGAAAAACGGTTCCGTTTAGTGTAGTTATAAACTCAGGGCAAGAAAATAAATAACAAATACCATGCCCGCCTTCGTGGATTATACCCAGACTTTGGTTTATTACAAAAAAATATAATGCAAAAATATATTTTATACCGCTATGCACATTCTCTAAGCCATTATAAGGCTTATAACTTATATATAAAATATAAAAGAGAGTTATAAAAAACAAAAGCAACTTTTTTGCGTCAACGGTAAATCCCAAATTTTCCCTTTTGATTATTTACTCCCGTATTTCAACTCTCTTAAAGCTCCCGTAATGTCGTCTTGGCGCATAAAGTGTTCGCCTACCAAGAAAGCGTCTGCGCCGGCTTTGCTTAACTCTTTGACAACTTCGTGGCTGTTAATGCCGCTTTCGGCTACTATTATTTTAGAGTTTGGAATCAGCGGTATAAGTTTAAAGCTTAGTTCCATATCCATTTTAAAAGTTTCTAAGTTTCTGTGGTTAATGCCTATAATATTTGCGCCTGCAAAAATCGCTTTTACCAAATCGGCTTTGTCGTGAATTTCAACCAAAACTTCCAATCCCAAATGGTGGGCATACTCTATTAAGCTTCTTAACTCTTTGCGGCTAAGCGCTTTTGCAATCAGCAAAATAAAATCAGCCCCGTAAACCAGCGCTTCTAAAATTTGATACTTATCTATTATAAAATCTTTCCGTAAAATCGGAATAGATACATAACGGCGCACCATTCCCAAATACTCTTTATCACCCTTAAACCAGTGCGGTTCAGTCAAAATAGACAATGCATCCGCCCCGCCCTTTTCGTAAGCCTGCCCTATTTCCATAGGGTCAAAATCTTCGCGTATAATCCCTTTAGAGGGGCTTGCTTTTTTAATTTCGGCAATTATTCTGTGCGGATTATCTTCGGTTGCTTTTAGCGCACTGATTACATCACGCGGAATAAACGGGTTAAAAGAGAGTGAACGCCCCAGCCACTCTTCGGGAAATTCAACTTTACGTTTTTCTAAATCTGCTTTTGTTTTTTTTATTATTTCATTTAAAATATCAGCCACGTTTATTTCTCCTGACACCTTTGTATTTTATCTCGATGCTCTAAAATCTCTTTTTGGGTAACTTTGCCCAATTTATTAATATCTTCCATTATTTTTTGAGCTTTTGTGCATATTCCTAATTTGTAATATCCCCAGGCAAGCGAATCTAAATAATAAACATTTTTTGAATCAAGCTTTAGGGCTTTTTTAACATACTCAATGCCTTTTTTGACATCTTTATTATAATCTATAAGCGTATAACCGTAGTAGTTATAATACATCGCACTTTTGGCGCCTTTAGCAAATGCTTCTTCAAACAAGCGGCTCATCTCTTTTAAAAGTCCATCATCTACTGCTTTATATTTTTGTCCTATTTCAAAAGTCAATATAGCTTTTTCTGCTAACCATTTTGGTTTTTTGGTTGTATTATATAATTTGTATAAAAGCTTATAAGCATCTGCAAGCCTGCCTTCGTTTAAATACAATTCATAAAGCAAATTGTTATCATAACCGCTCTTTTCCAAAAGAGAAACAACGCTTTTATAATCTTTTTTATACAGGTAAAGCCCTATTAACTGTTTTATGTAATCTCTGTTTTTAGTCATTTCATAAAGCTTTTTAAATATATATATAGCTTTATCATTATCTTGTTTTAAATCCAAAATACCAGCCATTACAAGATATGCATCTTTTGGCATTTTGTATTTATGCAAAGCGCTCCAAAGCATCTCTTTGGCTTCTGGAACTTTGCCTTCTTTAATTAAAACAGAAAGTATTCCTTTTAAGCTTCTCCAATTGTGCTCTTTTTCGTAAAGAGTCTTATAAATTTTTAAAGCTTTATCATTTTCGCCTTTTGTTGCATAAAGATAAGCAAGCTCATATTTTGCATCTTTGTCATTTGTCGAAATATTTTCCATTACTTCGATAACACCGTCTGTATTACCCTCTTTTGTATAAAGACTGCCTAAAAGTTCGTAAAGCTCTTTATTCTTTTTCTTGCTTAGAACATCTTTTAACTCTTTAATAACATCTTTAACATCTTTGTAAGCCAAAGAGGCGTAAAAATATTCCATTAAATACTCTTCGTTATTTGTAAGCTCGAACAGTTTTTTCCAATTCTCTGCCGCCATTTTAGGGTCGTTTTTACTATAATATATAGCTTTCATTAAAAGTTCGTCTTCGTTTACGCTATTTTGCGCAAAAGCCAAACTGCAGCCTAAAACCATTGCTAAAAAAATTTTATTAATTCTCATTTATTATTACTCCCGGACACTCTTTTATTAACTCTTTTGTATCTGTTTTAAATTGCTCCCAAAACGGAAAAGTTCTGCACTGTTTTGGGCGTGCTTCGTAAATTTTGCACATTTTTTTATCTGTATCGAAAAATATACAGCAATATCCTAACTCATTATGCTTAAACTCTTTTAAAGAGTAGCGGTTTTTTGCCCGAATTAAATAATTTTTTGCAAACTCTTCAATAGTTAAATTTAAAAAGTCGGCAATTGCTTCTATTTCGGGATAATTAACCCAAATATATCCGCTCTCGCCTATGCAGCAAGCACCGCCGCAGCTAGCGCAAGCACTTGGGTTAAAACTGTAATTAAAACCTTCTTCTTTAATCAAATTCTGCCTTTATAGAGTATGTATTTGCTGCTTTAAATGCATTTTTTGCTTCTTTTGTATAATTGCCTTTATTATCAAAAACTATTAGCGGAGGTAAAATTTTACATTTTGCTTTAGATGCTTTCCGCGCTGCAATCATAACAATTTTTGCCTCTTTATTTGCTTTTGGATGGACAAATTTTACAAATTCGGGCTGTAATTTTGCTTTTTTTAACTCTGCTAAAACATCATCGCTCTGCCAAGCATCGTAACAGAAAATTAAATAGCCTCTTTGCTTTAACATTTTAGCACTTTTTTCTATTAAAACACTTAAAGGCAAATGGTGTTCGTATCGTGCTATATTCTTCGATATATTGGGGCTTTGGTTCTTATCTACTTTATAAAACGGCGGATTTGAAATTATAAAATCAAACAGCGCTTTATTTTTATAATTTTGTAAAGAGCAATTTTCTATATCGGCTTGCAAACCGTTAATTTTATAATTTTTTTTAGCATATTCAAACATACTCTTTTGTTTCTCGAGCGCATACAGCTTAACATTAAAATCTCTCGCCAAAAGCGCGCCTATAATGCCGACTCCGCAGCCAATATCTAATATATTGCCTCTAATAGAAAACTCTTTTGCAAAGGCATAAAGAAAAACAGAATCGCTGTTGTAACAATACCCATTTGCCGACTGATAAAAATATGTTCCCATTATATACCACTGTTTTTAAACAGTATTGTATCAATTTTTTGCTACAATCGCGGTATGAAGAGTCAAAATAACAAATTAAATCCGCCATCGACAGATTTTTGCACGCTAGATTACGACTGCGCCTACTTAGAGGGCAAAAGCGTTCGGATGCACTACCGCTATGTGCAGGTATCTAACAGAGAATTTAATGATACCGTAGTAAAAAGAGGATGGCGCCGTTTTGGTAAATACTATTTTTATCCTATTTGCAACGGCTGCAGCGAATGCAAAAGCATTAGAATAAATGTAAATAGATTCAAACCCTCTAAATCGCAGAGAAAAGCAATAAAGCGTAATAAAAATACGCAGATTATTGTGCAAAGACCAAGCGTAACTTCGGCGCATATAAAACTTTATAACAAATATCACGCCTGGAAACGCGAAAAAGATGACTGGCGCGGGGGGAACATTACGCCAAAAGAGTATTTAGAAAACTTTGCCGAAGGACCTTACGATTTTGGCAAAGAGGTGCTCTATTTTGCAGACAATAAACTTGTAGGAGTCGATTTAATCGATATAACAGACGACGGAATAAGCTCTATTTACTTTTTTTACGACCCGGATTACGCAAGATTGTCTTTAGGCACTTATTCATTGATTAAGCAGATAGAAATAGCTAAAGTTTTAGGCAAGAAATGGATATATTTAGGCTACTGGGTAAATGGCTGCAAAGCGTTTAAATATAAAGAGAACTTTAAGCCTTTGCAAATATTAGACGGCTTCCCAAGCTTTGATGAAGAACCAAACTGGGTAGATTGGGAACCGGAAAAAGAGGATTGAGGATTTAGGGGTTAGGATTTAGGTAATTGATAATTGATAATGGAAAATTGATAATTCGGTTTTCCGTTTTCTGCTTTCCGTTTTCCGTATATAGGTGCGGCTGTGTTGCACAATGGAGCATCTGTTATCATTCCTCACACCCACCCCCTATACTCACACTTCAACCCAAATTTTGGGTTTAAACAAAGGATTGCTATGAAAATTGGGATTATCGGGCTTGGCTTAATGGGCGGGTCGTTTGCGCTTGCTATTAAAAAAGAGTTTAAAAGCAGAGATGAAAAAATAGAAATCATAGGTTTCGACCACAATCCTCAGCACTGTATAGAAGCGCTGGAACTTGGTATTGCAGATAAAATCACAGATGAAATATCCGATATGTTAAATTTAGATTTAATAATTTTAGCAATACCGGTTGGTGGAATCATTAAAGTAGTTCAAGAGTTAAAAAATATTTCTCCAGACACTACAATAATAGATTTTGGCAGCACAAAAGAGAAAATTATCAAATCAATCCCGCCGCAAATCCGCAAAAATTTTGTCGCTGCCCACCCGATGACAGGAACCGAAAATTTTGGTCCAAAAGCTGCAGATAAAAAGCTTTACCGCGGAAAAGTGGTTGTTTTGTGCAACACTGAAGAAAATTCAAAAGAACACTTAGATAAAGCTAAAGGAATATTTCAGGATTTGGGAATGAAAATATTCTATATGGATGCCAAAAATCACGACATCCACGCCGCATACATTTCGCATATGCCCCACGCCGTAAGCTTTGCCCTTGCAAATGCCGTAATGTCACAGCAAAACCCTAAAGACATTTTGGCAATGGCAGGCGGAGGCTTTAGAAGTATGAGCCGAACCGCCAAAAGCTCCCCAAATATGTGGGTAGATATTTTCAAACAAAACAAAGAAAACTTAATAGACTCGGTAGAGTGCTTTATAAAAGAGATGCAAA
This sequence comes from Campylobacteraceae bacterium, assembly GCA_027081355.1. GTDB lineage: Bacteria > Campylobacterota > Campylobacteria > Campylobacterales > Sulfurovaceae > JAADEQ01. Next base: position 5,669 of record JALWKP010000073.1, read on the forward strand.
CCTTCAACGAATTAACAAAAAACGAAGATTGGGAAGAGATGACCAAATGGATTCTAAAAGCCAATAAACTGCACGAGATTTTATAAATATGACGAAAAGATTAAACTAGATAAAAGAGACCATTGCACAATAGTAAGCCCAAATTACGGCACTATAAAATATCATAAATCAAAAAATTCCTCTGGGCTTAGCTTTGGCTAGGCTTTCGAGTAATTTTATTTAATTTCTGACACTTTCTAACACCATACTTTGGAACTAACTACTGTGCAGTGGTCTCTAAAAGCAAATTTTAATCATATTGGAAAATGTTGGGTCGGTTTACCGACCAATTGATAAACAATAAATTATCGCAACAAGTCTAATATTGGCAAATAACACAAAATTGTTTTGATTCTAGTATCGGGTTACGAAGAGCTGGAGCTTCACAACCCAATATTAGAATCAAAACAGGCTTTTTTTCTCAATCTCTTTTTTAACTTCAACTTTTTTCGGCTGCTCTTTATCTAAATGGCTCAGTATAGACATCTCTTCAAGCAAAGCCGGTTTTCTGGCATAAATCTGTTTTATATTTCTGTAAATACTCCCCGCAAACTCTTCGCCTCCGTCATAAATTTTTGAAATTTTTAAAAGTATTTTTGCCAAATTGGCATACTCTTTTCTTGTATCGATACGGCTCAATTGTCTATTAACAAATAATCCATAAAAATTGAGTATCTCTTTAGAGTAACTCTTTTTGCAATACTCACCGTAAGTTTCTAAAAATTCAAAATACGGATTCTCTTTAATAACTTCAAAAAGCTCATCTTCCATACGCTCTTTTTTATAGATATAAGCCAGTTTTCTATTTAAATAGAAGCTATCTTTGGAATATTTGCTTTTTAACTCATTAATAATTTTGGCAAGCTCTTTTTTCCACGCTTTTGAACTGTAACTCTTTTTTAACAAATCGTAAAACTCTTCGGAATAATCTTCTCTGTATAATTTATTTAAAAGCTCCAAATACTCCTTTTTCATACCGCTTGTTTTGTATAAATCTAAAAGCAATTTTTCATATCTGGCAGAAATTCCCGGCTTATCTTCTTTAAAGAGTTCAATCCCCTCTTTAATCAGCCCGATAGCTTTTTCCAATTCCCCATTTTCCAGCGCAGACTTAATTACCATATTTCTAATATCTTCTCTATCCATATTCTCTTGAATAGCTTTAGAGAACCCCTCTTTGTCATCCTCTTGAACCAAAAGCTCTATTTTTAATTTCAAATAGTCATCTTTAACATATTCATCTTTTGTCTCAATCAGTTTATCCAAAATTTTAATAAGCTCGCGGCACTGCTCTCCCTCGCAAAGTTCCGCTGCAATTTTTAAAAGAGATAAATCCACTGCCACTTCACAATACAAATCTTTATGAAAATTTGGATTCTGTGCAAGTTCTATAATATCTTTAAAAATCTCTTCTTTAAACTCATACGGAGTTGTCTCTGCTTCGCAAATATCATCTATCAAAACCAGCGCCTCGTAAAATAGGTCGCCAATTTTTTCATACTTCCCAACTTCATAAAAATCTTCATACATCTCGCCAAATTTTTCTAAAATAAGCTTTGCCAGCACAAAAGCATCATAAGGTCTTTGGTGCAGACTGACTTTTTCATCTTTAATAAGCTTAAATAGCGGTCTTAAAGCACTGTTTACCTTTTTATCATTTATTAAAAAATAGCCTCTGGAATTTGTGCAGGCAACAATTGCATTATCAATAATCACCCGATACTTCTCTTGCGGTTTTACCTTTATTTTATTCGCAAAATGGGTTAAAAATTTATTCCGCATCGTTTTGTCATTTTTACAATGCTTATTTATAAACCCTCTTAACTCTTTCTCATCAAGCTCTTTTAAAATCTGCGAAAACAGCTTTTTTGAATCTTCCATATTATCTCCTACTCAAAAAGTCTCCGGCTGGGTTCTAAAATATACCCCATTGGTCTTGTTGCAAAATAACTCTAACACTATAATTTAAATCAGTATCCCAACTTCTATTTTTATTTTATCCTGCTTTTTCAAATTCTAAATTCCATATTCCTGCACTAATTACTATAAATTTATCTTCTGTATTTCTTTTTTTATTTCGGTATATGTTATTAACGCAGCCCAATCTTTTAATTCCGCTTATATTATACTTTTCTATACCGGCAAATCCCGTATAAAGTAAATTTTCAACGCCCCATTAAGACACAATTAAAGCACTTTAACTATTACTGCAAAGCCAAAAACGCTAAAATCTATTCCAACCCGTTGGCTGCTAAAATTTCAACCAATCTTTTCTCGTCAATACTTTCTAAATCGCTTTTTGAATAAATCTCTAAAAGATAAATTTTATTTTGAGTTCTTAAATAATAAATTACTCTAAACCCGCCGCTTTTGCCTGTTGGCACAGAAGAGTTTTTAAGGCGGATTTTAAAACAGCCTCTGCCCAGTTCAACCCCGGCATAGATGTTTTCTCTTAACTCTTTTTCTAAATCGGCTAAATCTTTAGCAATATGTTTATACCGCTTAAAAAGCCTTTTAACAGATTTTTTAAATTCAGGAGTCGGAACTATTGTTAAGCTCATTTATTAAGTCCCCAAGCGTAGTTTCTTCCAATTCCCCCGCCATCATCTTTTTTGCCTCTTTTACGGAATTGTCGAACTTTTCATAAAAGATTCTAGATTTTTGCTCGCTTAAATATGACCTTAGAGCTTCTATAACAATATCTGTGCGATTAACATTATACTCTTTTGTAAATTCATCAATCTCTTCTATAAGATACTGAGGTATCCTCAAACCAATCTGTTTTTTTTCTAATTGCGACAAGGAATACATAATTACTCCTTTATTTTTATATATTATATTATATTATATATCATCTTATATAAAAATAAACTTGCTCTCTTCTTTAGGGTCTATCATTACTTTTAGTAAGAGATAGAGGCAATTTCAATTAAAGAAATTACACCTAAATTGTTAGGTTTTTTAGGGGGAATTTTAAGGTGGCGACTGACCCACATTGAAAGTAACCATTTACAACCTGCAACAAGGCAGTAGCTAAAATTACTACTGCCAATGTTGCATAAAGAGTGTTAAACCTTTTTGGCATTTTCTCTTCTAAAGAGCATTAAAAGCACAATTAATAAAATAAAACTATAATCAGTTACTCCGCAGCAATCTGTTTCAGGTGGTGTCGGAGTATGACTATTGTTGCTACTGATAGCATCACTACCATCGTCTCCTTGTTTCTGCTCTTTTTCAACAATAGCATTAGGGTCTAAAACTTCGCCGTTTACTTCATTATCTTGGTCGTTAGCTCCGCCATCTTCTATAAGAAGTTCTATACAGTTATCTCCAATATTTAACCCTTCTTTATAGCTATTGCTTCCAGGTATAGGGCAGAGACCTTGTGATAAGCTTTTGGCTGTAAAGATTTTATTTTTAGCATCTATTGCAAAATCTTTAATATCACCGCTTTCATAATATTTTACAAATTTTTGATTTTTAGAAATTGGCTCTTTTAGAGGCAATACAACATAAGTGCTTTCACCCTTTTCTAAATTGCTTACTCTAAAGTCAAATACCTCTTTTACTTTATAGTTTTTAGGTTTTTTAATTTTGTTTACATCAATAGATGCTTTTTGTTCACCAAGTTTTAAAGCTAAGTTACCCAACGCTATTTTTTCACCATCTCTAACTTCTATTAAATAGCTGTTACCTTTAAGCTGTGTTTGAATTTTATTATCTTCTGAGACTTTATCGTAACTATCTACTATGCCATCATTATCACTATCTTGTTCTGTATCTTTATTTTCTGATTTTACTACTATAACTCTTTTTATAGTAAGTTTTTCATCACCTTTTGTTATATTAATCACTAAATCATAAGCACCATCTTCTATACCGTTTAAATTAAACTCAATACTATTTTTATCTAATTTATTTACATAAGATAATAGTATGCTATTGCTATCTTTAATATCATAAGTTACGCCATCTAACTGATTACTCTCTATTTTTAAAACTATTGGTTTAGTTGTATCATGAATTACAGGAGTAATATATTTGCCATCTTGCATAAATCTTACTTTTGCTCTTAACTCTTTGTGGCAAACCAAATAGATTGTCTGTTTATCACCGCTATTTATCAATCCGCTATCTAAAGCATCTATTTTAAATGTAACTTTAGAGCTTAAATCATCACTGCATACTGCACTATTTTTAAATTTAAGAATATGTGAAACTGTGCTGTTATTTTCAAATTTAAAGTTATACCCTTTGCTTATGTTTATGTCGTTTGCATCAATAGTAGAATTTTCATAATCGATTGCAATTTTTACATTTTTAGGGTAATTTGCAAGCTCTTTTTCTGCAATCAAAGTTATATTTGTCTCTTGACTTGGTGTAATTTTTTTATCTTTTCCAAAGTAGATAGCTATTAAGCGATTTTTAGGAATAGAATTTGCATCTGTCGGGTTAGAACCGCTGTTTATTTCATCAATATTACTTACTCCATCTCCATCGGCATCTTGGGTTGCATCGCTTGGGTCTAGTGGGTTTAAGCCGTATTTTAGTTCGTTCGCATCGCTTATACCGTCGTTGTCGCTGTCGGTATCCAAGAAATTCACTTTTTCGTCACCATCGGTATCAACAATTCCTTCATCTATATCTTTGATGCCGTCGCCATCGCTATCTCCGTCTCTACTCATAACATAAAAGGTTCTTTCTATGATGTTATCGGTTTCATCCGATTCGTCTATTTTTTTGTTGGGATCGAGTATGATTTTAAGTGTATGTTTCCCGCTATTTTTTATAAGATATCCGATATCATCCGAAACCCAAGCCCTAAATCCCGCTTTAAAGTATGAATTAGTAGGTATTTCCATTTTGGTTATCGGTTTTTCATCAAGATAGGCTTGTGCCAATACCAAACTTCTATTGGTCGCATCAATTCGGACTTGGCTTTTGTTCATAAATATGGAAGCAAATGCAATCCCTTCATTGAGAAAAACCTGTTCGTTTTTGTAAGGTTTACCGTTTTTGGGTTTTTTGGGATTGATAACCAAGACATCTTCCCATAGCGTTTCTTTATCAAAAGCTAAATTTGGTTTATCTGTTTTATCGGCATTATCATATATCACCTTTACCAAATTCCCTCCGGCATCATAGCTATAGGAGATGGTCTCTCCACTCTCATAAGTTGCTTTTACGACACGATTGAGGTTGTCATACTCATAAGTAATCGTATTCAATGAGCTTGTATCTATTTTTCCTCCGGACTCTGAGGGAGTAGCGTGGAGGAAAAAAGTGGTAAATAGTATTATTGTTAATAGTTTTTTTAGCATTTTAATTTCCTTTCTATGGATAAGTTGTTCCATTATAGTAATTTTTTCCATCCCATTGCATAGGTTGAGATGAATAATTAGGAATATTTAAATTATATTTATCATTAAATTCATTGATTCTATTAATAGCTTTCATAAAATTTTTACCTCTTCCTTCTGCTCCATTCATTGGGATTTCATTTAAAGCTTGTTTCTGATTTTTTGTAAGTCTTGCAGATTTACCAAATTTATATTCAGAAATTCCAAATTGGTTTGTTTTAGTATTCCAACAAAATGCATCTGCTCTTGTTTTGCAACCATTTATCATTTTAAATGTAACTTCATCATTCAAAATAATCTTTCCATTTAAAATATCATCTGTTTTTCCTTTTACAGTTCCTAATGTTGATTTTACATTATTAGAAAAATTCAAAACATACTCTTCGCCACTTTTAAACATAGTTTTTGCATCATTTTTAACAATGTTTTTAATTACCGTACCACCACCTTTAGCACCTACACCACTTCCATCACTAAAAAGCATCTCAGCTGTCCCAAAACAAGCTTCCATAACAACATAAGAAACTTTTGCTCGTAAACATTTGCTATCAGATCTAGTCTCAGGATTAACACAAGCATATCTGATTATTAACTGAACATCTTCATCACTTACTAGTGCTTCAGAAATCATTGATGTTCTATAGTAACCACTTGGATCAATATTACTTACAACCATTCCCCTCACATACCCAAACCGATTCAAAGAGCCAAAATCTCCAATCTCACCAAGCAGAGTATCGCGATTGACAAAGCGTCTTAGTGTTTCGTGGTAGTATCTTGCTCTCATATAGTAAAGATTGTTTTCTTCTTGCATTACACCATATTTGCCTACAAACAAAAACGGTGTATCGTGCGAACCTGTGTGGCTTATAAGCTTACCGTATGGCAAATAGGTAAATCTATCGGTAATAGCCGGAAAATCTTTATCGTCACTGCTTAGAGCGATGGTGCTACCTCTTAAGTCGTAGTGATAGTAGAGCGTCTCTTTGCCTTTGGTTTGAGAGAGTAACCCCAAACCGTAAACATAGTATGTTTTGCCACCATTGGGATCGGTTTTTACCAATACTTGAGAAAGTGAGGCATTTGGGTTTATAGTATATCGTGTCGTTTTGTCATTGCTTGTTTTGCTTATTCTATGGTTTTGTGCATCATATGCATAGCTTACGCCATTTGCTTGAATGAGCCTGTTTCTGCTATCGTAAGAGAGTTTCAAATTTCCCCAGCTAATCATATTATCATCTGCATCGAATGTTGCTTTGGTTTTGTTAGCCTCCTTAAGTAAGTTGCCTTTAATATAAGTCATCTGCATAGAGGCTAATACTTTTGGCGAGAGTTGAGGATAGACTTGCTCTTTAACGATGTTGCCTACTTTATCATACTCGTAAATATACTCCGATATGCGATTGTTTTTTAAAAACTCTTTTTGATGGATGAGTCTTCCACCTTTATCGTAAACTCTTGTGAGCATGGCACCGTTTGGATAGACTCTTTTCACAAGTCTGCCAAGTGCATCGTAACTATAGGTAGTGGTGCGATTGTTCCAATCAGTTACTTTAATAAGCTGATTTGCTTTATTGTAATCGTAAGTTACCGTTTTGCCATCGGGATAGGTGATGGATTTTAAATTGCCTACACTATCGTAACTATAGGTAAGTTTGTTGCCTCTGCCGTCATCGTAACTGATGAGTCTATTCATCTCGTCATAAGCCATTTTAATCGTAATACCGTTTTCGCTAATGGTTGTAGGGTTGCCGTTGGCATCGTAAGTATATGTAATGGTGCCGGCATCATCTTTGATGGTTGCAACTTGCCCGTTTTTGTTGTAGCTGTAGGTTCGCACTTGTCCTCTGCCGTTTATCTCTTTTATGAGCAATCCGTTGGCATCATACACATACTTGGTAGTGCTACCGGAGGCTGTTTTTATCTCTGTTAGGTTTCCTGCTTTGTCGTGTTTTAGCTCTGTAGTATTATTGTTTGGATCGGTAAAACTTTTTTGGTTGCCATCTGCATCAAAACTTTGTTTTGAGATACCGTTTAGTGCATCGATGGCCTGGGTGAGTCTGCCAAGCTTGTCATATTTAAATCGGCTTACTCTACCAAGCGGGTCGGTCGTTTTTTCCAAAAGTCCCAATTGATTGTAGGTATTGGTGGTTTTGTTGTTAAAGTAATCAACCGCTTCTATTACATTTTGCATCGTATCATATTTATATGCAGCGATAAGATTGCCCTCTCTATCTATCTTTTGCAATACATTGCCCAAACCGTCATATGTAAACTCTACAAAGTTACCCATTGCATCTATATGTTTGATGACTCTACCCAAAGCATCATACTCGAACTTTTCGGTTGCACCGTTTGCATAAGTGATGGTTTTGATTCTATCTTCTCCATCATATGAGTAGGTGGTTTCGGTATTGTCTGGATAGATGGTTTTGATAAGATTGTTGTTGGCATCATAAAGATACTTGGTCATATATCCTTTGGCATCTATAGTATAGATTTTGTTGCCACGCATATCGTAGCCATAATGGATAGTATTGCCCATAGGATCGGTTATAGCTATAAGTCTATCGGCATCGTCATATTGATAGGTAGTTGTTGCCCCAAGAGGCTCTTTTGTATCTTCTATCAATCGTCCCGCCGCATCATAACGATAGACAACACTACCGCCGTTTGGATAGGTAACTTTTGAGAGTCTGCCTTTTTGGTAAGTATAAGTTGTTTTTGCACCCGAAGGGGTTGTTTTTTCAATAAGTTGATTATTTTGATTGTATTTATATCGATAAGTATTGCCATTTAGCAATGTTTTACTTAAAAGTTCATTATTTTTACCATAAGTGTAAGTTGTTTGCAAAGTAGTTTTATTGCTTAAAATTTTAGTCTCAGAAATAAGATTATCGTTTTTATCATATTCATATTTTTGGATAAGTTTGTTTGGATAGATTTTTTGAATTAATCTTCCTTTCTTATCATAAGTAAAGGTAGTGGTTTGGTTTTTTGCATTTGTAGTTTTAGTTAATAACTTTGTTTTTGGGTCATATTCATTAACAAGCTCTATTTCTCCTTTTGCATTGATAACTTTTTTAAGTAAAAAGTCTTTAGCATCGTAGATATATGTTGTACTTTTAGCTTCTCCATTGGTATAAATGGTTTTAATAATACCTTCTTGCGTTCTATCAAAAGTATATGTAAAAATATGATTATCATCTCTGCCATCATCTTCTGTTGCTATCAGTCCATTTTCTAAATAGGTATTTGTAAAATGTTTTGTTCCATCCCCATAAGAAAATTGAGTCATTTGTCCAAGTTCATTATAGGTAAAGTAGTATTCAATATTTTCTGGTAGAGTTAAATGAGAAAGATATCCTTTTTCATTATAGTAAAAGTTAACTTCTCTATGTAGTTGAGAATCAATAATTTTACTTAATTTACCATTGTCATTATAAAGGTACTCTAAAGCTACACCAGATATAGGATCGACAACTCTACTAACACTTCCATTTATATCAAAAATAATATTAATACCTTGTCCAAGGTGATTTTGAATATCTTTAATAAACCCATTTTCATAAAAGTGATAAATAGTTTGATTTGGTAGTTTAAGTGTATATGTTCCATTATTATCTTTTGTAATTTTACTAAATTTAGTAATAGTATCATTGGAAGTATAAGTATTTGGTTTAGTTAAGTTAAAATCGTTGTAGTTGCCATCATTCCAGTGAACTCTAATAGCACTTTTTTCTTTATCTAAAAATTCTAAATAAGCCGAAATACCATAATTGTGATTCCATCCTCTTGATATAGAATTATCTGTTAAAAGAAGAGAGTTATAACTTAAAACTGCTGCTATCGTATGTAACCCTTGAACCTTAAGAAGGTTGAGCGAAAACATTTCTGCACCGGTAGCGGTATTGACTGAATTATTTTTTAAAATAGTATATTTTCCACCACATTGTCCGGCTTTTTGTATCTGTTTGTCATTAATAAAGCCATAATGGTATTGAGTATTGTCAAAAACTTTTATATTAATATAAATAGGTATACTTGTAGCTCCATCTTTATCTTTTGCTCTAAAAGTTATTGTATCTATTGAATAATCTTTATTTGAAGCTCTGTATTTTGGATAAAATGTAAAAGATTTTACTTCATTTCCATTTGCTTTTATACAATGTTCTTTTCCTTTATTGTAGTTATAGCAAATCGAATTAAGGTTTGAATCTTTTGCCATTATTTTAATAATAAGCTTAGTTCCTGAAAGTATATCAATAGTAGATTTGCCTGTTTGGTTATAGATAGTAGGAGCTTTATTAGGTTTTTTAACATAAAAACTTTGAGTATTTGACCAATGAGTGCCATTTACGACATTAAATTTCCAAGTTCCATATCCACTTGGAGTAGTAATAAAATGAACAATAATTTTATTACTATTTATATAACGAATATGAGTAATGTAACCCTTTGCACTACCGTTTTGCCAATAAATTTTAGAAAATTTAGAAAAGTTACTACCTGTTAATGTAATAGTTTGGGTTCCATAAGCAGCTTTAATAGAACTTGCATTAATAGGATTTAAAATAGGTGTTTTATAATATGATTCATCAAAAACATATACTGTACCTTTTCTCATTAAACTTTTTGATTTTCTTTTATCTTTTGTAGTATCTTGAGTAACCCAATTGTCATAAGCTGTTGTTGTCCAGGTATAAATACCGGGTTTACTATAAATATGTGAGGCATTAAATTGTAGAGTTTGAGAGTTTCCTTGCTTAGATGAAATAGTTGTTCTATCTCCCCAATTGACATCTATCTCTTTTATTATACCATCTGGATCTTTTGCCCAAACATTAACTTTAAATTCATCTCCCACTTTTAATTTATTTGAGCTTGTGGTTGTTTTGGTAATAATTGGTTTAATATTTGTATCTATTTTACTTTTTAAATAAAAATATTGAGATGGCACATATTTTTTCCATTGTCCATTTCTTAACAATTTTAAAGTTATGGTATATTGTCCGCTATATGGAAGTTTGCATTTTTTTATTCCAGATTTGTATATTTGATGTGCTTTAACTAAAATATCATTTAATGTTTGCCAACAGATATATGTTTGATGATTAGATTGAAATAAAGCTTCTATTTTTGCACCATTAAATGTTACCTCTTCAGTTCCAGTGTTTTCAATTTTAAATTGAGTATCAAAATTTGGATTATCCTCTGCATAGTATTTAGCAGTATCTGCTATCCAAAAATCTTTTATGGAAAACTCTGGTTTTCCCTCAGAAATATCATAATATCCGTCTTGAGTTACAAGGGTTGTAGAATTATTCTTAATAGTTACAGTAAATTTACGATGTTTTCCTGAGTGTGTGATTTTTGTAGTATATGAACAAAGCTTATCAAAACATTGCATTTTGTATTGACCACTTCTTCCATTTATTGAGATATAAGCTTGTTCGTTATTTTTTAATGTTCGATTCAATTGTGCATAAAATGTAACTGATGTATTAATTTTTGCAGGATTAGGTAATGTATAAAGAGATAAAGTTAACGGTAAAGGTTGTGGCTTAGAATTAACTTTAATCGTCCAACTTTTTGGAGAGCTTTGTATAGATGTGTCTCTATCATATGCAGTAGCCGTAATTGTATAGGTACCTGGTTTTGTAAATCTTCTTGAAAATGTAACGACTTGATTATTTGTTACTTGTTTGCTATCAACTTCACTACTACCTCCATTACCATCATTCCAATCAACTTCTATTAAATGCAAATCGCCATCTTCATCATAAGCTCTTAGTTTAAATGTAGCGTATTCTCCAACTTCAATTTGCGTTGGTGGATTGCTGACTGTGTAAAGGGTTGGTTTGTGGTTTTGTGAAACTGCGACAATTTGATACCAATTTGAGTAATTAATACCATCTTTTACCCTAAAATACCATGTACCCGTACCATATTTCGTTATATTTAGATAGAGTCTGACTTTTGTACTTGAAATATAATGAAATCCACTACCGTTTTTTATTACCCCCGAAGCATTACCGTTTTTCCACTCGACACTATTGCTACTTTTGAAGTTTTCACCATACAAATATATATTTTGATAGGTTTCTTTAGCTATAAGTGGTGAAGGGGATATAGAAGTAATTTTGGGTAGTCTTATAGGTCTCACCACCTTAATCGTCCAACTTTTTGGAGAGCTTTGTATAGATGTGTCTCTATCATATGCAGTAGCCGTAATTGTATAGGTACCTGGTTTTGTAAATCTTCTTGAAAATGTAACGACTTGATTATTTGTTACTTGTTTGCTATTAATTTCACTACCACCTCCATTACCATCATTCCAATCAACTTCTATTAAATGCAAATCGCCATCTTCATCATAAGCTCTTAGTTTAAATGTAGCGTATTCTCCAACTTTAATTTGTGTTGGTGGATTGCTGACTGTGTAAAGGGTTGGTTTGTGGTTAATTTGATTTCCAACAGTAAAAGTTACATAATTTGAATAGTAAGAGCTATCTTTTACTTTAACTTTCCAAACCCCACTTCCTTGAGTAGTTGTCCTTAAATCAAACTTAATCTCTCCGCTATTAATAAAATGCGTATATCTGCTTGATTGTCTTTTCCAGCCTTCTCCCCAATCTATATACACAATTGTCTTAGAAGTAAAATTTGAACCATAAATTCTTAAATCTTGGATATTATATGTTGCATTAAAATGTGTTCGATTTAAACTCTTAATATAAGGTATAGAAGCCTTTTTTCTAATTTTAATAGGAGTATTAATAAAAAAACCATATTTTTTACTTCCATCTTTATTTTGGGTACCTAATAATACATATAAATCAGCTTCTATTGGTGAAAAAGTTACATATTCATATGATTTACCCTTCATATTTGAACTTGTTATAAGTTGCGTAGATTTTGAAAATTTATTTTTAAAAACAGCAAATTGTGCATTATATGGAAACTTATTACCGTTACTTGTAGCTACTTTTATTTTTACTTTATCGTTATACATATAAGCATAAGCATATATAGAACCTTTATCTTTATGTTTAACACCATTTATACTTAATTGATCGCTATATAACTTAACTCTCTCGTTTAATATTTCAAACTCTGTAGCTTTTATAAATGATACTAAAATAAGAAATAAAGTTACAAATTTAATTAATGTAAATTTTTTCATTTTTAATTTCATTTTAAATTTCCTTAGTATTTTATAAAATAAAAAACGGTAAAAAGGAGGTGAAAATTAACTTTTTTATTAAAATGCTACTAATGTTATCACCATTAATCTTTATCTCTTAAAAGTTTCTATAGAAGCAGTATATATACCATAGCTTTTAATCGTATAGCAAAGGGTATATTTTTCTCCTACTGTGTGAAATTTTGGCTTTACGCCTTTTGATTCATATGTTAAATATGCAGGTGCTAAGCCAAAATAAAAGCCCTGAATTTCTTGTGCAGATAATAAACTACACACTATAAGCATTCCAAAAGCTGATTTTCTCAAAAGTATTCCCCCTTTTTTTATAAAATACACTACAAGTTTACTTTTTAGATTCTTGCAATTTGAAGTCTTTTTATAGATTATCCCACTAATCTATAAAATCTATAGATAATCTAAATAAGTTTTATTAGATTATAAGGAAGTAATTTTTATAATTTATAAATTATTTTC
>JALWKP010000074.1 GCA_027081355.1 Campylobacteraceae bacterium
ATTTTAGAAATATCATAACAGACACATTTGACGGTGTGCATACAAGCAGCAAAATCGAAACTTATAGCTTAATTTTGCAAATGCAAAAACTCTTTTTAAAAAAAGGCGAATTTACGGGAATGATTCCTAGGAAATTTAATACAGCAATAGTCGGTTCAGAGTATGTAAGCCAAGCTTTTTTTGGAAATGACTGCCTTTTTGCTCTTGCCAAAAAAGGTGAAAAATACGGTTTTAACCTATATCTTGGCGGCAAAAATAACGAAGTTGCAAAAAATATGGATATTTTTGTAGAAAAAGAGAATGTTGTGCCGCTATTTAATGCCGTAATTCAAAGCTATTTAAATTACGGGAACCGAAGCTCGCGCACAAAAGCAAGGCTTTTTTATCTGATTGAAAATTTAGGAATCGAAGGTTTCAAAGAAAAAATGGCGCAATTTTGCAGTTTTGAATTTGAAAAAGCGGGCAAATTGCAATTAAAAAAAGAGATATTAAGCGATTTTACCAAATTAAAAAATGGAAACTACGCTTTTAGATTTAGAACCGATTTTGGTGAAATAAAGACGGCAGAGTTAAAAGAAATTTTGATTTTTGCTAAAAAAAACAGTTTAGAAATCCGCTTAGGAATTGACCAAAATATTTATATTTTGGGATTAAAAGAGCCAAATTTTCCTTTTAAAGGCATAAGTTCAAACCAAAACACCCTCGTTTGCGCCGGCAGCAGATACTGCTTTTTTTCGCTTTTTGATACAAAAGAGAAAGTTCACCGGTTAAATTTAGAAAAAATTAACCGCTATAATATAAAAGTCGGTTACAGCGGATGCTTAAAAGGGTGCGGGCGGCACTTCTTTAGCGATATAGGCTTTGTAGGAATAAGAACAAACCTTTACGGCACGCTAGAGAGGGGTGTTAGGCTCTATCTTGGAGGATTGTATTTGCAGGGTATCAGCGGAGCAAGACTGATTTACTGGGCGGTTCCTTTAAGGGCTCTTAACAATATTTTAGCTGTAATTATCGAAGAGTTTGAAGCAAGCGGTTTTGATAATTTCGAACTTTTTAGCCAAAATATTTTAAGCGCTTTTGAAAGCGAATTTTTAGCTTTTTGGTTTTTGGCAAAACTTTATACAGCAAAGCAGGCAACTCTTAAAGAGCCAAAGAGCTTTAATTACCTGCTAGACGGCAAAGAGGCTTTGGTAAAAGAGTTAAAAGAGGGCAAAAACAGACTTTACGAAACTATTAAAGAGTTAGAAAGAAGAATTTATACAGTTATCTCTTCTTAAATTTTATGCCTCTTCTTAGCGCATAAACTGCTCTTACCGGACCCGAAAATACATAAATTATAAAAAATATGCATAAAGTCTCTATGGGTATCAGATAAAGAAGCGATGCCAATAATATCAGTATAATTAAAATTTTAAAAGATATTCTGTGATTTAAAGATATTTTTTTAAATGCCAAATATCTGAAATTGCTAACCATAAGAAGCCCGACTATCAGGGCAAATGTTAATATAACCGGTTCTAAAAAGCTTAAATTGTAAATTCTGTCAATTTGAGAAAGTGAAACCAAAAAAAGCGCTGCTGCGGGAATTGGCAAACCTATAAAGATGTTTGGGTCGTTTTTTGCCGTGGTTATATTAAACCTTGCAAGTCTTATTGCACCCAAAACCACATACAGGGCAACTGCCAAAACACCGAGTTTTCCGTAATCAATTCCTATTTGAAAATAGATAAGCATTGCAGGCGCTGCGCCAAAAGCTATTACATCTGCCAGCGAGTCAAACTCTACGCCAAATTTGCTTGTTCCTTTTGTAAGGCGGGCAATTTTGCCATCTAGCCCGTCTAATACAAGAGATAAAATTATCATCCACGAAGCGCGCTCAAAGTTTCCTTTAGAAGCATTGATAATGCTCACAACCGCAACAAATATAGAAGCGGCGGTAAAAAGATTGGGTAAAATATAGTTTAATTTAATCTGTTTGTTCATTTTGTTTTCTTGTTTTTTTGTAATTATACCTAAAATTTTAACGGCTTAATTACTATTTTATTGCAAAAAAATCTTATTTTGTATATTGGTGTATTTGTTACTGGTAAATGTCGGTTAAACTTTTCCTATAGCCAATATACCAATATACCAATCCACTGGCAACAAAGCCAAACATCCCGTTATTTCCAACTTGATTGGGAATTTGTTAATAGCTTCTTGATTCTAGCTGCTAGCAAACTATTACAGCTTTAAGCTTTATTCTTCTTTCGGTTCTTCTTTATTCTCTTTCTCGTGTGTTTCCTCTTCCTTTATATGCGCAAGTCTGGAAGGTTTATTGTGTTTTTCTTCAAACTCTTTTATGATTTCTTGAACTTTGCGACCTTCGATTACCTCTTTGTCAAGAAGTTCTTTAACCATATTTTCTATCGCTTCGCCGTATTCTTTTAAAGTCTCTTTTACATATTTATAGCGTTCATTTAAAATATTTTTTATTTTCTCATCGATAGCTTCTGCCATTTTTTCGCTATACTCTTTGATAACCTGTCCGCCGTTTAAGAATGCGCCGCCCGTGTTTTTTTCTAAAACCATTAAGCCTGCAACTTCGCTCATACCGTATTTTGTTATCATATCTCTCAATATATCGGTGGCTCTTTGCAAATCGTTGCCAGCGCCCGTAGATATGTCGCCCACAAACACCTCTTCAGCCGCGCGTCCGCCAAGCAGAACATCTATTTCTGCCATAAGCTCGTGTTTTTGTTTTAAGAAGCGGTTCTCTTCGTCAGGCAGATGCAGCGTGTAACCAAGCGCTCCAAGCCCGCGCGGGATAATCGAAACTTTGGTAACTCTTGTCGCCCCTTTTGTAAGTTCTGCCATAAGTGCGTGACCGCTTTCGTGATAAGATACAATTTTTTTCTCAAGCTCATTGATTTTGCGGTTTTTCTTCTCAAGTCCGACAAATGCGCGCTCTATTGCTTCCATTAAATCTTTTTGCTCAATCTGCTTTTTGTTTTGGCGCCCCGCAAGAAGTGCAGCTTCGTTAATAATATTTGCCAAATCAGCCCCTGCAAGCCCTGCAGTAGCTTTCGCAACCTCTTCTAAACTCACTTCCGGTGCAAGCTTAACATCCTTGGAGTGGATTTTTAAAATCGCCAAGCGCCCCTCAAAATCGGGCTTATCCACAAGCACCTGCCTGTCAAAACGCCCAGCTCTAAGAAGTGCTGGGTCTAATACCTCAGGGCGGTTAGTAGCAGCTAAAACAATTACAGGGGTATCGGTTCCAAAGCCGTCCATTTCGGCAAGCAGCTGGTTAAGGGTTTGCTCTCTCTCATCATTGCCGCCCATTGGACCGCCAGAAGTTCTGCTTTTCCCGATTGCATCGATTTCATCGATAAAAATAATGCTAGGAGACTCTTTTTTTGCCTGTTCAAACAAATCGCGCACACGGCTGGCGCCCACACCTACAAACATTTCTATAAAGCTAGAGCCGCTGACAGAAAAAAACGGCACGCTAGCCTCGCCCGCAACCGCTTTTGCAAGCAAAGTTTTCCCCGTTCCCGGAGGTCCCACCAAAAGCACCCCTTTTGGAATTTTGGCTCCAAGCTCAATATAGCGCTCTGGGTATTTTAAGAAATCGACAATCTCTTTAACCTCCTCTTTTGCCTCATCTACACCTGCAACATCATCAAATTTTACATTCGGCTTTTCAGAATTTATAAGCTTTCCGGCTTTGCCCACGCCCAAGATTCCGCCGCCCATTCCTTTGCTCATTTTTTTTGCTATAAAAATCCAAAGCCCAAAGAAAATAAGTATCGGCAAATATGTAGTCAGCAGTTCTGCCATAAATCCGCCGCCCATAATACCGATATATTTTACATGATGTTTATCTAAAAGTTTTACAAAATCCGGGTCGCTTACCGGAATATTTTCTGCAATAAATCTAGTATGCGCGCCTTCGCCTCCTACCGCTTCTATAACTGTCGGGGCAATTTTTAACTCTTTTATTTTATCCTCTTTTACAAGCTTTTTAATATCAGAGTAACTAACATGCTTTGTTTGCGTAATTTGCGCATTTGGCAACTTAAGCGTGCTTAGCTGGGAATTGCTTCCTATAATTACTTTAAAAATTAAAATAACTACAATAGAAAAAATCGCAAATGCAATTAAGGGGTTGTCCTTAAAAAAATTATTGTTGTCATTTTCGGGTTTTTTCTCCATTTTTATCCTTTAAATATAAGTGTTACCCACTCGTCTTTTTGAATTCTCTCTAAAAGCCGCAAATCGTTAAAAGCTTTTTGAACAATATCTTCTTTTTTATCTAAAATTCCTGAAAGTATTAGAATTTTATCTTTTTTAACCTTTGATTTGAGTTCATTTGCAATAGCTTTTAACACATCTGCAATAATATTTGCAACGACAATATCATATTTTTGGGTGCTTTTGTTTGCAGAACCTACCCAAATTTTGTTGAATTTTTGCTTATTTAACTCAAAATTTTCTTTAGCGCTCTCAACCGCCAAAGGGTCGGTGTCGCATAAATCTGCTATCGCGCCTTTGTAAGTTCCAGCAAGTGCTAAAATACCGCTTCCGCACCCGACATCCAGCAGACTATCGCCCTCTTTAACATATTTGCCAATTGCTTTTAAGCAGCTGTAAGTTGTAGCGTGATGCCCCGAGCCAAAAGCCAGCGCAGGGTTTATTAATATATTGATTTTACCCTCCATCTCTTCGTGCCACGACGGATGGATGTAAAACTCCCCCGCTTCAATAGGCTGCACAGAATCCTGATACGCCTTTATCCAATCGATATTCTCTTTTTCCTCTTTTTTTACTTCGCACTCAAAATCCTTTAACGCCTCTTCCAATCTAGCCGTATCTTCGCTTGTTCTTAAAATCACTCTGTCAGTTGAAACCTCAACAGCTTCATTGGTAAAATTCATAATAAAATC
>JALWKP010000075.1 GCA_027081355.1 Campylobacteraceae bacterium
ATGTTAGATAGAAAAGTTTAGGTTTAGTACCTAAATATGATTTTAAACTAAAGTGGTCTCTAGTTTTCAAAAGGATACTAATTTCACTGTTTGGATCATCGAGATCACCGAATGTTCTAACTTTTGTAGGGCAAGTATTTTGACAAGCAGTTGTTGTTTCACCGCGTGCCAGTCTTGTATCAGAACAGAATGTGCACTTATCAACAGTCATAGTTCTGTCATCAACATATCTTGCATCATAAGGACAAGCATTCATACAGTAGCTGCATAAAATACATTTATCGCTGTTTACTCTAACAACTCCGTTTTCATCGTAATATGTTGCATGAGTAGGGCAAACCTCTTGGCAAGGCGCATTATCGCAGTGCTGGCACTGGCTTGGCAAAAATGCCGCCGATGCAATATCTAAAAGCGGCCATTCGCCTTTAGGATTGTTGCTTCCTACCCAGATTCTGTGTTTGTCTGCTCCTAGAAGCACGCCGTTTTCTTCCTTACAAGCTACTTCGCAAGCTCTGCAATTTATACAATTTTTATAATCTAATGCCATTCCGTATCTAGCCATGATTACACCTTTCTAATTTCACAATTTGTGCTGTGCATTACAGCTGCACCATACATTGGTTCTATATCGTCTTTAATGATTGCCGCATCATTACCGCCGTTTCCATAAGCAAATTCTAAGCCTTTGCTTTCGCTTCCAAAACCGTGAAGAAGGAAAATTTGGTTAGGTGCAATTTTTTCGGTAGGATAAGCTTTTAATTTAATAGCTCCTACTTCACTTTTAATTTCAACCATATCTCCAAATTTAATACCTTTTTTATTTGCTACACGCTGATTAATCCATACATAGTTGGTAGGAATCAAATCACGCAGCATCATATTGTTTTGGGTTCCGCTTTGCGTAAACTGTGCGTGACGTCCTGTTATTAGACGGAATTTGCCTTCAGGAACTGAGAATTTCCATTCGTCTTTCCAAGTTGGCATAGGGTCAATTCCTCCCTCGGCAAGGCTGTCATATTTACAGATAACTTTTAAAGAATCGCCTCTTGAAGTGTAGTGGCGTTTGCTTTTAGGATAATATTGATAATCATTTGGAGTAAGCTGTTTGTGATATTTTTCCATATTTGGATAGTAAACGCCTTTCTCATCAATAATTTTCCATGCTTTTTCACCGAAAACTTCTGTAATAATTTCTTTATTTTTTTCTTCGATAGGTTTTTCAAACGGTTCGGCTAAATTGTATCCGCCCTCTTCAAATGCCGCTTTTTCACCTTTTTCTTGGATTAATTTTTGAAGACCTTTATCATATTTTTTACTAATTTCAAAAAGAGGTTTGCTTAATTTTTCACCTAACTCTTTAAAAATAACTTCAGGAGTTTTTGTTTCAAACAAAGGTTTGATAGCAGCTTTACGCATTACTACCGCAGGTTCAAGGAAACCGTATGATTTTACCGGAGACATACGTTCTAGGTAGCTGGCTTCAGGCAAAATAACGTCAGCCATCATTGCAGTATCTGTCGGCAAAATATCTATTACTACATTTAAATCCATTTTTTCTAAGAATGCTCTTGTTTTTGCCGTATTTGGAACACTCATCATAGGGTTATGTTTACGCATTAGCATAGCTCTAACAGGATATGGGTTTTTACCTTCAAGAACCATATTTCTAAATACAATCCAAGAACCAGATTTTAGTGTAGGGAAGGCAATTCCTTCTTTATCAAAACGCTCTTTTGCATTTTCGTAAATAGGCTGTTTGATATATTCAGCAGGCAAAAGACCTCTGTTTCCAAAAATATAACCGCCTTTTTTATCCATATTGCCGCTTAAAGCTTGGAAGATAGCCATTGCACGGCGCAATTGGTAATCGTTAGGAGAGAAAACACTTCTACGGCCGGGATAATATATTGGATTTTCGGCATTCATAAATTCACGTGCAATTGTATAAATATCTTTTGCTTTGATTCCTGTTATTTTTTCTGCCCATTCAGGTGTGTATTTATGAGCTAAAATATGCTGTTTATACTCTTCGTAGCCTACTCCGTGTTTTTTCATAAATTCTTCGTTTTGAAGATTTTCATTAAATACAACCCAAGTTAAAGCCAATACAAAAGCCAAATCGGTTCCCGGATTGATTGGCAGCCATTTATCTGCTTTTGCTGCTGTATTGGTAAATCTAGGGTCGATGCAAATTGTTTTTAATCCGCGCCCTTTAGTGTATTTAAACATATCTAGCGTATCTGGGGTAATGATTGCTTCTGCGCGGTTTGCACCTGCAATTATTAAATAGTCAGCATGCTCAAAATCTATTTCCGGATAAGTTCCGATTGTAGAGAAAAAGCCGCCTCCTGCAGTTTCAAGACAGATACTTACTTCATCAACATAGTTTGGCGTTCCTATTTTTTGACCTACAAGAATTTCAAAGCCTTCCTTAGATAAGCCTTCGCCGTTACAGTAACCTATTGTAGAGCGGTTGTCTTTTTCTTCATCTAAAATCTGTTTAAGACCTTTAAATTTGTCTGTTCCGTTTAAAATAGCATCGTATGCTTCTTCCCAAGTTACACGTTTATATTTTCCGTCACCTCTTTTTCCAATACGGATAAGCGGATATTTTAAACGGTCTGGGTCATAGGTGGTTTGAATACCTGCATTTCCCCTTGGACAAAGCATATTTCTCGATTTTGGAAAATATGGGTTAGGATCAAGTTTTGTAATTATCCCGTTTTCCACTCTTGCAAATGCTGCACACTTATTAACACACATACCGCATAATACTGGAATTTTTTCTGCTTTTTTGGTGCTTGTTTTTGTTGTTACTGTTGCAGGATAGCCGGGTAATTTTTTATATTTGCCCTCTTCTTCGCCTTCGCCTGCCCAGAGCATTCCACTTGCTGCAGTTCCGCCAACAACTGTCAATGCTACTGTGCCTTGAAGGAACTTTCTTCTGGAAATTTCAACTTCCATTAGCATCTCCTCTTTTATAAATTTTCTAAATAAATAGATGTGTTTATAATAATATTTTTTGTCTTATAGAATCCTTTTGTTTTATTTATAGATAAAATAATAAAAAATAATAAAAGCAAAATGTGTAATTTCTTCCATATAATCAGATAAAATAAGTGTAAATTATATTGAAAATAAGTAAATGTAATTGATTTTAAAGAAAAAAAATTATTAATATAATTGATGATTAAAATCATATATTATTATAATAAAAGATACTAGAAGAAATTATTTAGCAATAAGTAAAGAAAATATTAAATCAGTATTGTAACATTCCTGCTTTAAAAGCACTGCCTGCTAAAAGCAGCGCTTCTGTTTTTAGTGGTGAGATTTTACAATTAAAATTGTCATTTTTATATTTATCACAATAAATTGTATAATTTGCCATAAAATACACTTCCTAAAAAATAGTGTAAGTTTTCCCGGAACCGGGGTATAACCGCTTTGCTCATACTGTTTAATTTGTGCCATATTTTCTCCTTTTATTTATTTTTTTTCAGGGAGTGAGGTATTTGATATTTTATTTACTTTGTTCACAAAATACTCAACACCATACCCCTTTTTGATTATTCTGGAATTAAAGTCCAGCCCGGCTTAAGTTTTGCTTTCCAGATAAATCCGTAATGAAGCAAAATTTTAATCCAGTGTCCGGCAAGTCCTATTGTTCCAAATGTTCCGTTTAAGTCTCTTCCGTATTTATATTTTTTGTAATCTGGAATAATTGGATACATTGTCATAGATACAGCCGAACCGTTTAAGAAACCTTTTCCTGTGCTTGCAACACAGGCTGCACCCATTTCTGCCATACTTGCTGTGTGGGTAGGTTTGTCTGTTTTACCTTTAATCATATCGCAAATTGATGCAGCAACCGCTTTACCCATCATTGCGCTTGGCATTCCTGTTCTTGGAGGAGTAGGGTTAATCGGTGTGCCGTTTGGCGACTGCATAGGTTTAGATATTAAATGAGGCGGAGCAAAGGCAATACCGGCTGCAAATATATTTTCATAATCAGGGTTTTGGCAAGTTTTTGGCCAATCATCAGGCGACCAGTTATTAAAACCTCTTGCAGCACTTTCATAATCTGCATCTACCTTCATAAAGCCGGCAGGATTAAATAGTTTACTTGTAATATCTTCTCCTGCTTTATCGTAAGCTTTCATTCCTGCACCTGCAAATGGAGGAATTAACATTGCAAAATCAAAAGGCTCTTCGTGCATTTGCCCATCTAAAGTTTCATAGTGAACTTTGCCCTCTTCTACCTTATTAACGTGTGCGCGTGTAATCCATTTGACATTTCTTTCTGTAAATAGAGATTCTGCAAACACTTTGCTGCTTGTGATATATCCGCCTCTTTTAAGGTGCATACCGCCAACGCCAAAGTCTCCAAGCTCATACTCATTACTGATATAAGTAATTGTCGCTTTATCTCTAACGCCTTGCTCTTCTAAATAGTGTCCGACATTAAAAATATACTCAAACGCTGCCCCTTGGCATGTGCACATTCCGTGTCCTGTTCCTATAAGTATGCGCTTTTCTTCGCCGGCTTTCATTTTTTCTACAAGAGCGTCTAACTCTAAAGAAGCGTGCACTGCGTGGTCTGCGGTGCACACAGATACAGTATAATTGCCAAGATGCCCTTCGCCGTTGCCAAGCCCCGGTGTTGCATCAAAGTTAAGTTTTGGTCCGGTTGCGTTGATTAGGTAGTCGTATTCTACCTCTTCAGTTTGTCCCTCTTTACCTTGACCGGTATATTCAATAGTAATAAAAGGTTTATCGCTATCTTCTTTTCCTTCGGGATGAATAGATACAGCCAATGCCTGTTTATAATCTATACCCGCTTTTTCATATACCGGCGCGAGAGGAAAAGTTACATCTTCTTT
>JALWKP010000076.1 GCA_027081355.1 Campylobacteraceae bacterium
AATAAAGGCTATTTTAGAAGCCACATTTATGCATATTGTCGTGCAGGGCGAAGTGGGGAGCGCTACTTACCATTCGAGCGGGCATCTCTATTTTACGCTAAAAGATGAAAAAAGCTCCATTAAATGCGTAATGTGGCGAAGCAATGTGGCGAAGTTAAAGTTTAAAATCGAACCCGGAGAGCATATTGTAATAGACGGCTCAATCGGCGTTTACAGCCCGCGCGGGGAGTATCAGATAATTGCTGTGGGGATTGAGCCTTACGGCAAAGGGGCGCTGGCGGTTGCTTTTGAGCAGTTGAAAAAGAAGCTCGAAGCCAAGGGGTATTTTGACGAGTCGCGCAAAAAAGCTTTGCCGAAATTCCCTAAAAAAATCGCAGTTGTAACCGCGCTAAATGCCGCGGCATTGCAAGATATTTTAAAAGTAGCCAAAAAACGCTGGCCTCTTTGTGAATTTGTAATAGTAGATACACTGGTGCAGGGTGAGAGCGCTTCGGGTCAAATTGCAAAAGCGATAAAATACGCCGATGGTTTGGGTGCAGATATTATTTTGGCAACCCGCGGAGGCGGTTCGCAAGAAGACCTTTGGGCGTTTAACGAAGAGGCGGTAGCAGATGCTATATTTAACGCCAAAACCCCCGTAGTAAGCGCAGTCGGGCACGAGGTGGATTTTTTAATAAGCGATTTTGTAGCCGACTTGCGCGCCCCGACCCCAAGTGCGGCAATAGAGCTTATACTGCCCGATAAAAACGAATATCTCTATATGCTAGATGAGTTGGAGCAAAGATACAATGGAGTTATAGAGCAGAAAATCTCCCAAAAAGAGCAAGAGTTAAAGCATTTAAAACAGCGCCTGCTGACCCTTTCGCCAAAAGAGCGCCTAGAGTTTTACCTGCGCGAATTTGCAAGCGTTAAAAAAAGCCTGGATGAGATAATAAAACACAAACTCCAACTGCTAGAGAGCTCTATAGAACCATTAAAAACACGCTTTGAAAACAACATAAACCTAATACTGCGCAAAAAAGAGGCAAACTTAAAACTCCTGCAAGAACAGCTAGAGTTAAATAACCCAAAAAACCGAATAAAAGAAGGCTTTGTGGAGGTTACCAAAGATGGTAAACGAATAAACATTTGCCAGGTTGCCAAGGGGGATGAGCTTAAGCTGACTAATGAGAAGTGCAGCGTTAAAGCTTTGGTAATTGATAATTGATAATGGAGAATGGATAATTTCGGTTTAGATTTCGTCATTCTGAGCGTAGCGAAAAATCTTTATCAGGTTTGAGGTTTGAGTGCTGAGGATTGAGAAACGGAGTAAATTGATAATTGTCCTCGACTGCGTCTGCGGGGTCTGCGCCTCCGGCTGGACGATAATGGAGAATGGATAATTCTGTTTTCTGCTTTCCGTTTTCCGTTTTCCGAATGTAGGTGCGGCTGTGCTCTTTTAGAGAAGAGAGATTAGAAATTAGAGATTAGAAAAATATTTTTTCTGTAATTTGTAATCGGTATTCCGAAATCCGAATATAGGTGCGATCGTGTCGCACATTTGGTGTGGGTGAGAGGGATTAACCTTGTCATACAATATGCAAATCTTCTATATATTTAAAATCTTTTAAATTATAAGTAAAAAGTTTAAAGTTATTAACAATAGCGGTTGCAGCTATCAATGCATCCGGAATATCAAGTGAATGGCTTTTGGCGTATTTTTTTATTAAGAGTAGAGCTTTTTGAGATACTTTATTGTTGATTTCTACAATTTTAAAATTGGATAAAAATTTTTCTATTTTTTTAACTTCTCTATTGTCAAATGCCCCGTATATCAATTCCATATAACTAATAACAGAAACTGCATATATTGAATTTAAAGTATTAATTTTAGAGATAGTTTCGCGGTTTCCTTTTAGGATTTCTATTAAAATATTTGTATCTAAAAGAGTTATTTCCATGCTTTTTCTCTGATTTTTTCTATTGTTATATCTCTATCTTTCCACATACCTGCAAATTCAGAAAAATCAATTTTGCTTGGTTCCTCTTCTCTTTTTTCTATATCGTTTTTTAAAACCTCTCTTATGTATGCAGAAATTGATAGTCCCAATTTATTGGCTTGAATTTTAATTTTATTAAACAAATCCTCTTCGAAATATATTTGTGTTCTGTGCATAATACACCTTTATACATTATTTTTATACATTATATCAAAAGTTTATTTTAATGTCAATACAATTTTAATCCGAAAACAGATGCTTAAAATATCTGTTTGGATTGTTTAAAAAATCTTTTGTTAAATTGTAATGCTCTGTATCTTCATATTTTATCTCTTGCAATTTGTTATCGAAATTTATTATTTTTGCATTCGGAAAAGCAAGAAGTATCGGCGAATGTGTTGCTATGATAAATTGGGCGTCTTTTTTGGCTGTCAGCCGATGCATAATACTTAAAAAAGCAAGTTGTCTTTGCGGGGAAAGCGCAGCTTCCGGTTCATCAAGCAGATAGATTCCTTGCTCAAATCTATTAGAAAATAGAGCCAAAAAAGATTCTCCGTGAGACAGCTTGCTAAGAGCTTTGCCTCCGTATGCTCTCATATTTGATACCGACTCAATATACTTTGTAAAACCGTAAAAACTTTCTGCCCTTAAGAAAAATCCGTCACTTGTTTTGGGAAACCAAGATAGACGCAAAGCCTGAGCCAATTTAGAACGCTCTTGAAATATCTCCCTGTAATGGTCTCTATTTCCTCCTTCGGTATTAAACCCGCAACACTCTGCCAGAGCTTCAAGAAGTGTAGATTTGCCGCTTCCGTTTTCGCCTGCAAAAAAGGTTACCGGGGTGTCGATTTTAATATTTATACCGTTGGAAAATGAGGGGATATTAAAAGGAAAAATATCTTTATTAAAATTTTCTTTAGAAGCCGAAATGTTTAAAAGAAAAGGAGAGCCTAAATTCATTATTAACCTTTGATTTATTTTGAAGATTTATAAACTTCGTGTCCGCCAATATCGATAAAAATAATTTTATTGTTTTCTATGATAAAATTTATCACTATTCTGTAACTCATATTTATGGAAACGGAATAATAATCTTTTAAATGACCTTGTAGTTTATGCAGTCTTAATGCAGGATGACCGGGGTCTGCTCTTAAAATATGCAAAACTTTTCTATATTTTTCTAAAAGTTCAGGGTGTTTTTTAAAAAATTTCTTCTCTTTCTTTTTGTAACTTTCATCAAAAACGAGCTCATACACTATATTATACCTTTAGCTGTTCTATGTGTTTGTCTATATCTTCTGCACTTTTTAAAGTTTTATAATTTCCTTTTTTTATGTTTTTCATTACTTCTAAATAAGCCATATCAAGTTCTAAAGATTTTAATTTATCATATTTTTCAAATGGTATTACAACATATTTGGGCTTACCATTGTATGATATTATCCCTTCTTCTTTTATAGCTAATGCTTCATCTATAGCTTTTAATCCTCTTTTTCTTAAATCTATTGCATTAATCATATGTAATCCTTGATGTAGTAATATATGTAACACTAATAATAACATAATTATATACATAAGTCAAGTATAAGGAGTAACACAACAAATAGAATTTTTAAGAAAAATAGCTAATATTTTAGCTATAATATACAAAAATAGCCCAAAAGGGACAATATGTTATCTTTTTTACCGCCGACTCCGCAAGAGGTAATGCAAAATATAAAAACCAAATTCAGACAGCGCAGAAAAGAGTTAAAATATACCCAAAAGGAGTTATCTGAACGCTCAGGAGTAAGCCTCGGCTCACTAAAACGCTTCGAAAGCTCGGGACAGATTTCTTTTGAGTCGCTTTTGAAATTGGCTTTGGTTTTGGATTGTCTGGAGGGGGTTGAGAATTTGTGTGAAGAGAAAAATGAACTACCAAAGAGCTTAAATGAATTACTAATAAAATAAAATTATAGTGAGGATAGGATGTATAAAAATACCCAAAGTTTAAATGTATATTTAAAAATGAAACAAAGTTTTAAAATTGGTTCTCTGGTTATCAATAAAAATAATATATTTTTTGAATATGACAAAGAGTTCTTAAAAACAGGATTAGAGATTTCGCCTTATAAATTACCGCTAAAACCTGGTGTATTTAGATGTGACGATGATACTTTCGAGGGGCTTTGGGGTGTTTTTGCGGATTCTTTGCCGGATGGTTGGGGGAAGTTGCTTGTGGATAGGCATTTGGCAAAGTTGGGGATTAATTTTCGTGCTGTTTCTCCTTTGGATAGGCTAGCTATTGTTGGCAATAATGGAATGGGGGCTTTATGTTATGTGCCGGCTAATGAGGTTAAAAGTGAGTTTGAAGAGATAATTTTAGATGATTTAGCTATTAGTTCGCAAAATATTTTAGAAGGGAGCAGTGATTATCTACTTGATGAATTGTTGAATTTAAGCGGTTCTTCTGCTGGGGCTAGACCGAAAGTTTTGGTTCAGATTAGCAATGATTTAAAACAGGTTATGCATGGCAAAAAAGAGTTGCAAAATGGTTTTAGTCATTGGATGGTAAAGTTTGCTTCTAGTATTGACAGCAGGGACATTGGAGCTATTGAATATGCTTATTCGTTAATGGCAAAAGAAGCGGGGCTTGATATGCCAAATACAGCTTTACTAGAGGGTAAAAGAGGGCGGTATTTTGCTATAAAAAGGTTTGACAGAATTGGAGACAAAAGAGTGCATATGCATTCTGTTGCAGGTTTGATACATACCGATTTTAGGTATCCGACACTTGATTATGATGATTTATTGAAACTGACTATGCATTTAACTAAAAGTA
>JALWKP010000077.1 GCA_027081355.1 Campylobacteraceae bacterium
TTTCTGTCTATACAAAATGGGGTGTAAAGGACCTATGACATTTAATAACTGCTCTATCATTAGATATAACGAAGGTGTAAACTGGCCAGTTGGTGTAGGGCGCGGGTGTATCGGGTGTTCCGAGCCTGATTTCTGGGACAAATATGCGTATGAGCGCCCAATGGCAAATGCAAATATCAAAGCCCCGACAGGCGGAGTAGAAAAAACAGTAGATGAATTTGGCTTAGGATTGCTTACAGCAGCGGGCATTGGAATTGGAATTCACGCGGCAGCAAGTGCGGTTGCAGGTAAAAAAGATAATCAAGGAGAGGCGTAATGGCTAAAAAACATATTATTGTGGACCCAATTACAAGAATAGAGGGACACTTAAGAATAGAAGCAATAATTGATGAAAATAATAAAATTGCAGATGCATATTCATCTTCTACTATGTTTAGAGGTATGGAAACGATTATGAAAGGGCGCGACCCTAGAGATTGCGGTTTGATGGCTATGAGAATTTGCGGTGTCTGCACCGGAACACACTACCAAAGAAGTATCGAAGCGGTTGAAGATGCATTTAAGATTACAATTCCAAAAAATGCAAGACTTGTTAGAAACTTGATTCAAGGCGCTTTGTATGTTCATGACCATTTGGTTCATTTTTATCACTTGCATGCTCTTGATTTTGTTGATGTTGTTGCGGCTACAAAAGCTGACCCCGCACTTACGGCAAAAGAGGCGCAAAAGTGGGCGGATATTGCAGGACATAAGCCTTATATTTCAGGTGCGGCAGATTTTAAAGCTGTGCAGGATAGAATTATTAAGTTTGTAAAAGAGGGTCGTTTAGGAATATTTGGAAACGGATACTGGGGCAATCCTCACTATAAATTGACTCCGGAGCAAAACTTAATAGGAGTAGCGCACTATTTAAAAGCTCTTGATATTCAAAGAGATTTAGCTAAAATGCAAGCAATTTTCGGCGGTAAAAACCCGCATCCGCAATCTATTGTCGTAGGAGGCGTTACTTGTGTTCAAGATATTCAAAATCCTGCAAGAATTGCACTGTTTAAAACTCTGCTGGAAGAGGGGCGTGAATTTATTAAAGGTGCGTATTTGCCGGATATTTATATGGCAGGAACAATGTATAAAGATGAAGCTACCGATAAGGATGCAACTTATAAAGGTGTGGGCGGAACAGGAAGCGGACTTTTAAGTTTTATGGCATATGGAGATTTTAGGCTCGATGATACAGGTTTTTATAAATCTGCACTTTTATTTCCAAGAGGCTTAGTTTTAGATGGAGATTTAACTAAACTTCACAAATTAGACCCGGATAAAATTACCGAAGATGTAACCCACTCTTGGTATAAAGGCACAGGCAAGCCGGAGCATCCGTATGAAGGAACAACAATTCCGGAATATACAGGTTTGGAAAAAAAAGAAGACGGGTATGCCTATCTTAAAACCAAAGAAAAATACTCTTGGATTAAATCGCCAAGATACGACGGCAAAGCGGTAGAAGTTGGACCGTTGGCTCGTATGGTTGTAGGTTATGTTGCAGGTGATGCAAGAATTAAAAAATATGTTGGCAATTTCTTAAAACGCTCTGGGCTTCCAATTGAAGTTCTATTCTCAACTGTCGGTAGAACTGCAGGTAGGGCAATTGAAACAGAGCTTATGGCTGATGTTATGATGGATTGGGTAGATGAATTGGCAAAAAATGTTGCCAGCGGAGATTTAAGCACTTGGCAAGAGTTTGATTTTGATACTGTTGCAAAAGATACTAAAGGAGCAGGGCTTGCAGAAGCGCCAAGAGGTGCTTTGGGTCACTGGATTAAAATTAAAGACGGCAAAGTAACAAATTATCAAGCTGTTGTTCCATCTACTTGGAATGCAGGTCCAAGAGACGGTAAAGGGCAGTTGGGTGCTTACGAAGCTTCGTTAATTGGAACAAAAGTAGCAGATCCGGAGCAGCCTTTAGAAATTATAAGAACAATCCACAGCTTCGACCCTTGTATTGCCTGTGCGGTGCATGTTGTCGATACAAAAGGCAAGGAGTTAGCTGTTTACAAAGTTGATCCTACCTGCGCATTCTAAGGAGTTGGCTATGAAAGAAGGATACAAAAAAGTAGAAAGAATGACCGGTGCGATGAGGTTAATCCACTGGGTTAATTTTTTCTCGATGATAGTGGCAATTGCAACAGGGCTTTATATCGGGGCTCCGTATTATCAAACACTAATTGCCGAACCGGCTGTCCATAAATATGTAATGGCGTGGAATAGATGGGGGCATTTTATAGTTGCGATTATTTTTGATGTTACATCTATTATAGTGGCATATCTTTACTTCTTTTCACGATTTGAAAAGCCGTATAAAAAGGTGTTGCCAACAGGTAAAAATATAAAAGAGTTTTTTGCGGTTTTAATGAATTTAATTACATTAAATAGAAGCAAAAACTTTGATTCAAGCCACAGTGACAGCTTTAATACGGTCTATTTTACAATATTTCATCTGCTTTTGGCATTAATGCTTTTTACAGGATTGCAGCTTTATGTTCAAGGTTTAGAAAGCGGTCTAAGCTCTATTGGAACCTGGTGGCCGGCTCTTTTGCATGCTGTAACAGATTGGACAATTCCATTTAGCCACGCAATAAATGGAAGTTCAAACGGTGTAGCAAGCATAATGGATGTTAGAATTGTGCATCACAGAATTATGTGGGTGATTATTGTTTGGGTTGTTTTTCATATTTATTACCAAGTGTGGAGAACAATCTTCTGGCAAGAAGGGGATATTTCTATCGCATTTGGCGGCAGTAAATTTGTAAAAGAAGATAAATAAGCATAGTAAGCTTAAAGCTAAAAGCGCAAAGCATAAAGCCATTTGTGCGGCTTTGCCGCTTTAAAGGAAAAATTAAGTGAAAATAGCATTAGTTGGAATGGGCAATATTATGTTTTGCGATGAAGGGCTTGGAACCTATTTGGCAAAATATATAGAAGCAAATTACGAAATACCCGATAACTTAGAAATTGTTGACGGCGGCTTGCTTGGATTTGGATTAATGAGCTACTATCAAGAGTTTGATAAGTTATTGATTGTAAGCACAACATCAAAAGAGGGTAAACCTGGAGAGATTTTTAGATACAGTGCAGATGATATGCTGCGCCTTGGCAAAACCCGCCAAAGTGCAAATGAAGTTGAAGTTGCTATGATGATAGAAATTTGCTCTGTAAAAGAGGATATGGCAGATATTGAATTTTTAACAATGGTGCCTCAAAATATCGAAGATGTTAAAAACGGTTTAAGTGATATTGTGCTTGAAAATATGCCAAAACTTGCAGAGAAAACTTTATATATTTTAAAAGAGTATGGTTTGGAGTTAAAGCGTAAAAACAGTTTAACTTTTGATGATATAATCTACAATACCGCTAATCCTAGCAATATAAGAACAATTTAATCTCAAGGATACTTTAAAATGTATTTTATTTTTGAAATAGAGTTTAATTCCCAAAAGAGTTACATTAAAAATTTAATTAAAAGTTACATACAGGCTTTTGGCATAAAAGCCGAAGTTTTGCAGTCGCCTAAAAAAATTTACATTACCATTAATAAAGATGAGCCAAAAATTGAAGAGTTTTTAAAAGGTTTAGAGTCGGTTTTGCCCGCTTCGCTCTTTATGGGGGCAAGCAAGCACTACTTTAGCGACTCTAAACCCGATTTAAAAGAGATAGAAGAGATTAATCTGCCTCTTAATATTTCGCTCTGCCCAAATTGCCAAAAAGAGATGTTTGATATTAGCTCAAGCAGATACTATTACCCCTTTACCTCCTGCAACAGCTGCGGAGAGCAGCTGCCATTTTTGCAAAATTATCCATTTATTAGAAAAAACAGCTCTTTTAAATTTTTAAACCCGTGTTCAAGTTGCCAAGAGGAGTTAAAAAGTAACCCATTTAGAAAAAATTATCCGTTAATCTCCTGTCTGGAGTGCGGCGCAGTTTTAAAAATGAAAGATAAAAAAAACGAGCGTTTTGCAAATGATAAAGGAAGTTTTAAACAGCTTTTTGAAGTTGCAGCCAAAGCCCTAAACAGAGGTAAAACAGTTCTAGCTAAAACGGTAAACGGTTACAGAAAGTTTTTTGTGCCAAAAGCCGGGGATAATTTAGAAGAGACGGTTTTGCTTTTTTGCAATGCCAATGCGCTAAATTCCAAACTAATGCTTATAAACCAGGAGTTTAATTCGCTTTTAAGCATTGAGCGCCCGATTTTAAGAATTTCGACAAAATCGGATGATTTAAAAGCGCTTTTTGGCAGCAGCGCTTATGTAAAATACCCCGATGACGGCATTACAATGCTTTTGGCAAAAGAGCTTTTAAATCTGGGGCTTGATTATATCTGCTATTTTGAGTGCAGCGAAAATGAAAATGCCGACTTTTTAATTGATTTTGATTTACCGATAGAGCCGCAAAAAGATGTAAAACTCTTTATTAACCAAGATACAAGGCTTTTTGCAAGCGGTGAGAGGGTTGTTTATCCGCTGACTGCCGATAATCCGAAAAAAGTTGTTACCATTGCGCATGGTCTGGCTGCTTCGATAGTGGAAAAGGCAACTATAATCGACTCTTTAGAACGCTTCGAGAGCGTAGAGACAAAAGAGGTCAGAGTGTTAGAGAGCGAGCCGATTCAAACAGGGCACAAAAGAGAGCGCAGGTTTAAACAGAGAGAAGCTTCGATGCTTTCGGTTTTAAAAGAGCACGGTTTATTGGGAGAAAAAGCGGCAGGTGTGCATTTTGACA
>JALWKP010000078.1 GCA_027081355.1 Campylobacteraceae bacterium
TTATAATCAGCCAAGCAATAGAGTTTTGTAAAAGCAGCAAAATAGAGCAGGGCGGCTTTGAGCCAAAAATTGCAAAAGAGCCCTCTTATGCTGCAATTTGCAAAATTGTTCCGCCAAAAGAGTTGCCCAAACGGAAAGATTTAGGTTCCAAAGAGGGGCTTATTGCGCTCGCTCACGCAATTGCGCATATTGAATACAGCGCTATCGATTTGGCTCTGGATGCGGTTTATAGATTTTTGCAAATGCCAAATGAGTTTAAGTTAGATTGGCTGCTTGTTGCGCAGGATGAGGTAAGGCATTTTAAAATGCTGCATGCCATTTTAGAAGAGCTTGGAGCAAAATACGGCGATTTGCCTGTGCATAAAGGGCTTTTTGAAATGGCAAATAAAACCGCATTTAGCGCGCTTGATAGAATGGCGGTAATTCCAAGGTATTTTGAAGCAGGCGGGCTTGATGTAAACCCAAAAATAAGCGCAAAGCTTTTTGCTTTTAGAAAAAATCCGACGGTTGTGAAAATATTGGAAGCTTTGGATGTGATTTATAAAGAAGAGATAGATCATGTTAGAAAGGGCGACAAGTGGTTTAAGTATCTTTGCGATTTAAACGGCTTTAATTACCGCGCCAAATATAAAGATATAATTGCAAGATATAATTTAAAAGCAAGAGCCGGTGAATTTGATATTAAAGGGCGCAAAGAAGCAGGCTTTAGCTGTGAAGAATTGATCGATTTGGGTGCTAAGGAGTGCTAACTAAGCTGTTTTACTATTTTTAAAATATTTGCTATAATTATACATAAGATACCAACATAAAGGCTATATATGTCTGTTATATATAATAAAAATGCCCCTAAAAAAGCGACAAATGTTACTGTTAATGCCGATTTGCTTAAAAAAGCAAAAGAGTATAAGATTAATATTTCAAAAAATTTTGAAGTGTTTTTATCCGAATTGGTTAGAGAAAAAGAGAAAGAGCTGTGGCTTAAGAAGAATGAAAAAGCGATTGCCAAACAGAATAAAAGAGTAGAAAAATACGGCAGTTTTTCCGACGGTATAAGGAGATTTTAGTGGCTCAGTTTGATTTGTATAAAAATAACGGAGACAATAGTGAGCTTTTCCCTTATATCGTAACAAGTCTATTAGATATTACAAATGAAATTAATACATTTTCGAAATTGAGAGTCGTAATTCCGTTGTGCAGTGACGGCAACAGCATAACGCATTTAAACCCTATATTTGATATACATGGGCAAAAATTATATCTATCTACAATGGATATTGCAGGTATTCCTATTTCTATGCTCGGTGAAGCTGTAGGCAGTTTGAAAGATAGAAGAACAGATATTATAGATGCTTTAGATTTTTTAGTAAATGGATTTTAAACGAATTTTTCGCCTCTCTTATAAATTTTAGATATAATTTTTTTAATATATTTTTAGGAAAAATCATGAAGTATAATGTCCCTTTTTATAAACCTACATACATAAATGCTTTTGGCACTGTTAGCGAAGAGGTTTTTTATTTTGAAGTTGCGGATGCGCTAAATATGTTAGAGGATAAATTTGCCAAACTTTTTAGGCAGGAGTTTACTTTAGCGGTAAATAACCCCTCTAGCGGCATTCATTTAGCAATGTGCGCAATTGATTTAAAAAGAGGCGATAAGGTAATTTGTGCAGTAAACTCTTATGTTGATGTTCCAGAAAGCATCCGCCATTTTGACAGTGAGCCGATTTTTGCCGATATAGAGCCTGAAACTTATCATATTAGTATAGAGTCTTTAAAAGAGGTGATTAAAAAAAATCGCAGCAAAAAGTTAAGAGCAGTAGTTATAAGCCATTTTGCGGGCTTAAGGCAGGATATTAGCGAGATAAAAGAGATTGCAAAAGATAATAATTTAATAGTTGTAGAAGATTTCACAGATGCCCCGGCAATTGAAAGCAATATAGAAGTAAACGGCGATATTGCGGTATTTTCCCTGAATTATAAGCTGGATAATACACTTAAAGGCGGAATGCTGACTTTTAAAGAGAAGAAACACTTTGAAAGAGCTAAACTTGTAAGGGAACACGGGCTGGTTTTGGCAAACAGGGATGTTAGTTATTTATATGATATAAAAGATGTGGGGTGCGATTACAGGCTGGATAATCTGAATGCTTATTTTTTGAAAAAATTGCTGGAGAAGCGGGAACAGCTGATTTTAAAGAAAAAAGAGATTGCAGAGATATATTTTGAGCAGTTGGAAAATGTTAGCCATATTAAACTGCCTCTTAAAAGCGAGAATCATCCATACAGTTATTTTGTTGTAGAGGTAGATAAAAACCGCGACGCTTTTGCGAGAGAACTTAAAGCGCTTGGCATTGAAGTGGGGCTGCACTATATTCCTTTGAATTTTACAAGTTATTATAAACAAAAATACGGTTTGAAAATTTTTAGTTTTCCAAATGCTTTAAAGGCGTATCAAAAGATTATGTCTTTACCTTGCAATGCGAAGATGAGCAAGAAAGATGCGCTAACCGTATGCGATGCAATTAAAAAGGTGGCAAGTAAGCATATATGATAAATTATTTCGAGAAACTTTTTTTTAACCCCAAAGCTTTTGACTGGATTGTAATTGCTCTGTTGCTGCCGTTTTCTTTTCTTTACGGAATAGGCGGATTAGTCAGACGGATTTTGCTAAAGCCTAAAGATTTTGGTATTAAAATTATAAGTATAGGTAATTTAACAGCAGGCGGCAGCGGCAAAACCCCTTTTGCGATTGCTTTAATAAATATTTTAAGCAGCAGGGGGTTGAAAATTGCCTACATATCACGCGGATACGGCAGAAAGTCGGACTCTTTAACAGAAGTTAAAAGAGACGGAAAAATTTTATGCACCGTAGAGCAAAGCGGAGACGAAGCGATGCTTGTTGCAAAAGAGTGTAATTGCGATGTGATAGTAAGCGCAAATAGGGAAGAGGCGATAAATTTAGCAAAAAAAGGCTGCGATTTAATAATTTTAGACGACGCTTTTGGAAAAGCAGCTATAAAGAAGTTTGATATTTTGTTAGAACCCAAAGAGTTGCCAAACCGCTTTGTAATGCCCGCAGGTCCTTTTAGAGAATTTCCTTTTAGCAAAAAATGGGCGGATATGGTTTTAAAAGAGGGGATTGATTTTAAAAGAGAAGTGCGGTTTGAGAATTTAACAGACAGGATGCTCCTGCTTACGGCAATTTCTAATCCTGCAAGATTAGACGGCTTTTTGCCCAGAGGAATTGTCGGCAAGTTTTATTTAAACGACCACGCCTTTTTTGAAAAAGAGAAAATTTTGCAAAAAATGCAACAGTTTAATGCAAAATCTATCTTAGTAACACAAAAAGATTTGGTAAAATTAGACCATTTTAATCTGGAATGCTCTGTAATGAAATTGAATTTGAAAATAGAGCAGAGGGTTTTGGATGAAATATTTGATGAGGTTGAAGGGTGAAGCTGGACATTTCCTTCTCCCTTCACCCTTAAAAAAAGGATAAACTTTGAAAGACAATATGCAAATAGTTCATACGCTTCTTGATGCGCTTCCTTATATTAAGAAGTTTAGAGATGATATTATTGTTATAAAATACGGCGGTTCGGCTCAGACCAGCAAAGAGTTAAAGTCTAAATTTGCGCAGGATATTGCACTTTTGCAAACTGTCGGGATGAAGCCGGTTGTGGTTCATGGAGGCGGTAAAAATATTACAAGTTTACTTAATGATTTAAATATAGACACTCAATTTATAGACGGGCAGAGGGTGACAACCGAAGCTGTGATGAGAATTGCCGAAATGGTTTTAAGCGGAGAGGTGAATAAAGATATTGTTTCGCTTTTAAATTTGCAAGGCGCTAAAGCGATTGGAATTTCTGGCAAAGATGCAAATTTTATTACAGCAGTGCCAAAAGATTCTAAAAAATTTGGATACACAGGGAGTATAAAAGATATTAATCCCGAAATTGTTATAAATATGTTAAATGACGGATTTATTCCTGTAATCGCTCCGATTGCAAGCGGGGGAAAGCTTGGGCATCCGGGTTTTAATATAAATGCCGATTTGGTTGCAAGCCGCGTTGCAGTGGCGCTTAAGGCTAGAAAAGTGCTGTTTTTAACAGATACTCCGGGTGTTTTGAATAAAGATAAAAATTTAATTAACACTTTAACTATTAAACAGACCGAAGAGTTAAAAAAAGACGGCACTATTGTAGGCGGTATGGTGCCAAAAGTCGATGCTTGCATAGAGGCTTTAAGAGGCGGTGTTAAAAAGGCGCATATAATTGACGGACGCTTAGAGCATTCGCTGCTTTTAGAAATTTTAACAAGCAGCGGTGTGGGCACCTGTATAGGCTTATAAAATTTTGATATAATTTCGACCTTTAGGTTAAAAAAATTGCAGGATAGAGTATGAAATTTATAGAGACACGCGGTAATGACGGAGTAAAGAGTAAAGAGGTTAGTTTTTCAGAAGCGATTTTAAGCCCGATGGCAAGCTTTGGCGGTTTATATTCGCCAAAAACTCTGCCCGATTTTGGAGAAGAGTTTTTAAAAGCCCATATAGATTCAACTTATAAAGAGTTGGCAAAAGATGTGCTTAAAGCTTTTGAAATTGATATAGAAGATGAGTTGATTGAACAAGCGCTTGAAAGATATGACGAGTTTGACGATTCTGAAAATCCCGTGCCGGTTGTAAAGGTTAAAGACGACCTTTATATTAGCGAACTTTATCACGGACCGACACGCGCATTTAAAGATATGGCTCTGCAGCCTTTTGGCGTAATTTTATCTAAACTTGCGCAAAAAAGAGGCGAAAATTATCTGATAATGGCAGCAACCAGCGGCGATACCGGTCCGGCAACACTGGAGACTTTTAAAAATAAAGATAATATTAAAGTTTGCTGCCTGTATCCCGATGGCGGAACCAGCGATGTTCAGCGCCTGCAAATGGTTACTGAAGATGCGCCCAATTTAAAGGTTATCGGAGTTAAAGGCAATTTTGACGATACTCAAGAGGCTCTTAAATCCCTTTTGGCTTCAGAAGAGTTTAATAAAGCTTTAAAAGAGAAAAATATTAAACTCTCTGCTGCCAATTCTGTTAATTTCGGGCGTATTATTTTTCAGACGATTTATCATATATACAGTTATTTGGCTTTGGTTAGAGACGGGGCGGTTGAGTTTGGCAAAAAGATTTATTTAATTGTTCCAAGCGGAAATTTTGGCAACGCTTTAGGGGCGTATTATGTTAAAAAAGCCGGTGTTCCAATAGAAAAGATTTTAATAGCATCAAACAGCAATAGCATTTTAACCGAATTTATAGAAGAGGGGCGTTATGATTTAAGAGACAGAGAGTTGATTAAAACAAAATCGCCTGCAATGGATATTTTAAAAAGCTCTAATGTAGAAAGAATTTTATTCGATAAATTCGGTGCAGTTAGAACAAAAGAGTTAATGGAGTCTTTAAATAATAACGGTTTTTATGAATTAACAAAAGAGGAGTTAAAAGAGATACAGTCCGATTTTTCGGCAACTTTTACAAATGATGAAGAGTCAATGAAAGAAATTGTTCAATTTTTGAATGAAAATTACCTTATGGATCCGCACACAGCAACGTGTATTAAAGCATATCGCGAAAAAAGAGAAAAAATGTTACCAACGGTAGCATATTCAACTGCTGAGTGGACTAAGTTTAGCCCTTCAATAGCCAATGCATTGGGATTATTGGCAAAAAATGACAAAGAGGCATTAAATTTGATTTCTCAAAAATTTAATGTTAAAATACCACATAAAATCGGCATTTTGTTTGATAAAAAGATTGCACACTTGAAAATTGTTGAAAAATTTGATATTATGCGGGAGATGCTTGATTTTTTAGAAAAATAAAAAGGAGACAAATGGCTAGACAATTTAAAAAGGTATCATTATCTTTGATAACAAGTTGTTTACTGTTTGATTTTGGTAATGCCAAAACACCGTGTCAAAATGGGTATGATTACAATCATGAGTGCGATCCTTACACAAATGTGAATTTTATTCCTGTAAAGCTTCCTTCTAAACAGGAAGTTGCAAGAGAAAATGAGGCTTTAGAATCAAAAAGCGTAAGTGTTTCTCATATTTCTGAAAATAAAAAAATTATTAAAGTAAAAAGGCAGTCTTATCAGGAAAATAAAAGTTATTTAAGCGTTTTAAGAAATAAGTATATACAGCAATATAACAGCGGTATAAAATTGCAAGCTTTAATAGACAAACGCAACTATTTTAAAGGAATTAAAGACAAAGCAGATAAGTCGATAAAAGAGAATAAAAGAGTCAGTATTTCATTTACAATTAAAGATGAAACTAAAACTTCCAACTCTGTCAGCAAGAAAAAAGAGCACACAGATTCAAGCAATATAGTTATGTATTCTGTAAGAAAAGGAGACAATTTAAGCAAAATTGCTAAAATGTTTTCATTGAGAAAAAGAGACATTGTAAAAATCAATGGATTAGACAAGAATAAAACTATAAAAATTGGACAGGTGTTAAAAATTCCTTTAACGGATAAGAAATCGCTTAAGAAAGGAATTAATAAAAATATTTATATTGTTCAAAAAGGCGATACTTTAATAAAAATTGCTAAGAAGTTAAATATTTCTATTGTCAAATTAAGAGAGATAAATAGAATTAGCAGGAGCAGTCATATTAAAGTAGGTCAGAAACTGGCTTTGGTTCCTTCAATTCCTAAAAACAATTTTGTCAGTTATGATATTGTTAAAAAAACAAAGCTTAAAAGAGTTCCTTTCTTAAAATATAAAAGGTCAATTAAAGTAATTGCTACCGCTTATACATCTCATAAAAATCAAACCGACAATACACCTTTTCTGGCTGCTTGGAATAACCGTCTTAAACCGGGTATGAAAATTATTGCTGTTTCGGAAGATTTAATTAAAAAATACGGTTTAACAAACGGTGTAAAAGTTAAAATTTCCGGTTTGCCGGGTTACTATATTGTCCGGGATAAAATGAATAAGCGTTTAAGAAACCATATCGATATTTATATGGGGGTAAATAAACGAAAAGCTATGCAGTGGGGCAGAAAAAAAGTTGCTCTATATTGGTAATGCTTTTATGAGGCGCAACTGCGCCTTTAAAGATAAAAAATTTAGCCCAGCAATCTATTGTGTTCTACCTTTATACATAGGTTTTGAACAACTTCAATACCGTGTTCTTTCGCTTTTTGGGCTGCTTCGTTATTTACAATTTGAAGCTGAGTCCATAAAACATTTACATCGCCTCTTTCAATGCAAGCTTCTGCAACTGCCATAACTGCTTGTGGTTTTCTAAACACTACGACAATATCGACTTTATCTTCAATATCAAGCAGAGAACGGTAAACTTTGCGTCCTAGTATTTCATCTTCTTTTGGATATATTGGAAATACATTATAACCTGCTTCTATCATATATTTTGTGACCATATTGCTGTCTTTTTCAGGTTTTGGCGAAGCGCCTACTATTGCTATATTTTTATATTTTTGCAAATATTCCTTTATTTGCTCGGGATTAGAATTTACTGATGGTAATTCACACTGCATACTTTTTCCTTTTTAGTGGTATAATAGTATAATTCTAACACACTTTTATGAAGGAAACTTATGTTATCAAAAGAAAAGTTCGAAAAAGCGGCGGTAAGGTTAAAAGAAGTAGCACATAAAACACCTTTAGCTTATGCTCCAATATTGAGTCAAAAGGTTGGACATAGTGTTTATTTAAAAAAAGAGAATTTACAAGTTACCGGTTCTTTTAAATTAAGAGGGGCTTTTAATAAGATTGCCAGCTTGGCAGAACAAGGAAATAAAAACGGTGTAGTTGCAGCCAGTGCAGGAAACCACGCTCAAGGAGTGGCTTATGGAGCTAAATATTTTGGTATTGATGCTGTTATATTTATGCCAGAATCTACACCTTTGAACAAGGTTTTAGGGGTTAAATCTTATGGAGCGGAAGTTGTATTAAAGGGGAGCAGTTATGATGAAGCTTACTCTTATGCTATAGAGTATGCAGAGAAAAATAATCTCTCTTTTGTTCATCCTTTTGCAGACGAAGATGTAATGGCAGGACAGGGGACAATTGCATTAGAAATTTTTAAAGAGGTTGATGATTTAGATGCGATAATTGTGCCTGTTGGAGGCGGAGGATTAATTAGCGGCATCGCAGCAGCGGCAAAAGAATTAAATCCAAATATAAAAATAATTGGTGTTGCGGCAGAAGGAGCGCCTGCGATGGTAAACTCTTATTATCAAAAAAAACCTTTAAGCACGGCAAGTGTTAAAACAATAGCAGATGGAATAGCAGTTAAAAACAGTTCTAAAATGACTCTTGAATTTATTTTAAAATATGTTGATCAAATGCATTTAGTCTGTGATGATGAAATTGCAAGTGCTATTTTATTTTTATTAGAGCGCCAAAAGCTGCTTGTTGAAGGCGCAGGGGCGGTAGGAATTGCTGCTCTTATTCACAATAAATTGGATTTAGAACCAAATTCTAAAATTTGTGTAATTTTAAGCGGAGGCAATATAGATGTAACGATGCTCTCTTTAATTATTGAAAAAGGGCTTGTGAAATCCAGTAGAAAAATGAAACTTGTTGTAACATTAATCGATAAACCGGGTGCGCTAGAGAATTTTTCTAAATTAATGAGACAAGTGCAGGCTAATATTGTGCAAATCGGTTATGACAGAACTTCTACCGATTTAGAGTTTGGTGATGCAAATGTTTCTGTGTCTTTAGAAACAAAAGGCAAGGAGCATCAAGAAGAAATAAGAAAAATATTGTTAGAGAACGGATATAAGTTTGAAGAGTTGCATTGATGAAAGTGATTGCAATAGATTTAGGTTCTAACACTTGCAGGGTTTTAAAATACGATTGTAAAAAGAATATAAAAATAGCTGAATATGAAAAGATTGTCCGAACGGCGAACTCTTTAACAATAGATGGAACTATAGATAAAGAGGCGCAAGAGCGGGTAATAAATGCTCTTTTAGAGGCAAAAGAAAAAATTGGTTTTGAGAGCACAAAAATAAGAGCGGTTACAACCCAAGCGTTAAGAGTTGCTAAAAATTCAAAAGAGATTTTAGAGAATATTAAAGAAAAAACAGGCATAGAGTTTGAAGTAATAGACGGCGAAAAAGAAGCTAAACTGACTTTAATAGCCGTAAAAAAACGCCTAGAGAGTTTAAATCAAAATTTTGGGTTTAAAATAAATAAAAATTTTGTGCTTGTTGATATCGGCGGCGGTTCGACGGAATTGGGGTTTTATATAAATGGCAGAATATTTAGCAAAAGTTTTCCTTTAGGAATTGTAACTGTTGCAAATTCTGCAAAGAATTTAAATCAAATAGATGATATTATAGATGAAAAATCAAAAAAAATTGTTCAATTTATTAATGGTTTGGATTTTAAAATAGATAACAGTTTAGAATTTATAGCAACTGCCGGAACGCCGACAACAGTGGCTGCGATGAAATTGGGGCAGACTTATTACAGTTATGATGCAGATAAAATAAATGGCACAATATTAACGGTTAAAGATTTGGATATTCAGCTTAATAGGCTTTTGAAAATGAATAAAAAAGAAAAAGAGTTATATGCAGGTGTTGGACGTGACGATTTGATAATCGCCGGGATTTATATTTATAAAAAAATATTTAAAATATTAAATAAAAAAAGTTCAATTATTATAGATGACGGATTAAGAGAAGGCGTTGCCATAACTCTTTGCACACACAGTAGGGGAGATTAATCCCCTGTCTGCGTTTATTATTTTAATTTAGATATATAATCAGCTAATGCTTTAATATCTTCATCACTCATAGATTTAACTTGTCCATTCATTAAAGAGCCCATGCCGGCAACATTTCTTGTTCCAGCTTTATAAGCTTCAAGCTTTTTAACTAAATCATCAGCATTTTGACCTGCAATAACTGCAGATTTACCCATTGCATGAGTTTTGCCGTCAGCACCGTGGCAAGCTTTACATTTAGTAAACAGTTCAGCGCCTTTGCTATTGCTTCCTGTTGCACCAGCTGCTGCTTTTGCCGCTTTGTCGGCAGTTTCTTTAACCGCTTCTGCAGTTTTTGCTGCTGCTTCTTTAGTTGCTTCAGCTGCTTTGTCAGCAGTTTCTTTAGCCGCTTCAGCTGCTTTATTAGCAGTTTCTTTAGCTGCTTCAGCAGTTTTTGCTACAGCGTTTTTAGTTGCCTCCACAGCATTGTTTGCACTTTTTGTAACTGTTGTTGCAGCTGCAGTTCCTGTATCTTCTTTTTTGTTGTCATTACAACCGCTAAAAGTTAAAATAGCTACTGTTGCAACTGATAGGACAATGATTTTTTTCATAAAATCTCCTTTTTATTTTTGCAAATATATTATAGCATAAAAAAAAGAAAATGCAAATTTTTTTGTCATTATTAAGTATTTGATAAAAATTAGGAGGTCAGGATTGGGGTCTGAGGAGATTTTATGTATGGGTTGAAGGTAGTAAAATTGGTAGCTTCAACCTCTCATCAATATCATTAAATTAAGAGCAAAAGTGTCTATTTTTTGGTAAAAAGCTGCTGTTTTAGAGAAGAGAGATTAGAGATTAGAGAAATTTGTTTTTTGTAATCAGTATTCTGTAATTCAAATGGCGATATGATTTACTCTGTCGGCTTTTAGCTTTATACATTTTATGGATATAAAATTCTTAACTTAATAGCATTGAACCTCACTTCAAATATTTAGGTGTTATCAATTCTTTGTTGTTTAATATATTTTTCCATAAATCCAAACTGCTCCATTCTGACTGTATCTGTTTGGAAAAAATAATATCATTTAAACCAATTTTACCCATATTTTTGCTGTATGCATCTTCTTTAAAACATTGGGCGTAGCCGGTTTCAGTTTCGTGGACTATTATGCTTTGCAATTTAACATCTCTTTCGCTGTTTTGCATTTTTGTTAATTTTAAAATTTTATCTATAATTATAAAAAAAACTCTGCTAAATTGTTCTGCCGAGGGGTTTACCGGTAATTCCACCCATCTTTTGCTATATCTTTTCATACTGCTTATATACTCTTTGTCATCACCGTTCCATAATGTTATAGCGTGGTCGAAAGAGTCTATTATCTCTTTAATATGCAGTTTCATTAAGCCAAAATCGTAAACCATTTGACCGTGGTCTAAATAGTTTGATTCTAGCAGAATTTCCACTTTATAAGAGTGACCGTGAATATTTTGACTGCATCTTAATGTAGAGCAGTTTCTAACTATATGTGCATTTTCAAATTTAAAAAGTTTTCGTATAATCATTATCTCTCTATGCCTTTTTCTTCTTGCTCTTTTATGGCTTTTTCTATCTCTTCGCGCACTTTATCATACCAATCTTTCGGTGCATCTGTCACATCAAAAGCATTTAAATAGTGTATATAAATTGTTCCGCTGTGTCCTGTTTTATTATGTTCGTTTAATGCATATTTACTGCCGGTAATTGCTATTGGCTGAACTCTCATTTTAAGTTTGTTTGCAATAAGCTTTGCTCCCGGTTTAAAAGGTAAAAGTTTTTGATTAGAACTTCTTGTGCCTTCGGGAAAAATTGCTACTGCCCTGTTTTTTTCTTCAATTGACTCTTTTGCATCTTTTAAAAGTTTAACAAGCCCTGCTTTATTTTCTCTATCGACGGAAATCATATCTCCGTTTTTAAGTAAATACCCAAACCACGGTGTTTCAAAAAGTTCTTTTTTTGCTACCCAGCGAAAATGGGTGTTTTCTATTGCTTCTAATGCAATAATATCCATAATGCCTTGGTGATTCATTAAAAAAAGATTAGCCTTTTTATCTCTCTTGCCAATTGTTTTTAATTTTACA
This sequence comes from Campylobacteraceae bacterium, assembly GCA_027081355.1. Classification (GTDB taxonomy): domain Bacteria; phylum Campylobacterota; class Campylobacteria; order Campylobacterales; family Sulfurovaceae; genus JAADEQ01. The sequence continues at coordinate 11,871 of JALWKP010000078.1, forward strand.
CCCATTAAAAAAAGGATAACCCTATTTAATTTATGCATAATTATTCCTTTATATTTAGGAAACAGGGTGATTAGAATAATCATTAAACTGACAAAAAGAGAAATTACAAATGCTCCCCAATAAAATCTAATTTTTGCATAAATCCTCATCTTTTATCCATCCTGAAATTGAGTTTTTATATTCTATTTTGTTAAAATGATTATATCTGTGTATCAATTTTGTATGTATCTGTTCATCTATTTTTAAACATATATTGCTGTTATTTGTAGGTAAAATATATAAAGGCGCTCCTTCTTGCACACAAATTGTTTTTTTAGGCAAATAGATATAAATTAAAAAACCTGCACTGATTATAAAAGCAAATATATATATAAAATCTCTGCTTAGCAGATAAGCAATTAAAAATATAACAGTAATAGTTATTAGAAAATATTTTTTAATTTTATCAAAATCTATCTCTTTTGGAGCTAAATTACTATTATCTAAAGAGCTTTTTTGATTTAATAAAGATATTTTTTTATTTATAAAACGGTTTTTTATTGTATTATAATAAGAAAAAGTAATATGTTTTATTTTGCTGGGAATTATAAAGTAGTAATTTGCAGTTACTTCAGCACCTGAGCGTTTTAAATTTTCTATACCGTCATCTATAACATTAGGAATATGCATATTTTCCAGATTGGCTTCAGCGGCTTCTAAACTAAGAGTAACTAAATTGTGATTTTCATCATAATTATCTACTTTTGTTGATGTTATTCTTAGGTTGGAAGCTAAAAGATTAGAAAAATTTTTATTTGTCTTGTTATGCTGTAATTTTTTTACGGGAATTTTTATTGCATTTAATGTATATGAATTATTTAAATTCCATATTGTTAAAGAGGGAATAGTGGTGCTTTGCACATTTTGAGGAGCTTTAAAATAAAAAGTAAAAAAAGCGCTGTCTTTGTTAATAGTTTTAACCGGTTTAGAAACAATTGGCTGTAATAGAGCCATAGAATCAAATTTAAAATTTGGACTGTTTTTTGTATTATAATATTTAATTAAAACGGTAACCGGAAAAAGTTGATTTTCATATACAAATTTTGGAGTATAACTATAACTATAAGGAGCATCTGCCCAAAGAAAACTTTGGGTAATAAAAAAGATAAAAAGTTTTAAGAGTAATTTTAATCTTTTTATCAACAAATAAACCCTTTTATCATTTTAACTCCGTCAATCGAGCCTAAAATGGTTTCTATTGCTCGTTCTGGATGAGGCATTAAACCAAATACGTTTTTTTCTTTGTTACATATACCCGCAATTTGTTCAACAGAGCCGTTTAATACCATGGGGTTGCCGTCTTCATCGCAGTATTTAAGAAGTATTTGATTATTTTTCTTAAGCTCTTCCAGTCCTTTGTCATCTATATAGTAGTTGCCGTCTGCGTGTGCTACCGGAATTTTTAGCACTTCGCCGACTTCGCAATTTTGTAAAAATTTATTGTTATTGTTTACAACTTTAATATGCTGCATTTTGGATATAAAGTGCAAATTGTTATTTCTTTTAAGCGCCCCAGGCAATAACCCGGCTTCGGTTAAAATTTGAAAACCGTTGCAAATTCCTAAAACATAGCCTCCGTCTTTTGCATATGCTTCTACCGCTTTCATAATCGGTGCAAAGCGCGCAATAGAACCTGAGCGCAGATAGTCGCCGTAGCTGAATCCTCCCGGCACAACTACTAAGTCGCATTCTGGCAATTTTTCTTCTTTATGCCATACGATTTTAACTTCAAACCCCTCTTTTTTTAGGGCATATTCGGTATCAAATTCGCAATTGGTTCCCGGAAATCTTAAAACTGCTGCTGTTTTTTTCATTCTTTTATCTCTATATCGTAATCTTCAATAACAGTATTTGCTAAAAGGGTTTCGCTCATCTCTTTAAGCTCTTTTAAGGCTTCTTCTTTATTTTTGGCATCTAAATCTATAACAATTTGCTTGCCGATTCTGACTTCGTTTATGCCTTTGAATCCTAAGCTTTCCAGCGCGTGGCGGGTTGCTTTGCCCTGCGGGTCAAGCACACCCTCTTTTAAATAAACATTTACAACTGCTTTCATTAATTACCCTTTGTTTTGAATTCTTTTTAGCACTTCTTCGTAAGCTTCCAAAAGACCGCCCAAACCTTGACGGAATCTGTCTTTATCCATTTTTTCGTTTGTATCTTTATCCCAAAGCCTGAAGTTATCGGGGCTTAGCTCGTCTATTAAAATAATATTATCATTTGCATCGCGTCCGAATTCAAGTTTAAAATCCACAAGCTTTAATCCCGCTTGCGCATAAAATTCACTCAAGAAACGGTTGATTTTTCTAGCCATATAACGAATATAGTCAAGTTCTGCCTGCTCTTTGACTAAACCTAAAATTAAAGCATGCTGGTCGTTTAGCTTGGGGTCGCCAAGCTCATCGTTTTTATAGTCAAATTCAACCAAGGTAAATGGTAATTTTTTGCCTTCTTTTAAGCCTAAATTTCTGCTTAAACTTCCTGCAGCGATATTGCGCACAATAACTTCGATTTTAATAACCTCTGCCGCTTTATGCAGCATATTGTTATCGTCAATCATTTTAACAAAATGGGTAGGCACGCCCTTGCTTTCTAAATACTCAAACAAAATTGTAGAGATTTTATTATTCAGCGCCCCTTTGCCCGCTTGTTCATCTTTTTTTTCACCGTTAAAAGCGGTAAGCGAATCTTTAAATTCCGAAATTAAAAGGTTTGGGTCATCTGTTTTCCATATTTTTTTAGCTTTGCCTTCGTATAAAAGCTCTGTTTTTTTCACTTAAAAATCTCCCTTCTATTTAAAAAGCGGCGAAGCCGCACTCTTGGCTTAAAGCTTTAAGCTTTTGGCTTTTAGTTTACTTATTGCCTTTTTGTAAAATTAAAACTTTTAAAATATCATAAGCTTCTTTTAATTGAGCATCATTGTATAAATCTTCTTCGCTGATTATCTTTTTCTTTTTAGCTTTTGCATCTGTATCTGTTTTTGTGCTATTGCTGTCTTGAGCTGCCTTTTTCTTGGCTTCTAATTTTTCCAATTCAGTTTTTAAGTGCTGTTTTAATTCATTTTCTTTAATCATAAATGCATTATCGTCTTTTCTGCTGACTTTGCCCGGATATACTACTACATCAGGGGTAACGCCTTTATTTTGGATGGTTCTTCCGCTTGGCAGATAATATCTGGCAACTGTTAATTTAACTCCTTCACCGTTTCCTAAAGGCACAACAATTTGCACGCTTCCTTTACCGAAAGTTTTTTCGCCGATAATTGCAGCTCTATGGTGATCTTGCAGTGCGCCGCTTACGATTTCGCTTGCGCTTGCGCTTCCGCCATTAACCAATACTGTAATAGGAATATTTTTATGTGTTCCTTCGCTATGAGCTTTATAGACAACATTTTCCTCTTTTACACGCCCTTTTTGGCTTACAAGCACTCCTTTGTCTATAAACATATCCAACAATCCTGTTGCTTGGCTTAAAAGTCCGCCCGGGTTGTTTCTTAAATCGAAAATTATACCTTTGGCATCTTTATATTTATCTAAAGCTTTTTTTACACCTTGAACAACTTTTGAATCAAAAGATGTAATTTTAATATATAAAGCATACTCTTTTTTATCTTTGTCTAAATAAACAATTTTTGGTTTAACAGATTGGATTTTAATAATATCTCTTGTGATATGCACAATAACTGGTTTGCTTTTGCCTTTTCTAACAAGCGTTAAAGTAATTTTGGTTTTTGGTTTGCCCCGCATTAGTTTTACTGCTTCGTCGATACTCATACCCAAAGTAGATTTGTTATCTATTTTTAAAATAATATCACCCGCTTTAACTCCGGCTTTATATGCAGGAGTATCATCGATTGGAGCAATAATAGTTAAAGCGCCTTTTTTCATTCCGACAACTATACCTAAACCTCCGAATTCTCCCTTTGTCTGAATATTTAAGTCTTTAAAAGCTTTTGCATCCATAAATGCCGAATGAGGATCTAAATTTGAAAGTAAACCTTTAAGCGCTTTATTGATTAAAGTGGTAGTATTTACTTCATCGACATATTGGCTTTGAATTAAGTTAAGAACCCTTGTGAATTTTAAATAGGCATCTAATTTGCTGTTGTCATTTGTCTCTTTGGCATTTAAATTAATTGGGTTGGCTATAAATAAAGTAGCAGAAACCGCTAAAAATGAAGATAAAATAAGTTTTTTGTTACGTTTGAACATTTTTTGTTTTCCTTAATATGGTAGTAAATAGTTAAACCGTAAAATTTAGAGCCTATTTTATTGAAATAACACTTAAAAAGTCATTATTTTATGAAAAGCTTAAAGCTCAAAGCCTAAAGCTAAAAGCTGAGAAAGAAAATCATTTTGCATGTATTTTTGTGTATTGGTGTATTGGTATACTTGTTACTGGTGTATTGATGAGGAATGTTGAAATTTTTTTCCAATATACCAATTAACTAGTCAACCAGTCAACCAATTCCTTGGATTTCTGCTTACCCGGTAATGACGAGGTAATCAGCCTTTAGCTTTAAGCTTTGCGCTTTTAGCTTTAGGCTTTATGCTTTTTGCTTTTTCAAAATTTGCAACTTATATTGCAATAAAAAATATAAAATTATGGTAAAGTTACGGTAGATTTTTGAGAAACAGGAGTAAGAAATGAGCAATATTTTAGAAAAATTAACACACCAAATGACCCAGACAATCGAATCGGGGCTCTCTTTGGCGCTGCATAATAAAAATGCCGAAGTTGAGCCGATTCACTTAATTTGGGCGCAGCTTACTAACAGCGGTTCGATTTTGAACCAAGTGTTTAATAAAATGGGAATAGACAAAGCGGCAATAGAGCTTGATGTTTCATCTCAGGCTAAAAAACTGCCGACAGCTTCTACCGTAACAAAAGAGTCTATCAGACTTTCGCAAAATACGGTTAGAAGTTTGCAAAATGCCGAAGGGCAAATGGCGGCAAACGGAGATAAATATTTATCTGTCGATACCTGGATTATCGCCAATATTAATGAAAGTTTTATAAAAGATACTATCGGAAAATATGTTGATTTAATGGAGCTTAAAAAGAATTTAGAAGCGTTAAGGGGCGGTAAGACAATCGAGAGCCAGACAGATGACGAAAAGCTGGAAGCCTTGGAAAAATACGGGATAAACTTAACCCAAAAAGCGGCAAACGGCGAGTTAGACCCGGTAATTGGGCGCGATGAAGAGATTCAGCGCGTAATGCAGATTTTAATTAGAAAAACCAAAAACAACCCGATTCTGCTAGGAGAGCCGGGGGTCGGTAAAACCGCTATTGTAGAGGGCTTGGCGCAAAGAATTGTAGATAAAGAGGTGCCTATGTCGCTGCAAAACAAAAAGCTTATCGAGCTTGATATGGCAGCATTGATTGCGGGTGCAAAATACCGCGGAGAGTTCGAAGACAGATTAAAAGCGGTTATCGAAGAGGTTAAGAAAGATGGAAATATTATCCTCTTTATCGATGAAATCCATACAATTGTAGGTGCTGGTGCGAGTGAGGGCAGCATGGATGCGGCAAATATGCTAAAACCGATGCTTGCGCGCGGCGAACTGCACACAATCGGCGCAACAACGCTAAAAGAATACAGAAAATATATCGAAAAAGATGCCGCGCTGCAAAGACGCTTCCAGCCTGTAAAGGTAGAAGAGCCAAGCATCGACGAAGCGCTGCAAATTATGCGCGGAATTAAAGAGCGCCTAGAAGCGCACCACAATGTTCAAATACTTGATAGCGCGTTGATTGCGGCAGTTAAGCTCTCGAACCGCTACATTACCGACAGATACCTGCCGGATAAAGCTATAGACTTAATTGATGAGGGCGCAGCAGAGCTTAAAATGCAAATAGAGAGCGAGCCGTTTGAGCTTTCGAAAGCAAAAAGAGAGATTCAAAAAGTGCAAGTTGAAATAGAAGCGCTTAAAATGGAGCTGACTCCTAAAAACGAAGAGAAAATTAAAGAATTAGAAAAAGAGTTAGCCGATTTAGAAGAGAAAAAAAGAGCGTTAGAGTCGCAATTTGAGAGCGAAAAAGAGATTTTTAACAAAATCGCGCAAATTAAGCAAACAATTGAAGAGAAAAAGCGCGAAGCAGAGCTTGCAAAACGCGAAGCAAACTTTAACAAAGCCGCAGAAATCGAGTATGGCGAAATTCCTAACTTGCAAAAGCAGTTAGACGAACTGAATGCGCAGTGGGACAGAATGCAAAAAG
>JALWKP010000079.1 GCA_027081355.1 Campylobacteraceae bacterium
TTAATGCAACTATTTATGGAAATGCAAGGCTTGGCTATATTATTGCAAAGTATGGCAAACTGCCAAAATCGTTAATGGATGAAAAAAAAGGCTCAAATGTTCCTTTTAAAGGGGTTTTTTATACTGCTGCATTAAGTCTTGTTTTAGCTAATACAATTGATTTAACTCAAATTGCAATTATTGGAAGCGCTGGTTTTTTATTGATATTTTTTATTGTTAATATAAGTGCTTATAAACTCTGTCATGAGATTAAAGCCAGCAAAACAGTCTCGATTCTTTCATCGGCTTTTACATTTCTTTCGCTAGCTGTGCTTATGCTTCATACTTATAAAACAAATCCAAATGCAGTAATGATATTTATGGGTTTTATTATAATTTCATTAACTTTTGAATTAATTTATGGACGTTATGTCAGAGGTTCTTTATTTAATAGACCATACTTGCAAAAAAATGTATAATTTTTTAACTTTTAAAACTTTTATAACGCCGATAGTATTAATTTACTTCTATTATATCGGCGCAGTTATAATGCCATTTGTAATTTATTACTACAAAAGAAAAATCTTTAAAAAACTTGGAGTAATAATTTCCCTAAATTGGAAAATAAAACTTTTGCTTATAGCAGTGTTTTTATTTGCAGAACTTATTTGGCGTATGGGATTTGAAGCGCTTATTGGCTATTTCCAAATACATAATGCCATACTCCATAGCGCCCATTAAACCAATCCACTATCACTATCACTAAAAAAGAACCCGCAGGCTCAAGAAGAGAAAAGATTATGGCGGCAGCTTAAATATAAAAATAAATGGCGCTTCCATTGCATTAAGTTAAGGATTTTATATCTATAAAATATATAAAGCTAAAAGCCGATAGAGAAAAGTATTTTGTCATTTTGTGCTGAAAACAGAAAACCTATAACAGAAGTTTTGTTGTAATTTTAAATACCCAATAACCTTTTGCAGTTCTCCGTTTTCTGTTGTCTGTTGTCAGCACAGGATGACAAAAAGCAAATAATTTTTTTGCTTTTTGTTTTTTGTTTTTTAGTTTTTGCCAAAAAACAAAAACTTTCGTGCTTAACTTAATAGCATTAGAAGTGCCATAAAATCTTGCTATATTAAGCCCATTTCTACTAACAAAGCCTCTATTTTAGGTGATATTTTTGCCAATTCGCCGATAAATGTTCCCCAAGCTTTATCTTCATTATACCACTCTTCTATATGCTTATAAGCGTTACTTTTTTCCTCTTCGCTTAATTCGCCGTGCTTATTTATATGTTCTTTAATTGCTTCTAAATGTTTCTGTTTCTCTTTGCTGCTCATAATTTCTCCTTAATAGTTATCGTATTTGCCTGCGGCAATATCTTTTTTAATCTCTTCAAGCTCTTCTTGCAAAACTTTTGCGATAAGCTGTGCTGATGTTTTATCATCATTTTCCGGGATATTCCAATCAAAAACTTTTAAATTTGTCTCAAACATATTGCGAAGCTCATCTTTTATCGCTTCTGCTCTGTCGGCAATCTCTTTTTCTTGCGGTGTCATTACAGCTCCTTTTTTAAAATTACGTTATTATACAACTTTTTTTAAAACTTTAATACAATACAGAAAAATTTTTATAAAAAAATCATACTTACTATTAAAATTACCCCAATTAATGAGATAAACAGTGAGAGATAAAAGAAAACACCCCTATCTGGGCTTATCTCTTTATTTTCCAAATGTTTTATCCATTTTATATAATAAAAATAGGTATATACTGCAAGTAAAATCCCTACGACAATTATTGCAATACCTAAATATTTATAAAACAGTGCGTGTGTAAGTTTTATAAGTTCTGGGTGTTCTGCGCTAGAAAGTGCGGCAAGACGCAAGAAAAGTTCAAACTTTTCTACCACAAAGCCCAGCACTATTAAAGATATTGCCGTGCTTATAAAACCTGTTGCCGCTCTCTCTGCTGCCATTAAATCTTTAGGGTCAATTTTCCTCTTTTGCTTCAAGCTTTTCTAGCCTCTCCATATTTTTATGATGCTTTAAGTTTAGCATAACAAACTTTAGCGAAAGCCAAATAATTAACGGCCACGCTAAATACCACAAAATTGCTTCTGTATAATTCATAACTTCTCCTTTTAATAGTGGTGCGGATTGCTTTTTATCTCTGCAATAGTTGCTTTTTTGCTGTTCATTGCCCGCCAAGCCCAAATAATGTAAGCCAATACAAACGGCACCATAAGCGATACATACGACATTGCAATAAGTGTGTACCGGCTTCCTGAAGAGTTTTCTATAGTCAAAGAGCTTTGCATATTGGCAAGCGACGGATAGTAAGCGGTATGGTTGTAACCCAAAATTAAAAAGAGTGCAATTACAACTAATATTGTGCCGATTCCGCTAAACCAAACCCCTTTAGAACTTAGCTTTAATCCCGCAATTATACCTGCTAGCAAAAGCAAAACTCCAAGCCCTAAAGTTACGGCAACAAGAGGCATTGCCGTTAAATTGTGCAGATATTTAAATGCCTCTTTGCTTACAGCTTTTGTTGCGGGGTCATAGCTGTATCCTGTTGTGCTAAAAATATAAAATGCAACATAGGCAAAAAGTATTAAAAATACCGGGCTTTCATATTTTAGCACCGCTTTTGCCCTATTAACTATATTTTCGTTATCTATGCTGTTTATAAAATAGAGTGCTGCCTGTATGCGCGCCAAAAAGAAAAGCATAAATCCAAAAGCTACATTAAACGGGTTTAAAAGAGCCTCTAAACCGTAACTGCTTTTTGTCCAGTGTGAAAGATGCATAGAGTTTATAACAAAATTGCCGCCGCTAAAAAGCGTGCCAAGGGCTGCGCCTATTAAAATAATACCCAAACTTCCGTTTATAAAAAGGAAAGTTTCGTATGTTTTTTCTCCAAAGAAATTATCGGGCTTTTTGCGGTATTCATAAGCAACAGCTTGAATAATAAAGCAAAACAAAATCGCCATCCAAACATAATACGCACCGCCGAAACTTGTTGCATAAAAGAGCGGAAAAGCCGCAAACAAAGCGCCGCCAAACATTACCAAAGTTGTAAAGCTAAGCTCCCATTTCTGCCCCAAAACATTTACGACTAAATCTTTTTCGTCTTCATTTTTTGCAACTTGCCAAAGCAGCGTCTGACCGCCTTGCACAAAGTTCATAAATACAAAAAGCGATGCCAAAAGCGCAATTAAAAACCACCAATACTCTTGAAGCTGCAAATAACTTAATTTTTCAAACATTTTAAGCCTCCTTTGGACCAATAGCGATTTGCTTGGTCATAATTTTTACCTCTGCAATCAGTAGTGCAGTAAACAAAATTGCAAAGAGCCAGAAAGTCACCATTACAGGCGAACTTGCAATATTAGATGTTGCCATGCCTACAGGCAGCATATCTTGAATTGCCCACGGCTGGCGCCCAACTTCTGCGACAATCCAGCCGGCTTCTTGTGCAATATACCCAAACGGCAGACTCCACAGCGCAGCTTTAAGCAACCAGCGTTTTTTCTCTAACTCGTTTATCATAGAGAAATAGAGCACAGCTATAAAAAGCACTATAAACCAGAAGCCAAATGTAACCATTGTATGGAATGCATAAAATGTTATAGGAACATTTGGCACCAAATCTGCGGGCTTTTTAATATAGCCGTAACCAAGATATTTGGCATTTGCGTTAAATTTTTCAAGCGCTGTTTGCATTGCGGCTTTATCGCCTTTTGCTTTTGCTTCTTTGTAAGCTTTAAGCGCAGCTACCGCCTCTTTGCCTTTTGCCATTTTTGATGCGGCACTTTCGATATTATGCTCTTTATCGCCCAAAACCAGCTGTTTGATTCCCGGAACATAAGCATCGAAACTATGAAATCCCAAAAGCGATAAACCATCAGGCACATCTATATGGAATAGAAATTCACTCTCGTTATTATCATAACTCTTTTTTGGGTTTAAAATACCAAAAGCCACTATCGGCGCACGCGATTTTCCGTTATATAAGCCTTCCATTGCTGCTAACTTCATCGGCTGGTTTAGGGCGTTTTGTCTTGCTGAATCATCGCCTGTTGTTAAGTTAAAGAGCGAAATAATAAGCCCAAAACTTGCAGCTACAATAATGCTTCGTTTTGCGAATTGAATATCTCTTTTTTTAAGCAGATAGTAACTGCTTACCGAAATTACAAAAAGTGCTGCTAAAACATATCCGCTTGAAATGGTATGCAAAAATTTGGTATAAGCATTTGGATTAAAGAGCAAATCCCAAAAGTTTACCATTTCGTTTCTTGCGGTATCGGGGTTAAAGCGCATACCAACAGGATGCTGCATCCAAGCATTTGCTACCAAAATCCAAAGTGCCGATAAATTCGAGCCGATTGCCACAAGCCAAGTCGATATAAGGTGAGCCCTCTTGCTTACCTTGTCCCAGCCAAAAAACATAACTGCAAAAAAGGTCGATTCCATAAAGAATGCCATAATACCCTCGATTGCCAGCGGCGCTCCGAAAATATCGCCTACAATCCACGAATAATTCGACCAGTTGGTTCCAAACTCAAACTCCATAATAATTCCGGTTGCAACACCAATGGCAAAGTTAATTGCCAAAAGCCCCATCCAAAATTTTGTCGTCTTTTTCCACCACTCATCGCCGGTTTTAACATAAATTGTCTCCATAATTGCAACAATAAATGTTAGCCCTAGAGTTAGCGGAACAAATATCCAGTGGTAAAGCGCAGTCAAAGCAAATTGCGCCCTTGACCAATCTGTTACACTTGGGTCTATATGCATTTTATTCTCCTTTTGTTAATTGATTTAAAATAAACTCGCTTCTTGCCTTGTCGTTTTTAAAGTGCTCTTGTAATACATTTGGAAAAAAGAGCCATTTAATAACAACAAACAAAACAAAAAGCTTAACAGCCACAATAAGCCAAAGCTTTTTGCCAAGCTTCATCTCTTTAAAACCGTCTAAATAAAAACGGTAAATAGAAGAGAAAAAAGTTTTATACATAAGACAACCTTATTTAATTTATAACATCTATTTATACAACTGCTTTGTTAAAAAAAGATTAACTAATCTCTTCTATTGCCAAAAAATTCTAGGAACATTAAAAAAAGGTTGATAAAATCTAAGTATAAAGATAAAGCACCGACAATTGCCACACGGCTTAACGCCTCTTTGCTGCCATTGCTCATCTCTTCGCCTAACTGTTTGATTTTTTGAGTGTCATACGCTGTAAGCCCGACAAAAATAATAACGCCGATAACATCAATCCACCACTCCAAAGCAGCACTCTTTAAGAAAAAATTAACAACCATTGCAATAATAATTCCAATAAGTGCGGCTAAGAGCATATTTCCCCACGAACTTAAATCGGTATCGGTAAAATAACCGTAAAGACTCATAACGCCAAAAGTCAAAGCTGCAATAAAAAATGCTGTCGCTATCGAAGTTGATGTGAATATCAAAAATATGCTTCCTAATGTCATTCCGTCAATAAAAGAAAAAAGTATAAATAAAACACGGGCAGTAGATACATCCATTTTATAAATACCTGCAGAAATTGCAATTACTAAGCCCAGTTCTATAAAAAACAGAACCCAAATCATATACGGGTTGCCAAAAATTATATGTGTTAAAATTTGACTGTTTGCAACCATAAAAGCCGTTAAACCCGAAACCAAAAGCCCAACCATCATCCAATTGTAAACTGAACGAAGCAAAAAATTCATCTTTGTTTTTGAAAGATTTGAAACATAAGCGCTTTGCAACATAATAAGCTCCTTTAAAAAATGAATGCATCAATTATAGTCAAAAAGAAAAAAGAAATATGTTACTTAAGTAACAGTTTACGGCAGGATATTTTGTGTTCAAATAACCGTTAATTTATTTAAAGCTGTTATAATATCAATAAAAATTAAAGGAGTAAACTTGAAAAAAGTAACATTAATAGCAACTATCGCAGCAACATTTGCTTTGGCTTCCATGCCTGCGGCAGCTCCAAAGCAAAATATGAGCAAACCGTTTTTAATTCTTGGCAAAATGCCGCATTTAACAAAATTGGTAAAACAAAATTGGGATACTCTTGGGCTCAGCAATGAACAAAAAGAAAAATTGATACAGATAAAAAACGAAACAATGACCACAGTCAAAAGTCTGCAGCCAAAAATCATAAAATTAGAAAATGAAGTAGCAAAAGCAGCAATTAACGGCACAAAACCAGATGCCCTAAAAGAAAAGGTCGATGAAATAGCAAAATTAAAAGCCGAAGCCACTATGGCTCATATTAAGTGCATATATAATACTAAAAAAGTCCTTACCCCTAAACAGCTGGCAAAAATAATAAAAAAATAAAGAGCTGTGTAAGCTCTTTATTTCCTCCTATTTATTTAAATTCGTTAAGAAAATTAATTAATATATCAATAAAGTTTCCTTTTAAAAAGGAAAAAATATTAAAAATGTAAGAAAATCTGTTCTGTTGTAAGGTGTGCGGGGGAATGTTTTTTCATGAGGGTCAGGCGTTGAATTTTCACTTTTTTACAACTTCTTCACAATTTTAGAAACTGCAGAATTAGAAAGTTTTAAATACTTTGCAATCTCAGATTGAGTATATCCATCTTCCAAAGCCTCTTTTATTGCACCATTTCTTGAACTTTTATTACTACTATTTGCAAAATGCTCTTTTATAGGTTTTTGCTTTAAAGGCACTGCATTTTTATTTTTAACTGTTACTTTCTCTTTTTTTATCTTTTCTAATATTACTAAATCCTCTTCGCTTAGCTCTACTCCTATAATATCTTGTATATTTTCATACTTTCACAACAGGGGTCAGGCGTTGAAAATTTACTTTTTCAGTTTACAAAAGTTAAAATTCAACGCCTGACCCTTGACCAATATTTCGATTTAAAAGACGGCAGTGCAGTTTTTCATAAACAAGATTTTATTCCAGAAGGTGTTATAGAACTTTATTCTTTAAGAGGAATTTGATATTTTATGTGTAAAAAATATACATATAATAATATTGTTGCAAAAAATCACAATGCCCATAAAAATGATATAAAACAAAAATTTTAAATTAAATATATTCATTTTGCTATACTAATTTATTTTCAACAGTATTTGACATCTTTTAACTTGACTGCTATAATCTTATATTTTATATTTTATCGCAAAAGGTTTTTGAATGAAAAAAATATTTATATTAAAAACTGCAGCAGCTGTGCTGTTAATGCTTGCAGGATGTTCCGGCGGAGGTAAAGACAGTTCCGAACACGGTCTGTTTGAGGATAAAAATACCACCCTGTCTTCAGGAAACAGCAGCGGCGGCAAAAACGGAGACGGCAACAGTTCTAAAGAAAATAATGCTTCAAACAGCGATAAAAACGGCACAAATACAGGAAACGGCAAAGACGGCGCAGATACAAACAGCAGTTCAGATAAGGACAGGAATAAAACAGAAATCAGTATAAAGTCTATTAGTTTATCAATAAAAAAAATAAAATTAAACAGAGATACAAATACAACTTTGAAAGTTATGGCTAAAAATAAAGATAATAAAACTATAGATATAACTGATAAAGTAAAATGGCTGATTAACCCCAAAGATGCAGCAACGGTAAATAAAAATATATTAACAGCCGAAAAAGATGTAAATGCTTCAGTTTTGGCAAAATATAAAAATCTGCTTTCAAATAAAGTAAATATAAATATTTACTGGGAAGTAAGCGGACATAAGCTGCCTCCAAAGCCTGACCCTAAAATGAATAATACAACACTTTTGGGAACAGATGTAAATAATAACGGCATACGTGACGATGTGGAGAGATGGATATATGGCAATTACAAAAAACCTATAGAAAGAGGAATTATTCTTCAAGAGGCCTATAGGCTTCAAAAACAGATTTCGGATATAAAGAAGGCGCATGAATATTCGATTTTATCGGATAAGTCACTCTCGTGCGAATACTATTTGGAAGAAAAATATAAATGGTTTAAGGATAAATACGAATATTTAGATACTTCAAAAAAACTTAAAAAAATTCAGTTTAATACCATTAAAAGATATATGGCATATGAAAAATATAATGCACAGTTTAACGGAGAGGTTTTTAGCGGAGTGATAAAACCTGATAAAAAAAACTGTATGTTTGATAAAAATGGGAATTTGAAGGAATATAAATGAAAAAACTGCTTTTTGTCTGGCTTTTGTTTATGGGGGCTTTGTATGCCCTGACTGTAAATGAATATCTCAACGACGTTTATTTTGCAAATGGCATTAATACTGATGAAAAAACAGCCAAAAAGTCGAGGGATATACTAAAGAAAGAGTTTTATGCATATAATTCCGGCGCAGCAAAAAAAATCGGAGAGTGGAAAGTAAGCTATAACCATACCCATGGCATTTGAATTGATTTATATGAATCTTTTCTGCAGAAAATTTACGAAGACGAACCGGGGACAAGTCTTGCCCCGTTTATCTGGAACATGGATGAGATTGCCGATTATTTTGTGTTTTCGTTTAGAGGAATTGTGAGAAAAATAGCCGAAAAAGCTCCAAAAGCACTGATTAAAGCCTATGCTGCCAAAGCTGCTAAAAATTTGGCAAGAAAAGCAGTTAAAAAATATTATAAAATTCATGGAAAAAAATTGACAGAAAAGCAGCTCGAGGCGATGTTTAACAATGTCTTTGACTATTTGATAGAAAAAGGCACAGAGAAATATCTTGCAATGAGCGAAGAAGAAATAATGAAGCAGGAAAACGAGGATGTTGCAAAGCAGGAAACAGCTTATATAAGAAGCATAGCGCAGGGACACGGCGTAATTATAGTTGCACACTCTCAAGGCAACCTGTTTACAAATAGGGTTTATGAAGATTTAAAATTCGGGAATATTACAAACGGTTTTGCATGGATGAGACAGTTTATAACAGCGATAGGGGTGGCTTCTCCGGCAGATAATATTTTAGGGAAAAAGATACCGTATCTTACTTTTGACAATGATATGATTAAGTTGGTTCCCAATTCTCTGCCGCCAAATGTTCACAATCCTGTAAGATACCATATAATAAATGCGGTCGGCGAAGATATAGGCGAGACTTTATATTCGGTGAAAGCCCACTCTTTTTTAGACAGCTATATGGCGGAAGATATTACAAAAAATGCAATTTTGGGCTTTATAGAAGGCGCAATAGCAGAGCATGACAGCAGAGCTTCGCAGTGGGGAATAAAAAAACGCCAGGGGTGTATGTGTCTGGATAAAACCGTTTCTGTGTATCATAAATACAACAAACTTCCAAACTATTATGCATTAGACAGACCGGGTTTAAGAGATATTCTTCATATTTTCACAGATATTCCCAAATATAAAATAAAAGACTTCTCAGGTTCATTTAATACTAAAATTTATTCTGTCGGCAAAGATTATGTCAGAGCGTCCGAGGGAGGAGAACAGATAGAAAGCCAAAACGAAAGAGACGTATGTCTTAAACTTATCGGGTCCGGCAAAACGGTAGGGGAAATTAGAGGTCCAAGACGCGCTGCAGTCCCACAAATACACAATGGCGCAGTAAATATGTATCTTAACTGGGATCACGAATGCAGTATAGATATGAATTTAATAATGAAGGCTTCGGAGGATTCGAAGGGGGGTCCTTATATAATGCAGGATATTAAAGATGTGCCGGGATATGGAGAAGAGCATACATATATTGACTCCAAATATCACATTTTCCCCGGAGACAGGTATTTCTTTTTTGCTAACGGCAGACAGGTGCCGGGAAGCGAAGGAGACGAAACCGATTTAGATGCCAATCCTGCTGAAATCAGAGCTCTTTTGACAACTCCGGGCGGGAGCTATTTTAAAACATGGAAAGCATTTTCTTACGGACAGCTTAATATAGGCAAATTTGCCGAATTGGCTATAGAGAAAGGAAAAGCTGCGCCAAAATGGATCTGTCCGGCTTTAAATAATGTTCCGGACTGGTATAATCTGTATAATGAAGATACAAAAAAGTTTCAGTGTATAAACTGCGAAAAACCTTATAAAATCGTTTGGGACAAACCGGACAAAAAAAAGCCGGGCAGATGGGTATGCAATAAACCTAAGCCTGATTTTAATACAACCGTTGAACCGGTAAGAGTCTATAACCGCTGTGCAGAAAAAACAGAAGAAGAAAAATCAAGCTGCGGCTGCGTTCCGTGCCGGTATATTGTATCGGGAATGAAAAGGCGCGTGGAAAACGGTCCTGTAGCCGGGGCTGATGTAAAAATAGTCAAAGCTTCAGATTGGGATAAAAGTTTTCCAAAAATATTGTGGAAAGGCAAGACTACAGACAGCGATGATATTTTTGAATCGGGTATGATTAATATCCCCGGCTCTAAACTGGCAGAATTTGATGAAGATACATATTATATTGTAACAGCCGAGGGCGGAAGCGACATAGATTATAACGACGATATGAAACGGGATTTGGAACCGGTCAAAAATAATGGCGTAATACATGCGGTTATTAAAGGCGAAGATTTGAAAAAACTGCCTTTTAGGGTAAATATTTTAACAGAAGCGGTTTATCAGGTTATGGGCGGATATATTGGAGACAGATACAGCCGGGAAAAACTGGAAAAGAATTTAGATGACGCAGCCAAAAGGCTGCTTAGCAAAAAACTTTATCCAAAAGATATTTATTCCGGCATTGATTATAAAGATGTTTTGCTATGGACTCCAGGGGCGGATAAAAAGGCGCTTTACAAGCCGTTTGATATTTATGTAAAACCTATTATCGATAAATTATATGCAGGCAAAGACAGATATGCTTTATCCTACCGTCTTATTTATGGAGATTATGACAGCAGCGCTCCTCAGCTGGCTCCTGAAAGCATTAAAATTCCTGCAGGTCTTGCAAACGGAACCGTGGTTGCAGTGCTAAGCCCGAAAAACGGCAAACCTTTTTCTTCTATAGAGTTTCAGGGAAATTATGCCGATTATTTTAAAATAAACAGCAAAGGTTATCTGCTGATTAATAAAACAGATTTAATACACAGCGGCGACAGATATAGACTGCAGGCAAGAGCGGTTGGAATAGATGGAAAGAAAGGCGCATTTGCCAGTTTGGATATTTCTGTATTGTCAGACGGTGCTGATTATGCAGGCGCTCCTGTCTTTGTTTCTGCTGATGTAAACTCTCTTTATGAAAATCCCAAAGAGGGAACTATAGCTGCTAAAGTGTATTTTAAAGATAAAAATCATACTATAGTTTCTTATAGAATCAGCGGGAAAAACAGCTCCTCGTTTGAAGCAGATAAAAATGGAGTGATACGTGTTGCAAAAAATGCCGACATAGATTATGAAAAATCAAAACTTTACACAATAAAAGCAACAGCAGTAAACGATGCGGGAAAAGAGAGCTGGCCTGTTAAAATATCTATTCCGGTTAAAAACAGAATAGACACCCCGCTTTTTGAATTGGAAGTGTTTAAAAATATAAAAGAGAATACTCCTGCTGGAACAAAAATCGCAGTTATAAAAAAAGTCAGAGACGGTGCAGCTCCGGTAGAAAGTTTTGATATATTAAATCCGCATATTCCGTTTGAAATTGACAATAACGGTACTATACGGGTTTCTGGACTTGTGGATTACGAGCAGAAAAAAAGCTATCTGTTTTATGCTGTTGCAAAGACAAAATACGGAAACAGCAATAAAATAGAGATAAATTTTTTAGTTGATAATCAAGATCCTGAAACCGGTATTCCTTTGCTTAAGGATATTACAGTTTCAGTTGATGAAAATATAAGTCCAGAAAGCAAAATAGGGCAGCTTGAATTAAATACCGGAGCATCTAAAATAAACCGTTTTGCTTTATATGGCAGAAATCATGATATGTTCCGTATAGATGCAAACGGAACTGTTTATCTTGCTGAGGGCGAAAAACTGGATTACGAAAAAGAGAAGAGATACGATTTGGGTGTCAGAGCACTTAACAGCAGAGGCTGGAGTAATGAAGCGCATATTTTGATAAAAGTAAACAACGTGCCAGATACTGTGCCGGAGATAAAAAATTTAACAGCATCTGCAGAAGAAAGCAAAGAGTATAAGACCGGCTATATTTTCGGGCATATCGGAATTATTGCTGCCGGAGAGGGCAATATAACCGGGTTTAAGATTAAGGGAGAGGACAGCGCATTATTTAAAATCGATAAAAACGGCAGCCTCTCTTTGAAAGAAGATACCGTATTTGATTACGAAAACAGGAAAGAATACAGATTTTTTGCATATGCTTATAACAGCTCCGGAGAGAGCTCTCCTGCTTTAGTAAAAATATCGGTCAAAGATATACCGGATACTCCTCCAGTATTAAAAGATGTCTCATTTGCTGCAGATGAAAATATTTCGGCGGGAACTTTAATCGGGACGGCAAAAATTATTTCGGAAGGAGATACTCCGATAACATCTTTTGAACTGGATGATAATAGCACATTTGAAATTGACAATAAAGGCAGTATCTATCTTAAAACTCCGCTGGATTATGAAAAGCAGTCTGAGTATAATCTGCATATCCGTGCATTCAATGCTGCCGGAGCCGGAAATACTGTTGCAGCTAATATTTCGATAATGAAGATATATTATACCGGAGACAGCCAGGCAAACGATTTTACCGGAACACAGAGAAGCGAAAAATTTGATATGAAAGATGGAAACGATACTGTTCATGCCGGAGCGGGAGATGATATAATTACAGGAGACCGCGGAAACGACATCCTTTACGGAGGGAGCGGAAACGACACATATATATAATTTGGGAGACGGAAACGACACTATTAATGACAGCAGCGGGGATGATAAACTGATTTTGCATAATATTTCTAAAGATAAGATATCTTTTGTATTAAACGGTGCGGATTTGCAGATTAATATATTAGAAGATAACAGCACAGTGCGTATTGCAGGCTGGAAAGACAACAGCCGCAAAATAGAACATATAGTTTTTGATGACAGTCCGCAGATTACTTTAGACAGCTTTAATATTCCTATTGTCGCTCCTGATGCCGGTATTGTAGATTTATCTAAGCTTAGAAATTCGCAAGCGGCGCAGGTGGCAGAAGGCAGAATCGTTCCGCTGGGAGATGGAAAAAATAGTGTAGATCACTGGAATTTCCACTACGACGGCGGAACTTTGGAAATAGATTTGCTCTCCGAGCTTGCAAGCAATGGGCATTCGTACATAGATATCGACAGAGACGGAAATCAAACAGGCGTAGATGTTTATATTTACCTGTTTAAAAAAGATTCTGACGGAAAGTGGAAAATGACGGCCAGTAACGATGACAGCAGCTACGGAACTGCTGACGGCTCATCTCATCAATATGATTCTTATTTAAAAATCGATTTAGAAGAGGGGGATTATATGCTTTCTGTCGGAAACTATCCTTTGTATTATTCCGAGGCTTTAACAGACAGCAATGCCGCAAACAGTTATCCAAAAGGGGGACCGTATCAGATTACGTTTAACAAAGCACTGGAGTTTAGCAGTATTCCTGCCAATGCCGAGGATAATCTTTACGGAAGCGACCATTATAATTTTTATGTTTTGCGCAACGATTTGGATCCTTATAATATGGACGGTCTGCGTATTTACAGTCCGGTAATGGCAGATGAGAATGGAACGCCTGACGATTCCCTTGGAAGAGCAGAGGTTAACGGAAACTATATTTCTTATTATCCGGAAGATAATTTTAAAGATATCAACGGAAGTAAGGAAATTAATATAATTTACGATGTTTTAAATAAGAACAATATACCGGTTAAATCGCTTCTTACTCTAAAAATAGTTCCGTCAATGTATACACATAGCGAAGTTAAAGTCAACAATAAACTGTGGAAAGATATAAGCGCAGACAATACAGTTACAGATTTAAATATTACCCGGCAGAAATAGCTGTGCGCCGGGCAGTATATTTTAAACTGTTTAAGAGGTTTTTTGACAATTTGTCCTGTATATAATATTTTGCTATTTTTTTAGTTTATAATTTCCTGTATTTTAAAAATTAGGATTGTAAAATGAAAAAAATAAAAATAGCAGCTTTTACTAAATACTCTTACGACGGTCTAAGCAGCAGGTACCGGTTTTACAATTATAAAAGCTGTTTTGAAAAAAACGGTATTGAAATGGATATTTATCCGTTGTTTGGCAAAGATTATTTTACTGCAAAAAATAAACTTCTAACAGGGGTCAGGCGTTGAAAATTTACTTTTTCAGTTTACAAAAGTGAAAATTCAATGCCTGACCCTTGACCAGAAAAAGCCTTACCGCTTTACAAAAAAACATTAAAGATAAAAGAGGAGGTTTTAGGAGAGAGAGCCATCCGGATACTGCAACAAGTTATAATAATTTAGCAGGACTCTACTATTCTTTAGGCGATTACGAAAAAGCCCTGCCGCTTTACCAAAAAGCTTTAAAGATACACAAGGAGGTTTTAGGAGAGGGCCATCCATCTACTGCAGCAAGTTATAATAATTTATCGGTTTTTTATTTTAATACCGGTGAATTGAAAAGAGCTAAAGAGTATATGCAAAAAGCTATTGATATTTGGGAAAAGGTTTTGCCTGCAAATCATCCTGATTTGGTTGATTCTAAAGAGGGCTTGGAGATGATAGAATTGATGCTTATGATGGAAGAAGCTGGGGTGGATATGGAGGATTTGAAAAAATTGTTTGGTTAATGGTGTATTTGTTATTGGCATATTGTTTTGTAGGTGCGGCCGTGCCGCACAAAAAAGTGAATAGTTTTAGAAATATTGCTTCGTATTCGGAAAACGGATTACAGACAGCGGAAAGCGGGAATTTCCCCTTGTTCCAATTGTCCTCGATTAAAATGCATACTTTAACCGCAATAAACCAAAGTTAAGTTTTTATTGAGGACGGTGGGAACTAGGTGATATAAGATATTTAAATAACAAATTTTTTTAATAATTATTTGGTCAATTATTTGGTCGATAAATCGACCCTACATTATTGAATTTGCAAACCCGTAGGGTCGATTTATAGACCATAAACTTGTTGCAATAATTTATTATTTATCAATTGGTCGGTAAACCGACCCTACAATTTTTGATATGATGAATATTTCCAATCTTTTATGTTCTTTGCATATCCGTGTTTTATTGGGTTGTTGTAAATATATTCTATTTTTTCTTCAAAATCTTTTTGGTCTCTAATTGTGTGCTCGTAATATTTCTTTTGCCATATTGGTTTATACCCCTCTTTTTGCCTGCTTATAGATTGCTCTAAGTGTTCATAATATTTTACATCACAATGTTTTGAGAAGTGTTGTTTGATGGTTCGTATAATGTGGGGATAATCTTTTGCATTTTGAGGGGTAATAATAGTATGAAAATGGTCAGGCAACACGACAATGGCTTCTATTTTATATCTGTATTTTCTTTTGCTGACTCTAAAGCTTTCTCGTAAAAGTTCAATGTTATCTATCAAAATAGGGTTTCGCTGATGGGTAACAACGGTCAAATAATAGCTATATCCATCAAGAAATATTCGTTTGTAATTTGCCATTTAAAATTGTAACACAAAGGTTGCAATATAGGATAATTAGATAACAAATTTATATTATAATTGGTCGGTAAATTATTGGTCGGTAAACCGACCCTACAACCATCAACCATCAACTAATCCAATTTTCCTTTTAAAAAGGAAAAAATATTAAAAATGTAAGAAAATCTGTTCTGTTGTAAGGTGTGCGGGGAAATGTTTTGGTATAATTTTGCTTCGATTTTGGGTGTCTGCGCAGAGTTTTTGTGGGTTTGAGCCGGCGAAGATTGTGCGCAGATGCCCTCGGCATCGGGTGTTGTATAACACTAAAACAAATTAATTTTGCTGCATAGGCAGCGTGTTCTTTAGGAGAAATTTTTATGGAAAAAATCAGACTTAAGCTTAAAGCTTATGATCACAGAGTTTTAGACAGATCGGTAAAAGCGATTGTTGATGCTGTAAAGAGAACGGGTTCTGAGTTAAGAGGACCGATTCCTTTACCAACTAAGATTAAGCGCTATACGGTGCTTCGTTCACCGCATATTAACAAAGATAGCCGTGAGCAGTTTGAAATTAGGGTTCACGCTCGTTTAATCGATATTGTTTCGGCTTCGACCGATACAATCGATTCTTTAATGAAACTAGACTTAGCGCCGGAAGTGGAAGTAGAAATCCGCTCTATGGACAAGTAAGGAGATAGGAAATGGAATTTATCGTAGAAAAAATTGGAATGAGCAGAACAATCGGCGTTCCAAGCGTTCCTGTTACTTTACTTAAAGTTATAGAGACAAAAGTGTGCGAAGTTCGCGAAGACGGGAAGGCGCTTGTTGCTTACCACAGCGGCAAGAAAATCAACAAAGCTATTGAAGGTCAGCAAAAAAAGTATGACATTAGCAAAGAGTTTAACAGATTTAAAACAATTAAAGTTGCAGAGGGCACAGAGGCGGGCGATTTAAGTTTGGCTCCGCTTGGTGAAGCAAAAGTTGTTAAAACTTCTTTAAATTCAAAAGGCAGAGGATTTACCGGTGTTGTAAAAAGATACGGATTTGCCGGCGGTCCTGACAGCCACGGTAGTAGATTCCACAGAGCACCGGGTTCTATCGGTATGTGTGAATGGCCTGGGCGTGTTCAGCCTGGGCAAAAAATGCCTGGTCATTACGGTAACAAATTAGTTACTGTTAAAAACGAAGTTATCTCTTTTGACGAAGAGAACGGAATTTTAGTTCTAAAAGGCGCAGTGCCGGGTCACAAAGGCGCTAGAGGAATGGTAAGGATTGTTAAATGAGTAACGCAACAGTAGTAAAAACGGCAGATTTACCTCAGAGTTTTTTAGAGGTTCATCCTCATAACCTTTATTTGTATTGCAAAGCGTATATGGCGAATTTAAGAGCCAGCAGCGCGCATACTAAAAATAGAAGTGCAGTAAGCGGCGGAGGTAAAAAACCATTCGCTCAAAAAGGCGGCGGTAGAGCAAGACAAGGTTCTATCAGAGCTCCGCAATTTAGAGGCGGCGGTGTTGTATTTGGTCCGACAAATGCAAAAAATTACACTCAAAAAGTTAATAAAAAGCAAAAAAGATTAGCGCTTATGCACGCAATTGCGGAAAAAGTTGCCAACGGAAAAGTTTTTGTTGTTGATTCTATCAGTATCGAGTCTGGTAAAACAAAAGATGCAAACGCTTTCTTTAACAGTTTTGAGCAAAGAGATATTCTTTTTGTAAAAGAGTTAATCGATGACAAAACTTACTTGGCATTTAGAAACTTACAGAAGTGTTATTTAATTGAGCCAAACGAGCTAAACGGATATTTAGCAGCAGCGTTCCACGCTATTGTTATTGAAAAATCTGTTTGGGAAAATCTAATAAAAGAGAGTTAAGATGGCAGATATTACAGATATTAAAGCAATTATTTATACAGAAAAGAGCTTGGCTCTTCAGGAAGATGGTGTAATTGTTGTTCAAACAAGCACTAGAGTTACAAAAAACTCTTTAAAAGAGATTTTTAGGGAGTATTTTGGTATTAAGCCACTTAAAGTTAACTCTTTAAGAACAAGCGGTAAAGTTAAAAGATTTAAGGGTATCGAAGGTAAGCGGGCTGACAGCAAGAAGTTTTATGTAAAACTTCCAGAAGACGCTAAAATCGAAAGCCTAAGCGTATAAGGATAGAAGATGGCAATTAAAAGTTACAGACCATATACACCGTCTCGTCGCTTTATGACGACGATTGACAATAGTGATATTACTTCTAAGCCGACTGTTAGAAGTTTGCTTAAAAAACTTCCGGCACACGCTGGTAGAAACAGTTATGGAAGAATCACTTCCCGTCATAAGCAAGCGGGAGCTAAAAAACTTTATAGAATTATCGATTTTAAAAGAAACAAATTTGGAATCGAAGGTAAAATTGCAACAGTAGAGTATGACCCATACAGAAACTGCAGAATTTGCCTTGTAAATTATGCCGACGGCGAGAAGAGATATGTTCTTCAAGCTAAAGGCATGGAGGTAGGTTCTA
>JALWKP010000080.1 GCA_027081355.1 Campylobacteraceae bacterium
AGAGGCTGCCGGAGTTAAAGTTGTTAAAACTCCTGCAGAAATCGGCAAAGCGGTTAAAGAGGTTTTGAGTTAATTTCTTTTCCAATTTAAACTTCCGGGGCAGCTTTTCTGCCCGTTTTCTTTTTTTTACTTCATTTTAGAGATTAGAAATTAGAGATTAGAGATTAGAAATTAGAAATTAGAGATTAGAGATTAGAAATTAGAGAATGGATGCAATACATATTTGGTTTCAAAACCGTGGATTCATTCGGAAAACAGATTATTGCCATTTATTGGTAATATTTTTGTGAGACTAAAGTCTCACCTCCAAGAAATACCAAGTTTTTGCGCAGTCTCAAGCTGAAATCCAGGGATGTTGGTTGAATGCTTACTATTGTGCAGTGGTCTCATATTGGGGAAAATACCTCTCCTAGTATATCAGTAACCAATACACCAATAAACAAAAACCCTAAATCAGCCAATATCATAAACTGATACAAAACGAAACACACTTTTTAACTGCTTAAGAGATTAGATTTTGGCTCTTTGCTTCATAATGTAACAAAAAAATTTCTTATGCATATTAATTATAGATATTCATTTTATCATTATTTAAACTTTGCTATCCTCTTTACTAGTGATAGTTTCACTATAAAATAAAATTAGAAAAAGGGGAACATATGTCATTGATGAAAGCTCCTGAAAATACTCCTGTTTGGACAAACGAAGATAGATGCAAAGCTTGCGACCTTTGTGTTTCTGTCTGTCCTGCAGGTGTATTGGGTATGAGATATGATGCACACAGTATTTTGGGTGCGATGATTACGGTTGTTCATCCGGAAAGCTGTATTGGTTGCCAAGAGTGTGAATTGGCTTGTCCGGATTTTGCGATTATGGTAGCGGACAGAAAAGAGTTTAAATTTGCAAAATTAACTGACCAAGCAAAAGAGAGACAGAAAAAAGTTACCGAAAACAACTATATGATGCTTGAGGCTTAAGGAGAGATGATGAGTGATACAAGAGAAGTAATATCTAGCGGGAATGAGTTGGCAGCAATGGCGGCAGTAGATGCCGGTTGTATGTTTTTTGGCGGTTATCCGCTTACACCGTCGAGCGAAGTTATGCATAAAATTACCGACCTTCTTCCGGCAGTCGGCGGGGCGGCTATGCAGATGGAAGATGAGATTGCAGGTATTGCAGCGGCTATCGGTGCGGGAATGAGCGGTGTTAGAAGTCTTACGGCTACAAGCGGTCCGGGTATGTCGCTTAAAGCGGAAAATTTAGGTTTAGCACAAATGGCAGAAGTGCCTTTGGTTGTTATTAATGTTATGCGCGGTGGTCCTTCAACCGGTCTTCCTACACGCGTGGCGCAAGGCGATATTAACCAAGCTAAAAACCCAAGCCATGGGGATTATAAATCTATAACATTATGCGCGGGCAATTTGGCAGAGTGCTATACAGAAGTTGTCAGGGCATTTAATTTAGCAGACAGATTTATGCAGCCTGTTATTGTGCTTTTAGATGAAACTATCGGACATATGCATGCAAAAGCTGTTATTCCGACTGCAGAAGCTGTAAAAGCGGGTATTAAACCTAGAAAAACATTTGACGGTCCGGCAGAAGAGTATAGACCTTATGATGTTGCTCAAGATGAGCCGGCTGTTCTTAATCCGATGTTTACGGGGTATAGATATAACTTTACAGGTCTTCACCACGATGCAGACGGTTTCCCTACCGAAGAGAAAGAGACTTGCCGAAAGTTAATTGACAGACTCTTTAGAAAAGTGGATGAGCATAAAGACGAAATTGAACTGAACGAAGAGTATATGCTTGATG
Source organism: Campylobacteraceae bacterium (assembly GCA_027081355.1). GTDB lineage: Bacteria > Campylobacterota > Campylobacteria > Campylobacterales > Sulfurovaceae > JAADEQ01. The sequence continues at coordinate 1,816 of JALWKP010000080.1, forward strand.
ATGCGGATATTTTACTTATCGGTTACGGTTCTGCATCTTTGGCAATTAAAGAAGCTATTAACGAGCTTAGAAAAGATGGAATTAAAGCCGGAATGTTCAGACCGATTACCGTATGGCCAAGCCCGGAAGAGAGACTTTACGAATTGGGTAAAAAATTTGATAAAGTATTGGTAGTAGAGCTTAACCAGGGGCAATATTACGAAGAGATTCAAAGAGCGATGGAAAGACACAATATTGAAAAATTGACAAAAACAAACGGTCGTCCATTCTCTCCTGCGGATATTATAGAGAAAGTTAAGGAGGTATTTTAACCATGGCTTTTAATTACGATGAATATTTAAGAACAAATAAAATGCCAACCCTTTGGTGTTGGGGATGCGGTGACGGTGTAATATTAAAAGCTTTTGTCAGGGCTATTGATAAGCTTGGAATTAATAAAGACGATTTGTGTGTAGTTTCGGGTATTGGATGCAGCGGGCGTTTTGGCTCTTATATCGATGCAAACACTGTTCACACCACTCACGGCAGAACTATTGCATTTGCAACAGGTATTAAAATGGCAAACCCCGATAAAACCGTAGTTTGTGTTGCGGGCGACGGCGATGCATTGGCAATTGGGGGTAACCATACAATTCATGGGTGCAGAAGAAATATCGATTTGACTTTAATTTTAATTAATAATTTTATTTACGGTTTGACAAATTCACAAACTTCTCCTACAACTCCGCAAGGTTTCTGGACTGTTAGCCAAAAAGTGGGTAATATCGACCCTACATTTGACGGATGCAAATTAGCTGAAGCTGCCGGAGCCAGCTTTGTGGCAAGAGAAAAGGTAAGCGAGCCTAAAAAACTGGAAAAAGTTATCCGCGAAGCGATTGCCCACAAAGGGTTTTCTTTTGTAGAAGCGCTTTCTAACTGCCATATTAATATGGGTAGAAAAAATAAAATGGGCACTGCTATGGCAAACTTGGATTGGATTGATTCTATTACAATGCCTAAGAAAAAATGGGAAGCGCTTTCAGATGAAGAGAAAGCAAATTATCTTCCGACAGGTATCTTAAAACAAGATAAAGATGCATTAGAATATACAGAAGCTTACCAAATGGTAAAAGATGCACATCAGGGTAAAAGAGGCAAAATTACCCCGGATGATTTTAAGAAAAAAGATTAAAGGCTGAGCGATGAGTAGAATAGTAATGCGTTTTACGGGTGTTGGCGGACAAGGTGTTTTGCTTGCCGGAGAGATTTTTGCTGCGGCTAAAATTAAAGCAGGCGGTTATGGTGTAAAAACTGCAACATATACTTCGCAAGTGCGCGGAGGACCGACTGTTGTTGATATTCAGTTAGACGACAAAGAGATTTGGTATCCGTATGCAATAGACGGGCAGATTGACTTTATGCTCTCTGTTGCAGATAAGAGTTATCAGCTTTTTAAAAGCGGTGTAAAAGAGGGCGGCACAATTGTTATCGAGCCAAATTTGGTAAACCCTACCGATGAAGACAGAAAAAAATGGAATATTGTAGAGATTCCTATTATTACGATTGCAAAAGAAGAGGTTGGGAATGTTATTACTCAATCTGTTGTTGCGCTAGCGATTGCAAATGAGTTTACAAAAGCGCTGGATGAAAAGATTCTTATTGATACAATGCTTAGCAAAGTTCCGCCTAAAGTTCACGAGCTTAACTTAAAAGCTTATGAACTTGGTAAAAAATATGCCCAAGAGGCGATGAATAAGTAATTTTTTTTAATTTTTAGCAGGGTGCAGTGCCTTCACTGCACCAATTTGCTGCGGTAATGGTATTACACCCTACAATTCTCTCTATCCTAAACCCTTAATCTTGTATCCTAACTTTCTATTAACATAAAATTAACAATTCTTTACTATACTTTTACTGCAACACAATTTAAAGGAGAAGTGATGAAAAAGCTTTTGGTATTCCTGGCGGTATTATTCTCTTTCGCATTTGCGCAAATGCAAGGTATGCCAGCAATGAAAAAGGGAATGAAAATGCACAATTTCCGTGCTGTGCCGTTTAAAAAGGCTCAGATTTTGCAAGATGGAAAAGCAAAAATGTTTTGTCCAAAGTGTGGAATGACTCTGCCTATGTTTTATCGAACAAACCACGCTGCAAAAGTAGATGGCAAAATGCAGCAGTTTTGCTCTATGCACTGTTTAGTAGAAGCAATGAAAAGCGGGGCAAAGGTAAGCGATATTCAAGTTGTAGATAATACTACTTTAAAATTTATTCCAGTTAGCAAAGCTTGGTATGTTGTAGGAAGCAATAAACCAGCAACCATGTCTAAAGTCAGCAAATACGCTTTTGGAACAAAAGAAGCGGCAGAGAAGTTTGCTAAAGAAAACGGCGGCAAGGTTATGAAGTTTGAAGATGCTTTAGCAATTGCTAAAAAAGCTTTTGACAAAGAGGCAAAAATGATTAAAATGAAACAAGCTAAAATGGCTAAAATGGGCGAAATGGTTTACAAAAAGAAATGTAAGCCAATTAACGAAAAATTTAAAACTGCAGCCGAGGCAAAAGCTTATATTAAAGCAAACAACAGCTGTGGAGACTTAAAAGGCAAACCTCTTCAAGCAGTTGGTCTTTATTTAAAAAGCAGATAATCTCTCTTAAACTATTTGGCGAAGCTTACAGAGTAACACCTTTCTAAAGAGTTGCTTCGTCAAATTTAAGAATATGTATAAACCTTCTTTTATTTAGATGCAAATCATTATATTTTATTGTATATTTTAGTATAATAATAGTAAAAAAAGGCTATTTATGCAACTGCTTTTAATAGGTGCAGGTAATATGGGTTCTGCTATGTT
>JALWKP010000081.1 GCA_027081355.1 Campylobacteraceae bacterium
ACATTCCCTCAGACTGCCCAACCAGCCATTTTGCAGCTCTTAAAGCCCCTTTAGAAAATGTATCTCTGCTTGTTGCCGTATGTCCCAGCTCAATATATTCGCCGTCATTATAAAACCCTACCGTGTGGCGCCCCACAATGTCGCCGCCTCTTAGTGCCATTACCGCAATTTCATCTTTGCTTCTTGGACCAATCTGCCCGTCTCTTCCGCTGACTCTGACTTTTTCCAAATCCAGCCCGCGCCCCTTGGCGGCAAACTCTGCCAAAGTAAGCGCCGTTCCGCTTGGCGCATCCACTTTATGTCGGTGGTGCATCTCTACAATTTCAATATCAAAATCGGGCAGTTTTGCCGCAACATCGCGAACCAATTGCTTAAGCAGCGCAATCCCCACAGACATATTAGAAGAGTAAAGAACCGGCGCAACTTTTGCCGCTTCTGCCAGCAGATTTTGCTGATGCTCATTAAATCCGGTAGTCGCCACAACAACAGGTTTTGGGTTTTTAATTACCGCTTCGCAAAGCGCTTCGGTTGCCGCAGGCGCAGAAAAATCCACAATTACATCGGCTGCTTCTACCAATTTATCCATATCGTTTGTAATCAGCGTGCTCTCAGGCACCGGCAATTTCAATTCATCAAAAACATGAACAACTGCCAGTTCCAGCTCTTCATCTTCTATCGTATTTTTAATCAAATGAGCACCCATCCTGCCGGTGCTGCCTAAAATGCCTATTTTAATCATTAAAATGCTCCTGAACATAATTTAGCGCGCCCATTCCTGCAACAGCGCCGTCTCCTGCTGCGCAAACGACCTGTTTTGCGGCATCTATACGCATATCGCCCGCCGCAAAAAGCCCCGGCACGCTTGTTTGCATTTTTAAATTTACAATAACTTCGCCCCAATCGTTAATATCGCACAAAAAGCTTCCATCATCCTGCTTTAAAACCTGATTATTCACATCGTGCCCGACAAACACAAACAGCCCCGGCACTTTTAAATCACGCTCTTTGCCTTCCTGCTCGACAATCACGCCGTCTAAGCCCATCATAGAACCGTAAGCCTCTTTAATTGTTGCATTTAAAACAAACTCTATTTTAGAATTTTTCTCTGCCCGCTCAACCGTAGGAGGAGCAGCTCTGAATTTATCTCTTCTGTGAATTAAGTAAACTTTAGAGCAGATATTTGCCAAATAAAGCGCCTCTTCAAGCGCCGTATCTCCGCCGCCTAAAACTGCAACCTCTTTATCTTTATAAAAAAAGCCGTCGCAAGTTGCGCAAGTGCTTACACCTTTGCCGAAAAACTCATCTTCGCCTTTAAAGCCAGCTCTTTTGGGGGTGCTGCCGGTGCAGACAATTACGCTTTTTGCTTCATACTCTTGGCTTGGGGTAATAATTTTAAAAATATCCCCCTCTTTTTTAACCTGCTTAACCTCTGCCATTTCATGCTTAAGCCCAAAATGCATACACTGCTTTGGCCACGGCTCCATAAGCTCCATACCCGTTAAGTGCGGCTCTTCCCTAAAAACGCCCGGGTAGTTTTCTATCTCGCTGCTTTGAGTAATTTGACCGCCTGGCATTCCCATCTCGAACATTACAACATTTTTAAGCCCGCCTCTAGTTGCATAAAGCCCAGCTGTCAGCCCTGCAGGACCTCCGCCGATAATTGCACAATCTAACATCTTGCTCACCTTTTTAAAGGGGTCATTTTAAAGGGGTCAGGTGATGAAAGTAAACTTTTACCAGCAAAAGTTTATTTTCATCACCTGACCCTGCTGCTATAACCCCGCTGCTAATTTTTGGTTTTTGGTTTAAGTTAAAAAACTAAAAGCCAAAAACTAGAAACCAATCCCCAAAGGGGATTTAACCTACGCCAATAAAGCGTCTAACTTTTCTGCAAATACCGCTTTACCGGCAGCTCCAATCATTTGATCAACAAGCTGACCGTCTTTAAAGAATAAAATTGTAGGAATAGATCTAATTCCATACTCTGCAGCAATTGACGGCTGCTCATCTGTATTTACTTTACAAATTTTTGCTTTGCCGTCGTAATCTTCCGCCAACTCCTCAATAACCGGCGCAATCATTCTGCAAGGTCCGCACCAAGGCGCCCAAAAATCCACCAATACAACCCCCTCTTTGATTGTATCTTTAAAATTCTCTGCTGTAAGCTCAATATATTTACCCATAAAAAATCCTTTCGTTTGGAAATATCCGAAATTATACCTTTTTCTAACTTGTAAAAAAAGATAATTCCCGATTTTTTTTGAAACTCGTATAATATATGGTAAAACTTAAACATAGATGAAAATATCTTATGTTTAAACGTTTTACAATAAATTTAAAGTTCAATCTCTTTATACTCTGCGCTTCTTGCCCCCTCAACCGGCTTAACGCTTTCGCCTCTGACCGTATAAACAAACGATATTTTGGTGCCTTCTGATTTGTTTACATCTGCTCTGTGCAGCAAATCGGAATGGAAAAGAATAACATCGCCTTTATTCAACTCAAAAGTTACTGCCGTATCAATTAACGGGCGGTTCTCTTCTAAATCATTTCTAAAAAAGCTTCTTTCATCAAATTGCTCATCTTTTAAATCCATTTTATGGCTCTTAGGAATAAATTCCAAAACACCGTTTTGCTTATTTTCCTCTTCGCCCAAAACAAGCCACACACTTACTAAATTATTTCCCTTATAACTCCAATACCTGCTGTCTCTATGCCACTCGGTGCAGGTAGAAGTTTTTGGCTTTTTGGTCATAATAGAGTTATGGTGCGCCGTTACCAAAACCGGTTTTTCTTTTAAAACCTGTTCTAAAACCGGACGAATCTCTTTGTTTGTCATCCAATTTCTAAATAGAATATCTCTGTCGTAAACCTGGCGCAATCTTCTGATTGTCTGCTTATACTCCGGCTTGTTTATTCCAATATATTCGCACTCTGTCTCAATAGGGCATACGGCATATTTTAAATGAACCTCTGCAACATCCCTAATCGCATTGCACTCTACAACATCTGCAAAACCTCTTAACAGTAAAAAGCCGTTTTCGTCAAAAAACTCTTCTTGCTCTTTAGTTAAAACCATTTCATCACTCCCTCCTATAATGTGATATTTTCGATTAGCTCGATTTTGTCTTTTTTTATAATCAAGGCATCGATAACCCACGCATATTTTAACCTCTTTTGCTTTAAATAAAAATAAGCGCTTTTTATGATTCTATTAAGCTTTACAGGGGTAATGTTATATATTGGCTCAAAGCTTTTTTGACCAGCCTTTACCTCGATAAAATGAAGCACATTGCCCTTTAGAGCTATAATATCTATCTCGCCCAGCTTGCTTGCGTAAAAATTTCTATCTACAATTTTAAACCCCCTTTCCTGCAAAAAATCAATCGCCCTGTCTTCGCTAAGTTTTCCAAAAAACCGGCTCATTTTCAACCCTATCCGCAAGCAATTGCCGCACCTGCGGGCACCGCTTCTACTTTGAGCGCTTTAAACTTTGCAGTCATCACTAAATCGTCGCAATCGTTTCCAAAAAGTGCATTTATTTTTGATTTGGCGTGGTGAAAAGTAACATAAAGGCTCTTGCCTCTTAAACTGTTGCTGTATTTCACCTTCAAAGCTTCGCTTGTTCCGTATTGCGTTTTTAAAATTACCCTCTCGCCAAAAAGCTTTTTCGCACTCGGCGGAGCCAGCAAAATATCTTCGTCATATTTGCTAATAAGCTTTTGGCTTCTTTTAGTCTGCGCAGCATTATTGTAGTGGGCTAAAATTCTGCCTGTTGTCAAATACCACCCTTTTAAACTGTTTAAATCCGCTTTTTCTTCTAAAATATCCTTAAGCATCCCGCGCATCTGCCAGCGGTTGTAAACAAAGCGCCCCAAGCCGTCAGCGGTTCTAAAATCGAGCAAGTGCAAAATAGGGGTATCTTCGTGATAAATCGGCCACTGCATCCCGCGCTTATTGTGGCGTCTTAAACGGTAATAAGCCGCGCCGCTAAAGCGCCTGTGGGCAACTTGGCGCACTTCGTCCCAAATCTCTTCGCTACTTTTATAATCAAATTTTCCGCCCATTTTCTTATCGATTGCCTGTAAAACCTCCCAGTCATCGGGCAAATCGCTCTCTACAAGAGGCTGCGAAAGGTGCAGGCGGCGCATCGCATTAACATAAACACCAGTTTTTTCATAAGCGCTTTTAACCCCAAAAACAATATCGGCACGGCTTGCAATATCGTTCAAAAAAAGTTCTTGCACAATCAATAGTTCCAAATTTTCGATTGCTTTAATGCTTTGGTTTACATTTGGATGGATATGGGTAATATCCTCGCCCATATTGTAAAGCGCTTTTATTTTACCCTCTAACATCTGCTCAATTAGCTGCGGGGTCATTAAGCCAATCTCTTTTGGCTTTTGGTAATCTGGCGCATAATATGGCAGGCATCCCATATCGCAAGCGCCCTGAACATTATTCTGCCCTCTAAGAGGCATAAGACCTGCACCCATTTTGCCGATATTCCCCGTAAGCAGCGCCAGATGCGTAATCGCCATAACAGCTTTTGAGCCGTCTATATGCTCGGTAACACCCAGCCCCCAAAAAATCATAGAGCGTTTAAGCGCATATTCACGCGCAATATTTGGAACCATTTTAGCCAGATACTCATACCCTTTAACCTGCTTAAAAAAGCCCGGATCGGCATAAGGGTCATTTAAAATCTGCTCTTTAAACTCTTCGAAATTGGCGCATCTTTTGGATACAAAATCTTTATTATAAAGCTCTTCTCTAATAATCACAAACGCCATCATATTTAAAATTAGCAAATTTGTCTCAAACGGAATAATGCAGTTGTATTTCGCCCGCTTTGCAAGTTTCGTTTCGCGCACATCAATTACGGCAATGTTATCTTTGGTGCTTGCAGCCTCAACAAGCCTGTTTGCCACAATCGGATGCGCCTCGAGGGTGTTTGAACCAATAACCATAATAAATTCCGCTTCGTAAATATCATCATACGGATTGGTTGCAGCCCCCTCCCCTATCGTTTCGCGCATCCCTTTTAGGCTTGGCGAATGGCAGACGCGCGCACAGTTATCCACATGCGGCGATTCCATGCTCTCGCGGCAAAATTTCTGAAACAGATATGCATTTTCACAGCTGGTTCTTGCCCCGCCAATTGCACAAAAACTGTGCCGTCCGTACTTTTGCTTTATCTCTTGCAGTTTTGCAGCAGCAATATCAGCAGCGGTTTCAAAATCCGCAGAGTAAAAGCTTGCATTGAATGGATGCAAATTCTTTGCATATTTCTCTTTAAAGTGCGGATTTCTCTCTAAAAACTTTTTTGAAATCAGCGGCTCTTTTATCCTGTCGCTTGCATCAACAAAATCATACCCGTATTTCCCCTTAATACAGAGCTTCCCCTGGCTTACCACGCCGTCTTTTTGTGCATATATTTTACATATTTTATTATTCTCAACAACCGCCGTAATATCACACCCTACCCCGCAATAGGTGCAGACACTGTCTATCTCTTTCGCCATCAAAAAACCTTAAAAAATAAATGCTTACTGTGTGATTTTCTCATATAAAGCTTAAAAAGAGTTTTTTGATTTCAAATTGTTATTATTCTCTTTTTCGATTTTAATTATCTCTTCCGCCTTTAAAACAATGTCTTCTTCCATTTTTTTAGAATTTTTTATGATCTTTAATGCTTCTATTTGCATATTATCTTTAAATATAGCCTTTGCATTGCTGCATCTTATTGAAGCTCCGCTATCATTACTTACTTTTTCACTTATAAGATACTTTATACACTCTTCTTTATTCAAATATTTGAATTGTTTATAATATTTTACAAAAATCCTTTTCCCTATCGAATTTAATCTCTGTATCAACCTATCCATTTTATTACCTTTCTATTATTTTATTTTTTGAAGCTATTTATGTTTCAATAAAGTGATCTATAAAATTAAAAAAACTATTAAATTCATCATCGGTATCAACAGGATTTTTTGTATATCTTATTTTGATATAATAGTTTTTATAACCCCATAAATATATTCTTTCTTCAGCAAGCATTAAAAATGCACTTCGCGGATTATCTTTTATTAATGAAAAACTTTTAGCATTGAAAATAGAACTGTATATTTTGCCGTTAATTCCTACCGTTTCCTCTATATTATCAAAAGGATATATTTTTTTATCAGAGAATTTAAACTTTTTAAAATCTTCTATTAAGTTATAAAAACTATTTTTTAATTCAGGTTTAGTTATAAGCATATTTTTTTTACAATAAAAATATATCGTTATCAAGTTGCTTTTATATTTATAAGTATAACTTATATCCAATAATCCCTTAGTAGGATATTCATTGCTTAAGTAATTTACAAATTTTATTAACTTTAAATTGCCAATTGTTAACGGCAGTTTAAATTTTTCCAAAAAATATAAATTATCTTCCAGCTTATTCCACTCCTTTTTTAATTCTTCTATATTCATATTTCTTTCTTTTTCAATTTTAATTTAATCTCATATTCATATAATAATACTTTATCAGTAATCACTATTGCCTCTTTTAATGTATCATCAATAGTTTGCGCAATTATTGCTCCTTTTATTTTTTTGTCTGGAAATTGTTTTTGCAAGATTCCAATATACATAGAAATTTGTCCAAAAACTTTATAATCTGCCCTACCTGCTTTCAACTCAAGAACTAATAAATCTTTATTTATTTTGTGCTCCAACAAACAATCCGCTCTTTTACCGCCAACAGAAAACTCTTTTCCAATATTAATACCGTTGAAAATCTGGTAATGGGGGAAAAGTTCATTTATTTGGGAACAAAGTGATTTTTGTAAATCTGCTTTGTAAGAAAACCCTTCAGTTTTAGGAAAAAAAGGTTCAGATGGTATATCTCTATGCAATTCTGACATAAATTCAAAATATCTTGCAATTGCATTTCTTATAGTGGCATTTCCCTTATTTCCAAAATCAGAAAATTCTCCATTTTGTGAATATGCATTTTTAATTTCTTTAAGTTTATCCAAATTTTCTAATCTATATAAATCTATAATATCACCTGTTTCTTTTGAATAATGATTAGAAATTTTATCTATTGAATATGTATAACTATTGGCTGTATTTACTGCATAATTATTGTTAATTAACCAATTATAAAATTTATCTTTTACTAACATTATTACCCCCTCTTGCAGGGTAAATTATAACAAGCTTTTATCGATTAAATAAGATAAATGTCAAATTGTTAAATACAGATTATTTAAACTTCTCTTTAAAATAACCACTTACCAACTTTTCAAAATATTCCATTCTCTCTTTGCCCTTTGGCAACTCTTTTCGCAGGTTTTTTAGTTTGCTTAAAAACTCTTCTACGCCATCTGGGATTAAATTTTCAAAATATCGGCGCAAATGTTTTGCAAATGCGGGTGAGGCGCCGCTTGTGGAGAAGGCTACGGTTAAATCGCCCCGTTTTATGTAAGATGGAAAGATAAAATCGCAGTAATCGGTATTATCAACACTATTTACCAAAATATTTTTGCCTCGGCTCTCTTTAAAGATAGCTTCGTGCATTTTAATATCATCAGTTGCGACTATTACAATATCAAATCCGTCAATATCACCCTTTTTGTAAGCCCTGTTATAAAAAGTTAAGCAGTGGTTTCTTATTAAATCGTGGCATTCAAAGGAAAGCTCTTTTGCAATTACAGTAATCTCTTTTGTAAAATCGGTCAGCTTTTCAAGTTTTTCGGTAGCAATCTTTCCCCCGCCTACTACTAAAATTTTTTTATTGCTAAAATCTAAAAATGCAGGAAAATAGGACATCTTAAACCTTTTTAAATGATATTTTATCAAAATTATCACTTTTATCAATAAAAAAATGTATAATCGAATTAAAAAAAGAGCAACCTATGGGCAGACAAGAATTAACCAATGAGATTTTATACAAAATACAAAGCAGCTTTCCGCTGACAAAACGCCCGTTTTTAGAGCTGGCAAAAGAGCTGGGTGTAAGTGAAGAAGAGGTTTTAAATATTGTTAAAGAGCAAAAAGAGCAAGGAATTATCCGCCAAACTTCGGCGATTTTCGATACAAAGCGGCTTGGATACAAAAGCTCTCTTGTTGCATTTAAAGTCAGCGAAGATAAAATAGAGCAGGCAGCAAAAATTATAAACGCCCACCCGGGGGTGAGCCACAATTACTTAAGAGACCACAATTTTAATATCTGGTTTACAATGGCGGTTGCGCCAAATTCCAAACTGGGGCTTGAGAGAACAATAGAGATTTTAAAAGAGCAAAGCGGCGCGGATGAAAGTATAATTCTGCCGACTCTGAAACTGTTTAAAATATCGGTTCGAATGGATACAACAGGCAAGCGTGCAAAAAAAGAGAAGCTTGCAAAACGAAATTACAAAGAGCTTGAAATGACCCCAAAACATATAGAGGCGGTAAAAGAGCTGCAAAAAGATATAAAGCTTGTTAATGAGCCGTTTTTGGAAGCGGCACAAAAGCTGGGCGTGGATTACGATGAGCTGTTTGCGCTTGCAAACGAATTAAAAGAAGCCGGCATAATGCGCCGTTTCGCCGCAATTTTGCGCCACCGCAAAGCCGGCTTTAACGCCAATGCAATGACAGTCTGGCAAGCGCCCGAAGAGAGAGCCCAAGAGATTGGCAAACAGCTGGCATCTTTTAGCGCCGTAAGCCACTGCTACCTGCGCCCAAGCTACCCAAACTGGCCATACAACCTTTTTGCGATGGTGCACGCCAAAACCGAAGAAGAGAGCGAAGCGATAATTTCCGAAATGGCAAAAGAGATAGGGCTAACAAATTACAGAAAACTCTACTCTACTAGGGAGTTTAAAAAGCAAAGAATAGTTTACTTTAGCGATGAGTTTAAGAAGTGGGAGGAGCAATTTTTACAAGAGCTTTGATTTATGTTATAATTACTAAATGACTTTACGGAGCAAAAAGTGAAAATAACAATAAACATACCCGAATTCGCCCCATTGGTATTAAATAAAGATTTGCAAGAGTTAAAAGATATAATCAAATTAAACAGTGCTTTAATGCTTTATAAAAACGGCAAATTCTCTATTGAGCAGGCAGCCCGTTTTGCTAATTTATCTATTTACGACTTTATGAAAGAGTGCAATAAAAACCAAATTCCTGTAATTCATTATGAAAAAGGGGAACTGGAAAACGAATTAAGATTAATGGACTCCCTATGATTCTTATTGCAGACAGTTCTGCACTTATAGCTCTTGCGATTATCGATAAATTAGAGATACTTCAAAAACTTTTTGGCAAAGTATATGTTCCCCGAGCTGTATATGACGAAATTACCAAAGATAATAAAACAGAGGCGAAAAAATTAACCGAATTTTGCAAAGATAAAGTTTTAGATATAGAGACAAAAATAAATTTTAATATTTCACTAGGCAAGGGAGAGAGTGAAGCGGTTATACTTTATCAAGAGCAAAATGCCGACTTTTTGCTTTGTGATGATAAAAAAGCCAAAAAATTTGCACAAAGTTTCGGAATAAATGTTATCGGAAGTTTAGGAGTTCTAATAAAAGCCAAAAAAGCCGGATATATCGAAGCTATTGAACCTTTAATAAAAAAATTAAAAGAGTCTCAAATTTATATTGATGAAAATACTTGCAATACGGTTTTAAAAATAGCAGGTGAACTTTAAAATTTAAACCATGATAAACAAAAACATAATAGCCCTCGGATTTGTCAGTTTTTTTACCGATTTGGCAAGCGCTATGGTTACTTCTATCTTGCCTATTTTTATAGTATATGTCCTGCATCAAGGGGTCGATAAGCTGGGCTTTGTGGTGGCGGTTGCTACATTTATCTCTTACGGCTTTAGGGTGCTTTTTGGGGTTTTGAGCGACAGGCTGCAGATTGTAAAACCCTTTGTGGTTGCGGGATATTTTATTTCGGCGCTTACAAAACCTCTTTTGGCACTATCAAATTCTTGGCAAAGCGTTGCGGCGCTGCGAGGGCTTGAGCGGATGGGCAAAGCGGTTCGAAGCGCGCCCAAAGACAGCCTGATTTCTGAATACAGCGGCGGTAAGAGCGGCAAGAGTTTCGGTTTTCATAAAATGATGGATGTTGCGGGCGAAATGAGCGGAGCACTTATTGCTTTTGGGGTGCTGTATTTTTTGGGTAAAAACGAAACAATTTTTAGGGAACTTTTTGCCTGGACTCTCCTGCCGGGTCTGATTTCGGTAATAATTGCTGCATTTTTTGTTAAAGATGCACCCTATAAAGCAAAAAGAAAAGAAAAATTCCAGCTTCAAGAAGATAAAAAACTGCTGCCCGTGCTTTTTATCTATTTTGCATTTACATTTTTTATTTTTAACGACAGCTTTTTTATAATCAAAGCCAAAGAGAGCGGTATAGATATCATTTATATTCCGCTTTTTATGGTATTATATAACTTTGTGCAGACAATCTCCAGCTACTTTTTTGGCATGCAGATAGACAGATTCAGCGCAAAAACGGTGCTTCTTTTTGCATTTTTAATCGGAATTTTGGCAATGGCTTCGCTGCAGCTTAATGCTGCGGTATTAAGCTTTATTCTGCTTGCTCTCTATACCGTTGCCAGCTTAAATGCAATCCGCGCTTTCATTTCAAACAAAGCAAAAAACAAAGCCACAGTTTACGGAGTGCTTTACGGCGGCGTGGCAGCATTTAGCGCCCTTGGCGCAACCGTTACCGGAGTTATCTGGCAAAATTTTAGCCAAAGGGCAGCAGTAGAATTTTCGCTAATCGGACTAATTGTCATTTTTGCAATTTTTCCCGTTACAACAAGAAAAAAGCAATGAATTTTCATAGTATAAAATGAATTTTTACTAAAATATTCATATTATAACAGGAATATTTATAATATTTTTAAAAATTCATAGTATAATATGAATAAATAACTATATATTCAGGATACAGTATGAAAAAGTTAATAATTTCTCAAAACAAGCATTGGAAAAATCTTTACGAGGACTTATACGAAAGGGAAGCGCTTAAAACCATAATAAAAAGATTGGAACTTCCGCAGATAGAAGCGGTTCAAGGAATTAGACGAAGCGGAAAATCAACAATTTTTAAACTTTTAATTAACTATTTGAGTAAAAAAACCGACCCGCAAGAGATTCTGTTTTTAAATTTAGATGACCCGTTTTTTATTCCTTACGCTAATGAGCCTGCAAAATTGCACGAAATCATCGAGAGCGCCGAACAAATTACCGGCAAAAAGATTAAATATCTCTTTTTGGATGAAGTTCAATCAATTAACGGATGGGAGAGACATGTAAAAAGCGCTTACGACAACCAATACTTTAAAAAAATTTTTGTAACAGGTTCAAATGCCACATTTTTAGATACTAAATTAACAAAACTCTTAAGCGGCAGATATTTTAGCACCAAAATTTTTCCACTCTCTTTTAAAGAGATTTTAAAAATTGAAAAAATCAGCTCAACTTTGCAAATTTATGAAAATAGAGCAAAAATACTCTCTATAATTGACGATATTTTACAAAATGGCTCTTTTGTAGAAGTTTACCAAGCCAAAGAAGATTTTAAGCGGGATATTATAAAAAGCTATTTTGAAACTATCATATTAAAAGATTGTATTTACAATTACAATATTAGAGATACCAAAAGCTTTAAAGCTTTAAGCTACTATCTTATTAGCAATTTTACAAGCCCTTACTCTTACTACTCGCTCTCTAAAGCCATCGGAATTGGAGATATGAGCATAAAAGAGTATATCTCCTTTTTAGAAGACAGTTTTTTACTTTATGAAATTAAACACTTTTCATATTCGTTAAAAGAACAAAATAGTTCCAAAAAAAAAGTTTATTTAAGTGATAACGGCTTTGCTTTGTTAAATTTTTCATTTTCTAAAAACCACGGCAGAGCACTTGAAAATTTAGTATTTAGCGAACTTTTAAAAGCCGGTTACGAAATTTACTTTTACAATAAAAACTCTATTGAGTGCGATTTTATTGTTAGAAAAGAGGAGATTACAAAAGCGATACAGGTTTGTTATGAGTTAAATGAAAAAAATATCAAACGGGAACTGAACGGTTTAAAAAAACTGCCATTTGCCTGCGATGAAAAAATAGTAATTACTTATAAACAAAATCTCACAATAGAAAATATAAATGCACTGCCTTTTTGGGACTATTTTGGAATTATATCGACAAAATAATTACAAAAAAAGTTACCCCGATAAAAGTTGCAAAAATAAATTTAAAACATATCAAAAAACGCATAAATTCAGATTCTATATCACCGGGAACTGTTTTAATATGCCTGATTTCTCCTAAAATCGTTAACGGGATAAAAATGATAAAAAGCAAAAATACAAAAACCCCTTTTGCAAATATTGCCAAAGAAAAAAATATCAAAAATACCGCTCCGGTTATTTTATCGATTTTATCAAATTTCCATACCTCTTCTCTTTTTAACCAATCAAGTTTTTTGTAATTGAGTATTTTATATAAAAATTCTTTGCACATTTTAAAACCTTTGGCAATTTATTAAAGTTTCTTGCAAATATCTTGATATAATATCACAATTTTTAAGGGAGTCTGTTTATGTTGCAGGAAATTGTTCAATTTTTAGTTCAAACTATAGGTTCTATGGGCTATTTTGGTATATTTGCATTAATGTTTCTTGAGAGCAGTTTTTTTCCGTTTCCAAGCGAAGTTGTTATGATTCCGGCAGGCTACCTCGCTTTTAAAGGGGATATGAACCTTGCTTTAGTAATTGCAACAGGCATTTTAGGCTCGCTTGCCGGGGCTTGGTTTAACTATATTTTAGCTTCAAAATTCGGACGCGCCCTTTTGCTAAAACTTATGAGCCAAGAGAAAGTTGACAAGCTGGAAAACTTTTTTGAGCACCACGGACACATATCCACCTTTACAGGGCGCTTGATTCCGGGGATTAGGCAATACATCTCTTTTCCTGCCGGCTTAGCAAATATGAATCCGCTAAAATTTAGCCTATATACAGCTTTTGGCGCTGGAATATGGGTAACTATACTTACATTTCTTGGCTACTTTTTAGGCGCTAATGAAGATTTAATTCATAAATATTTAAAAGAAATAACCATTATTACAATAATTTTAGTTACAATTTTGATTGTTTTTTATGCATGGCGGCATAAAAAGGCACAAAGCACAAAGCACAAAGCTTAAAGCTTAAAGCTATTGGGCAGCTTTGCTATATAAAAAATAAAATTACCATATTAGCTTTCAGCTTTCAGCTTTTTGCTTTTTGCTTTCAGCTTACAAAACGGAAGGAATAAATAATATGAACATAATAGACAGCACAATTTTAGGAGTAGTAGAAGGAATAACCGAATTTTTGCCAATCTCTTCTACCGCACATATGATTATTGCATCGGATTTTTTAAAATTAAAGCAGAGCGAAGCGAATGTTGCTTTTGAAGTTATTATTCAGCTTGGAGCCACGCTTGCTATTGTTTTAATTTACCTAAACAAACTCAATTTAAAAGAGATAAATCTTTGGAAAAAGGTTATTGCAGCATTTTTGCCTTTGGCGGTTATCGGCTTTATTTTCCGCCACCAAATTAAAGAGCTTTTTACTGTGCAAACATCTGCAATAATGTTTATAATAGGCGGAATTATCTTTTTTATAGTTGAGTATTTTTACAAAAGAAAAGACGAAAAAGCTATGGTGCAAGATGTTGAAAAAGTGAGTCTAAAACAAGCCTTAATAGTAGGTTTTTCGCAAGTATTTGCCCTAATTCCCGGCACTAGCAGAAGCGGCGCAACAATTGTGGGCGGAATGCTTGGCGGCTTAACCAGAAAAACAGCAGCAGATTTTAGCTTTTTGCTAGCAATTCCAACAATGTTTGCCGCAAGCGGATATGAATTTTTAAAAAATATCCACACCTTTACTAGCATAAACGGCACTATTTTAGCTGTAGGCTTTATTGTAAGCTTTATATCTGCTTACATTTCTGTAAAACTCTTTTTAAAATTCGTGCAACACTACTCACTTGAATGGTTTGGGGCATATAGAATAATTTTTGGACTATTTTTGCTTTATTATTTGGCGCATTAATTTATGCTATAATATAAAAAAAATAGCAAAGGTTTACAATGGATGAAGCTAAAGTATTAGAAAATTACTCTTACCAAGATTATCTTGATATTGCCAATTCAACAAAAGAGCGGGTAGAGCTTATTTTTGGAAAAATTTATATGATGGCAGGAGCGAGTGCTTTGCATCAAGATATTGTAGGAAATATTTTTTATTTATTAAAAACCATTAGCAAAACCGCCCAAAAATGTTTGCCTCGAATTGCCCCATTTGATTTAAAGCTTGAAGTTAATAATGAAATAAATATTGTTCAGCCGGATATTATGCTTTTTTGCGAGGATAATGAAAAACCTTGCGCTGTTTTTGAAGTTTTATCCCCATCAACTGCCCTTAAAGATAAAACAGTAAAAAAAGAGCTTTATGAAAAAAGCGCTATTAAAGAGTATTTCTTGGTTAATATCGAGTATAAAATTGTTGAAAAATTTATTTTAAAAAATGGCAAATATGAATATGCCGGCGCTTTTGGGCAAGAGGATGAATTGCCAATTGAGTGTTTAGAAGAAAATCTTGAGTTAAAAGAGGTTTTTGAAGCAGAGAGTTAATTTCTTCCATACTTTCCTACAATTTGAGCTTTTTTAATAATTAAAGGCTTAATTAACTCTAAAGCCTTTTTTATAGAAATATTTTTTGAAAAATTAACCTTCTTTTTTAAAGCATAAACTGTAATTATATAACGGTGCGGTTTTCCAGGAGGCGGGCATGGACCGCCGTAG
Source organism: Campylobacteraceae bacterium (assembly GCA_027081355.1). Taxonomy (GTDB): domain Bacteria; phylum Campylobacterota; class Campylobacteria; order Campylobacterales; family Sulfurovaceae; genus JAADEQ01. Next base: position 14,856 of record JALWKP010000081.1, read on the forward strand.
CCAAACTCTTTGTAATCGTTTTTTAACTGCAAAAACTCATCTGGATACAAGCCTTCATTGATTTTACTGCTAACTGGCAGATTAAAAGCTGCCCAGTGCCACCAGCCGCTGGCTCTTGGGGCGTCGGGGTCAAATATTGTAACAGCCAAAGATTTTGCCTCTTTTGGAACCTCTTTTAACAAAATTTGCGGCGAGACATTTTGCCCGCCGCAAAGCTTATAAACAAATTTTTTACTGACTTTGGGCGCAAACCCCCAAGCTTGTATCGAAAAAGCAAAAGCCGGCTGTATCAAAACAAAAACAATTATTAAAAGCTTCATTTTACTCCAACCCCATTTGAGCTTTAAAATTAGCAATACAGTTTGTGCACTCTTTTACTGTGTTGGTTTCTAAAATATGAAGCAGTTTATCACTGTCCAAAACTTCCAATTTATGGTTTTTTAAAGTGATAATTTTCTCTTTTTTAAATTTAGCCAAAATTCTGGAAAAGGTTTCGGGGGTAATATTTAAAATAGAAGCAATTTCACTATTTTTTAAACGCTCAAAAATTGAAGGTTTATGAATTATAATATCGGCAACTTTTGCTTCGGAGCTTAAAACCGTTTCTTTATGAATAAGTGCAGAAAGCAGGGCGACTTTGCCTGTTAGAGAGCGGATTATTGCTTTGGAAAAACTTTTATTATCTAAAAGTCTCTCAACAACTTCAAAAGGTATTAAACCAATAATTCCATCTGTAACAAATTCGCAAGTTGCAGGAAAAGCCTGTTCTTCAAAATATATATACTCCCCTATTAAAGAGGGGGCATTTAAAATATTTATATGAATTTGATTCCCCTTTGGAGTAGTTTTATACATTTTAACACTCCCCTCCAAAACAATATACATATATTTGCTTCTATCGCCTTCAAAAAAAACAATACTTCCCTTTTTGTATTTTTTAGTAAAAAGTTTATGTTGTAATATATCTAAATATTCTTGCGGTAAATCTTTAAAAAAAGATATTTCTCTAAAATCGAGCATCTTACAGCCTCCTGCTTACGCACATATTACCACAATTTTAATTATTTTTCAAATAATCTTTCAATATATTAAAAATATATACATAAAATGCGATTAATCTTCAAACCAACTTAACTGCTCATGAAACCTCACAACCTCTCCTACCACAATTAATGCAGGGGTCGGCAAATCTTTTGCTTTTTCGTAAATATCTTCTAAAGTTCCTATAACTGTTTTCTCATCAGGTGTAGTGCCTTTGCTGATAACGGCTATCGGAAAATCTTTTGGCTTGCCGATTTCTATAAGCTTTTGAGTAATCTTATCTAAATTGTGCAAACCCATTAAAAATATGATAGTATCGTCTGTTTTAAAATTTTCCCAAGGGATTTGGGACTTTTTTTTGTAAGGCGCTTCGTGCCCCGTTACAACGCGAAAAGATACCGTAATTCCCCTATGAGTTACCGGAATACCTGCATATTCGGGAACCGCAACGGCAGATGTGATTCCCGGAATAAATTCAAACTTAATGCCTCTTTCTTTTAAATAGAGCGCTTCTTCGCCTCCGCGCCCAAAAACCAGCGGGTCGCCCCCTTTTAGGCGCACAACCGTTTCGTGCTTTTGCGCCAATTGGTAAAGCATCTCGTTAATCTCATTTTGCGGCAGTGTATGGTGAGAATCGGCTTTGCCCACATACACAAATTCACACCCCTCTTTTGCCTCTTTTAAAATTTCGGGATTTGCCAGACGGTCGTAAACTATAACATCCGCTCTTTTTATAACATTTAGCGCTTTTAGCGTTAAAAGCTCTATATCTCCCGGTCCTGCACCTGTTAAATAAACTTTACCCATTCTCAACTCCTTGCAAATAGCACGAAGGATCTTCTGCCCAAAGGTCGCCATAAATCGCCCAGGCGCGGCTTCGGCTTCCACCGTTACATATATCGATATAACGGCAGTTCTTGCATTTTCCGCCAATTTTTCGAGGATGTTCCCGAAGTCTGGTTAAAAGTTCGCTTTTTGCCTGCCAGATATTGCTAAAATCCTCTTTGAAAATATTGCCGATTGTCTGCGGAAAAAACGGGTCAGGCTTAACATTGCCTTCGCTGTCGATATTTAGCAGTTTAACCCCCGCGCTGTTTCCGCCCCACGCTTTAAGACGCTTTTCTAACTCCAAAGCATATTGCGGATAGATTCTTTTAAATTTTTCTAAAAACATTACCGCATCCATCTCCATATTGCCGGTAACTATCTCTATATCTCTGCCCTCTTCGTAATACTCAAACGCTTTATTAATTATATAATTTACCGCTTCGATTCTTTGTGTTTTGCTAATATCCATCTGCAAATTATCAAGCCCGCGCCCGCTGTAAACCAGGTGCGAAATGTAGATTTTTGGGATATTCTCTTTCTCTGCTAAATCAAAAATAAATTCTAAATCGGGCAGAGTCTCTTTGGTTATTGTAAAGCGGATTCCAACCTTGCTTATGCCAAAGCCATTAAGCAATCGCACCGATTTCATCGACTCTTCAAAAGCCCCTTGAAGACCTCTGAATTTATCGTGAATTTCAGGGCTTCCGTCTATGCTTATGCCTACATAGTTAAAGGTTTCGAGTATCTTTT
>JALWKP010000082.1 GCA_027081355.1 Campylobacteraceae bacterium
TCTTAATAAGCTTTCAATTCATTATACAAACTGTCTCTCTCAACCGGCATAAAGCCGCTGTTTTTTATCAGTGCTACAAAATCCTCCAACTCCAAACCGTTTGCACTGTTTGCTCCTGCTGCTGATTGAATAGACTCTTTTTGAATCGTGCCGTCTAAATCGTCGCATCCAAACTCTTGGGCAAGCAGAGCCAAATTTATTGTCGATGTTGCCCAGTATGCTTTTAAATGCGGAATATTATCTAAGAAAATTCTAGCAATTGCATAAGTTTTTAGTATCTCTTTTGCAGTTAAGAAATTTTCTACTTTTAAATAATTGTTTTTTCGCTGATATACCAGCGGAATGAATGTATTAAACCCGCCTGTTTCATCTTGCAAAGCACGCAGCCTCTCCATATGGTCGATTCTGTCTGCCCTGCTCTCAATATGCCCAAAAAGCATTGTAGCATTCGACTTTTTACCCCGGTTGTGCCAAAGTTTATGAATTTCAAGCCACTGTGCAGAGCTTACTTTTCCTTTGCATATTTTATCGCGCACATCTTCTGCAAAAATTTCCGCCCCGCCCCCTGGCATAGAATCAACTCCATTTAACACCATTAAATCAATAATTTCTTCATAACTTTTATTATACTCTGTTGCCAAAAAGTGGATTTCTGCTGCCGTTAGCGCTTTTATATGAATATTTGGGCACTCTTTTTTAATATATTTAAATGCATCAAAATACCAATTTAACCCAGCGTTTGGATTGTGCGCAGAAACAATATGCACCTCTTTAGCACCGTTTTTATAGACATCTTTTGCAATATTTACAATTTCATCCACACTCATTGTATATTGGTTCGGATTTTTACGCGTTGCTGAATATGCACAAAATTTGCAAGTATCTTTGCATACATTCGTTGGGTTAATGTGGCGGTTTATATTAAAATAACTCTTTTTTCCATATTTTTCTTTTCTTATTTCATCTGCCAAAACGCCAAGCTCTAAAAGCTCTAAATTATACAGTTTTAAAGCCTCTTGCTTATCTATTCTTTCCCGGTTTTTAATTTTTTCAATTATCTTTTTCATAACTGTCCAGCCTAAAGATTTTGTGCTATTATATCAATAAAAAACTAGGATTAGCCTTGAGCGGATTAAATGAAAAAATAGAAGAGTTAATTGCACAAAATGCATCCGATTTTCAATTTGCCAAACTTATTAAAAACGATTTGACAAATTACTATAAAACTCTGCCTGAAATTTTTAAAAAACATAAAGGCAAAGACTTTTTAATCAAACACACTAAAAAAATTGATACCATCATATCTGCTGTTTACTATATAGCCACGCGCCAAATGTTTGAAGATTTTTTTCCGACAAAAAATGCCGTGCCTTTAACCATTGCTGCGCTTGGGAGTTACGGAAGGCAACAGTTAAGTCCAAAATCCGATATTGATATTATGTTTGTTTATAAAGAAACCGCCGCTTATAACACCAAAGAGTTAATAGAAAAAATGTATTATCTGCTCTTAGATACAGGCTTAAAACTGGGGCACAGAGTCCACGAAGTCGAAGAGTTAGAAAGTGCAGCAGACAGTGACATTACCATTAAAACAGCCATTTTAGAATCAAGATTTATAGACGGTTCTAAAAAGTTATGGATTACTAAAGTAAAAAAAGCGATACGAAATATAAGAACAACAAAGCAAAAAGAATTTATTACAGAAAAAATAGCAGAAAGACGCAAATATAGAAAAAAATACCCCATAATGATGGAACCAAATTTAAAAGAAGGGGTAGGCGGTTTCAGAGATGCCAATTTGGTTTTTTGGATTGGCAAAATGCTGTATGACATTAATAAAATTAAAGATTTACCGCAAGATATTGTTGAAAAAAGAGATTATACAGAATTTATTTCTGCACTTGAATTCCTATTTAAAGTTAGAGCAGCGTTACATATTGTAGCAAATAGAAAAACAGACCAATTGATACTAGATTACATTCCAGATGTTGCAAAACTTATCGGCTCGCGTTTTTATTCTCACCCTTACCGTGTTTTTTCAAGAAAAGTAAATAAAAGTTTACGGACAGTATGGTTATACTCAAGAATTTGGATTAACACTTTAACTTACGGCACAATTGATATTTATAAAAATTACTTAAAGCCAAAAAATCAATTTAAAAATAGAAAAGAGGCTTTAGAATTTTTAATTGCCAACGCAGACAAACCATATCGCTCTCACCCAGAGTTAAATTCGGCGCTGCTTCATACCAAAAAAAGCGCTGGCAAAAATTTAAACAGATTAATTTTAAAAGCATTTGAAGCAAATTCAACAAGTTCAATTTTAACAGCTCTTTCAGAAGTTGAACTGCTGGGCGACTACATAAAACCTGTTAAAAAAATAGAAGCTATGCCGCAGTTTGACGGTTATCACAAATACAGCGTAGATACCCATTTGATAAAAGCTGTTAAAGCTTTAGAAAATATCGAAGAGCAAAAGCTTAAAAAAATTTATAACTCTTTGCCAAAAGATAAAAAACTTTTATTAAAACTTGTAACTTTTTTACACGATACAGGAAAAGGCAGAAAAATTGACCACCACGAAATAGGTAAAAAAATATTCTTAAATTACGGCAAAACATTAAATCTTTCTCAAGAAAATATCGATTTAGGAGCAAAACTTATTCTTTACCATAATAAATTGAGTGTAACTGCCCAAAAAGAAGATATTTACAATCCAAGAGTCATAGATGAGTTTGCTTCTATTTTCAATACAAAACTCGAATTGGATATGATACTGCTATTAACTTATGCCGATACAACCGCAGTAGGCAGCAATATTTATAATAAATTAACATCCAGGCTCTTTTGGACGCTATATAGCAATGCATTAAATTTTTTAAGCCACCGGGAATTTTTAGACGAAGTTGCCAAAAAAGTAAAAAGAAAAGAGGCAATTCAAAACTCTAAAGCATTCAAAGCTTTGCCAAAAACTGCGCAAAGAAAAATTTTAAATATAGAATCAAACTTGCCATTTATCAAATACAGCACCTCAAGAATTATCGAAATTGCAAAAAGAGCCATAAATATCGACACTTACGAATACGAAGTTACAAACAAGCGCTTTTTAACAATAGAAATCATAAAAAAAATACCTTTAGATTTAGGCTACCTGCTATCTAAATTATCCAACTTAAATTTAGTAAATATGGATATTGTTAAACTTTTTGACGGAAAAAAATATTTTAAAATCGATTTTAACCAAAAAGTTACAGATGATGATGTAGAAGATATTAAAATTATAATAAAAGACTCTTTTGAAAAACAAGAAAGAATAATCTTGCCAAAACCTGTTATATACAAAAAAGATATAGATATAGAGTGCGACCACTCAAAAACATACGCCCTTATGCGCTTTAGGGCAAACGACCAAAAAGGGCTGCTGGCATACTTAATGAATATCTTTGAAGAGTATCAAATAGAAATAGTTTCATCAAAAATATACACCCGTAAAAATAGAGTAGATGATATGTTTTTACTTGAGAAAAATGGAAATTACTGCAAAAATTTAGAACTAATTATTGAAAAATTTGCACAAAGCACAGTTTAAGAGAGCACAGCACAATTGTTAGTTACAAAGTATAGTGATAGAAAGTATCAGAAATTAAACAAAATTACTCGAAAGCTTAGCCAAAGCCAAACAGAAAAGAGTTTTTTGAATTTATGATATTTAATAGTGCCGTAATTTTGGTTTACTATTGTGCAACGGTTTCTTAAAATTACAATTTAATATCAGGAGGTTTAATCTCCTTTCTCTTTTTTTCTTTTCTTACCTTAAAAAACCAAATTAAAAATCCAAAACCTATTGTTAAATTAAATATTGAATTTTCTCCTAAAGATTTTAACTGTTTAAATAAGAGTTTATGAAGATAATCTTGAGAGTGCTGCTCTTTTAATGCAAAATATTTTGTAATCTCATCTCCCCAAAAGAATGCTGCAATTTCAGGCACAAAGAAAAAAATAATAATCCCCGCAAGTGCCCGCCAGCTATGCCCTGGTTTTAACTGCTTTTTTAATTCTTCTAATTTTTCTTGGTTTATGCGCACGCGATATTTCATTGTCTTTTCCTTCGGAAAAAAAGCTGAGAGCTCAGAGCATAGAGCTTAGAGCCGGTAGTGCGGCTACGCCGCGTTTTAAATATTGCGGCAGAGCCACAAAAAAGCGAAGCTACCTTGTTAGCTCTTCGCTCTGTGCTCTAAGCTCTTAGCTGAGTAAGTTAATCAAAAAAACTTAACTTACTCCACCGTAACCGATTTAGCCAGGTTTCTTGGCATATCTACATCATTGCCAAGGCGGATAGAGATTTCCAGCGCTAAAAGCTGTGTTACTACCATCATTTCAAAAAATTCAAGCATCGGATGAATTGCCTGTTTGGTTTGAACAAAATCATCCGCTAAATCAAAAGGTTCGGGCGAAATGGCTAAAATTGTCGCATCTCTGGCACTTAACTCTTGGACATTCGATTTTATTTTATCGTAAAGCAGGGTTTTTGGCATAAGCG
>JALWKP010000083.1 GCA_027081355.1 Campylobacteraceae bacterium
TGGCAGTGCGCTCCTTTTTTGGCTAATTTGGTATAATTGTATTTAACTTTTAAGGAGTAGATATGGAATATGGGGCGTTTTCTCTTTTACCGCCGATAATTGCAATTGTTTTGGCTATTTTTACTAAAGATGTAATTATCTCTTTAATGCTTGGAATTTTTTCGGGTTTTTTAATTTTAAAACATTTCCATTTTGGCGAAGCGTTTGTGGGAATGTTTGACTCAATTGTTCACCTTTTTACTGAAGGATGGATTACAAAAACCGTAATTTTTGCACTGCTTGTAGGCTCTGTAATAAAGCTTATAATCGATTCTGGCGGGGTTGACGGTTTTGTTGAATATTTAACCAAAAAGCATATTAAATCCAAAAAAGGGGCGCTTCTTTTGGCGTATGTTATCGGGCTGGTAATTTTTATCGAATCTTCTATAACCTCTTTGGTTGCGGGAACCGTTGCAAAGCCTTTAACCGATAAATTCGGTGTATCGCGCGAAAAATTGGCTTATGTTTGCGACTCTACATCTGCGCCTGTCTGCTCCTTGATTCCGTTTAACGGCTGGGGCGCTCTGCTTATTGGTTTAATTACTGCTCAAATTAGCGCAGGGGTGATTACGGGCAATGCGGTTGATATTTTAATAAAATCGATTCCGCTGAATTTTTATTCGATAATTACGCTTATTATGGTGCTCTATTTTATTTTAAGCGGCAAAGATTTCGGACCTATGAAAAAAGCAGAATCAATTGCGGTGCCAAAAGAGTTTGTGCAGGTAAAAAATGCAAAAAAAGGGAATATGATTTATATGATTGCACCGATTGTTATGCTGATTGCCTTAATGCCGGCTGCCCTCTATTTAAGCGGCGGCGGCGATATTTTAAAAGGCAGCGGTTCTACCTCGGTATTTTATTCGGTAATAATTACTTTAATGTTTACATACCTGCTTTACATTTTTACAGGTGCAATGAGTCACAAAGCCTATTTTGAAAGCTTTTTTGAAGGCATTGGAGAAATGGTGCCTATTGTTACAATTTTAATTTTGGCTTTTGCAATCGGAGCAGTTATTAAAGATTTGGGAACTGCCAAATATATTGCCTCTGTTGCAAGCGGCGCAATAAACCCTATTTTTATACCGGCGGTAATTTTTATACTCTCTGCAATTATTGCATTTTCTACCGGCACAAGCTGGGGAACTTTTTCGATAATGATGCCAATAGCCATAGCTTACGCAGCAAGCAGCGGTATTTATATTCCTCTAGCAGCCGGTGCAGTGATTTCGGGCGGAATTTTCGGCGACCACTCTTCGCCGATTTCCGATACAACGATAATTTCATCTATGGCATCGGGATGCGAGCACATAAACCATGTAAATACACAATTGCCTTACGCCCTGCTAGGCGGAATTTTGGCAACGGCGGCTTTTATAGTTGCGGCGGCTGTTATTTAAGCGGTTAAATATCGCAGCATACTATTAAAAATAGTGTGTTTATTATATTGTAAAAAATTTTTTAAATAACTTTTTTCATAATTGTAAAAATAAAGTTATTGTATTCTCTTTTAAAATTTTAAAGTATAAATTCTAAAAATATTTCTTTATATACTTCCAATAAATCGTATTATATTTAAAAATAACCCCTCCTTTGTTTTTATACTTTAATCGTATTTAAATATACGGACATATTTTTATTTTTTATTAAAATGTGTAAAAATACAGAGCAATTATTTATTTTTGTCATAAATATTTTAATTGTTACAAACTTTTGTTACAATCGAATAAATTTTTTATTAAAGGATTAAAGTTTGGATGGTGAAAATTTCAACAATTATACTGACTCAGATAAAGACGGAGCAAACTTTAAAGAGGTTTTTGCTATAATCTTTAAATATAAATATTCGATACTTTTTATTACTGCATTAATTACATTTTTAGCATTTGCTTATGCGTATTACAAGCCAAATATATACAGAGCTGTCACAACTTTAGAAATAACTGCAAATAATGCAAATAATAATGATATTTTATCAGCTGCGGTCTCTAAAGGCGCTCAGAATAATGCGATGGAAACTGAAATTATTAAATCAAGGTTTATTACAAACCAAGTATTAAATAAAGTTGATTTTGCCAAAAGATATTTTGCGATTAATAAATTTTATAAAAAAATAGAGTTATACAAAAAATCTCCATTTGATATAAAAGTTAAAAAAGGTTATGGCATATTATTTAAAATTTCTCCCATATCAGATGAGAAATGTTTATTAACAGTAGATAAAAATAACAAAAAATGGAGTTACTCTCAAGAAGTTAAATATGGGGAATGGATTAAAAACAATCATTTTGAAATAAAAATAGATAAAATTAAAAAGCCGCTTTATAAGAAATATCTTTTTGTTGATGTCTTTTCTAAATATTTAGCAGATGATGTAAGAAGCAGATTAAAAGTATCTTTTGTATCCAGCAATGCCGGTGTTATGGTTGTATCTTTTGAAGACAATATTCCAAGCAGAGCGCAAAAATATGTAAATGAAGTTGCAAAAGTTTATTTAAAACAGAGTATAGAATACAAAACAAAAGAAGCGACTAAAAAATTAAATTTTATAAATAAACAGTTGGCTTTTATAAAGAAAAATTTGCAATCGTCTGCAAAAAGTCTGGAAGATTTTAAAAGAAATACAAACAGTATAAATTTGAGTGCAAAAGCCAATATGACAATAGAAAGAAGTGCAAAACTAGAAACACAATTAGAAGATTTACTGTTAAAAAAGCAAGTTGTCGCCACGCTGTATAAGCAAGTAAAAAACGGTATCGGATTAGAAAATATTTCTATTGTAGGTATAGGGGAAGATACAAATTCGCTGATGGGAATGGTAAAACAGCTCCAAGATGCCATAATACAAAAAAGAATGCTTTTGCAAGATTTTACGCCTGCTTATCCTGAAGTTGTTAAGGTAAACAGCAAAATAAGGGAATTGAAAAAATCAATAATATTCAGTATAAGAAATATATTAAAAATGTTGGTAGAAAAAGAAAAATTAGTTAGAAAATCTATAGCGCAAGAGAAAAAACTTATTTTAAAATTGCCTCAAAATGAAAGGATTCTTACCAATTTAAAAAGAAAATATTTAGTTAATGAAAAAATATACTCTTATCTTTTAGAAAAGCGTTCAGAGGTTGAAATTATTAAAGCTTCTACCATAAGCCAAAACAGAATTATAGACAAAGCTTTATTGCCCAGATACCCAATAAAACCTAAAAGGAAATTTATAATAGCAATAGGTTTTGTATTAGGGCTCTTTTTAGGCTTGGTTTTAGCATTTGTCAGAAGTTTTCTAAATAGTAAAATAGAATCTAAAGAAGATGTCGAAAAAGAGACAAAAGTGCCGATTATATCTTTGCTTCCTCATATTTATAAAGATTCAGAAGGTTTTGTTGTTTTTAAAGATTCGCAATCTGCATTGGCAGAAAGTTACAGAGCTTTTAGAAAAAAAATACAATCTGCTGCAAATAAAAAAAGCGGTTATGCTGTCGGCATAACTTCTACAATTTCCAAAGAAGGCATTAGCACTGTTTCAGTAAATTTAGCTTCTATAATAAGTTTAAGCGGGAAAAGGGTTATTATTGTCGATATCAATATGCGCAAACCTAAACTGCATAAAAAATTCAATTTGCCAAATTCAAAAGGTTTAAGCACTTTTTTAATGAATAAAGATTCTTTATTTGAAGTTATACAAAAGGGCGGTTTTAAAAATATTGATGTTATAACTTCCGGTATTTGCCCATCTAATCCTAACGAATTGCTAGAGAGTGAAAAATTTAAAGAACTTATTGATAATTTACGAAAAATGTATGATGTTATTATATTTGACACACCGCCTATAGGTTTGGTTACAGACGCTGATACAGTTTTGAATTTAAGCGATGTGTCTTTATATATAGTCCGGGAAAATTATTCTAAAAAAGAGTTTTTAGAATTGGTTAATTCTCTAAAAAATGAGGGGCTTGATAATTTATATATTGTATATAATGATGCTAAAGCTGTTAAAAAGGGGTATGGTTATAATTACAGCAATGGGCAAGATTATTATTAACTTATATTATCAGCTTATTTAAAAGGATAAAAAATGCTAAAGAAAATAATACTGCTAGTGATGCTTTTGTTGATAACAGGCTGTGCTCCAAAGAGTTATAAGCTGCTTCAAGATAAAAGTATTGATAGTTCAAATTCCGACGGCGCAGCTTTAGTTTCTCAAAGTTATGACGGAAATATTCCTGCTAAAATAGATTACAGAATATTAAAAAATGACAGATTGGCAATTACTATTTACCAGCATCCGGATTTAATTCCTCCTAACAGCAACGGGATTTTAGTCGATAGCAACGGCGACATCTCTTTGCCTTTAATTCACAGAGTCCATGTAGCAGGTTTGACCCAGACTGAGGCTGCTAAAATGTTAGAGAGAAGATACTCTAAATATTTAAGAAACCCTGCTTTGAATTTAGAAGTTTTAAACAAAAGAATTTATGTATTAGGCG
>JALWKP010000084.1 GCA_027081355.1 Campylobacteraceae bacterium
CCAGAAAAAAAGAGCTTATAAATCAAGCTTGGGCTATAACATCTTTTGGCGAGCGTTCTAACGTATCTGTTGCAACAGTTAAAATTAAAGATGATTTAAGTAGAGAACATGGATATATTTTAGGGCAGGTTAAAGACATTGATGCAATTAATGACACCTTAAAAGACAGTAATGCAAGTAACCGTTACGGGGTTGGAGGCGTTAAAATTTATATGGAAGACGGACGCTATACAGTTACAGACAAAGAAGGTAAATACCATTTTGTTAATATAGATAACGGCACCCATGTAGTTCAGATTGATACTCAAAGCATTAAAGGCAGATATAAAGTTGCACAATGTAAAGACAATACACGTTTTGCAGGTTCTAAAATTTCTCAATTTGTTCAGCTTTATCACGGTGAAATGGCAAGAGCAGATTTTTGTCTTAAAAAAATTGCAAAAAATGTAACTAAAATTCAAATGAATATTTCTATTAGAAAAATTGCAAAAGATGAGGCAGAAGTAACGATAAAGGTAAAAGGAGATACCAATAGCAATGATTTAATTGCAATTTTAGAACTTAGCGAAGGTTTAGAATATGTTAAAAATTCTACAAGCAATAATATAGAAGCAGAATATCGAGATAATTTAGTAGCAGTCGATATTGACAAAAGCAGGGTTGTCAGATTTAAAATCCGCACGCTTCCTGGTGCAAAGCCTAATAAAGTAATTAATGCAACACTTTTTTATAACATTTTTAATGACATAAATTTAAAAAGCGATATGGCTTCAGTAAGCTTTAAAACAGGAGGCAAATTAAATCAAGAAATAGTATCTATGGTGTCATCTAAAGATACGGTAACTATGCAAGATGCAGGAGGAAAAAGGGTAAAAAATGATAATGTTTGGATAAAACCGACACACCATGAAACAATGCCAAAGTATAATGCAAAGGATGTTTCCAAAATGGGCAACAAAGCTAAAATTATTTGGCCTCCAAAAGGATGGGTGCCAAATATTCCATCTGCAAAAGTTGCAATCTTATTACCCAAAGGGTGCTCTGTAAAGTTAAAATTAAATGGGAAAAAAGTTAATTTGGTGCACTATGAAGGGGTTATAAGAAGTATAAACAAACAAACAAAAGTTATTTATTTTAAAGGTATAGATTTAAAAAACGGTGAAAATATTTTTGAAGCAATAGTAAAAAAAGGTAAAAAAACAGTATCTGTTCTTAGCAGAAAAATTTATGTAGAGAGCGGAGCGCCTGCTAGTGCCGAGTTTTTGCCTGAGTTTAGTTATCTAAAAGCAGACGGCATACACTCACCTGTAATTGCGGTCAGATTTAGAGGAAAAAGCGGACATTTGCTTCGCGGGGGAATGGTTGGAAGTTTTGAAATATCAGAAGGATACGAGCCTCTTATAAAAAGCAATGGCAAAGGAGAGTATAAAATTGATTCCAAAGGCATTGCTTATATTAAATTAAAACCAACAACAAAAGCTGGTGAAGTTGCCTTAAATTTTGGCAATAATATGATAGTAAAAACAAAACTTAAGCCTTATTTGCGAGAATGGATACTTGTAGGTTTTGCCAAGGGAACATTAGGATACAGCAAATTAATTAGCCATTTAAAAAAAGGCGGAAGCAATATTTACCACAAAGGGCGCATAGCATTTTTTGCAAAAGGCAAAGTGCTTGGCAAATGGCTTATGACCATATCCTACGACAGCGGTAAAAGTAAAAGGGAGCTTTTTGACACAATAGACCCTAAAAAGTTTTATACAATATATAATGATGCAACAATTCAAAAGAATGAGGCACCATCTTCTAAAAAACTCTATATTAAATTGGAAAAAGATGATTTTTATACTCTTTTTGGAGACTTTAAAACAGATATATCAGGCAATGAATTTTTAAATTATGAGCGCACATTTACCGGATTAAAGAGCAAATATTCAAAGGATAATTTTAACATTACGGTTTTTGGAGCTAAAAGTTCAAATGAGTTTGTGCGCGATGATATAAGAGGGAATGGAACAAGCGGATATTACTTGTTAAGCAAAAAAGATATTATTCAAGGAAGTGAAAAAATATCTATAGAAATTCGAGACAGGCATCATATAGAACGCGTAATTAAGCACATAGATTTAACTCGCTACAAAGATTATGATATAGATTACCAAAACGGAACTATATATTTTAAAAAGCCTGTATTTAGCATGGATAAAAATTTTAATCCACAATTTATAGTAGCTAAATACGAGATTAAAGGAATAAATGGAAGTCATTATACATATGGCGCAGAGACATCATACAAAAATAAACGAATTAAAGCTAAGGCAATTTATATAAATGAAAACAGCGGTATTAAAAGAAATAAACTTTACGGTGCAAATATAAAGATTAAACTCTCTAAAGCTTTAAAAGCTTATTTGGAATTTGCAAAAAGCAGTAATAAAATAGATGGAAGCAGAATAGACGGCAATGCGGTTTATGCAGAATTGAATTATCAAGAACAAAATTTAAGTGCTAAAATTTATTATCGTAAAATAGATAAAAACTTTGGTTTAGAAGACGAGAGTAAAGTTGATGGCGCAAGCACTAAAACGGGTGCACAAGTTAGCAGTAAAATAAGTAAAAATTTAACGCTAAATGCTCAAGTTTATGAAAATAAAGATTATGAAAACAATAATACGCAAAAAATAAAAGTTTTAGAAACAAAAGCAAGTTATGAAAACAATAAAACTTCGGCAACAATTGGCTTTAGAATATTAAATCAAAGCAATAGCGGCACAGAAACTCAAATTATAGCAGGTATTAAAAAGAGTTTTTTGGATGACAATTTAACTTTGTCTTTAACGCATGAACAAAGTATAAGCGGCAAAAGCGATGAATATCCAACACGGACGACATTAGATACAGATTATAAATATAATGATAAAACTACGATATTTTTTCAAATAGAGAGAAGCAGAATAGATAATAATACTAAATATTTAGCAAGAAGCGGATTTAATTATAAAATTTCAAAAGAGAGCAATTTTAAATACAGCAGTCAATTTGAAAAAACTGAAGATGGCAGCAGGCTTTATGATGTTTACTCAATTGACAGAATTTTTAATATAAATAAAGATACAAAATTAAAGATAGCTTTTGAGAGAGGGGAGCAGGAATTAGGCAATAACAGTGATAACTATAATGCACTCAGCGCCTCCTTGGATTACGCTCATAAAAATTTTAATTCTAAATTAAGAGCAGAGTATAGAAGCGGAAATGATAAAAAAATAAATTTAGATGCAGCAGCATATTATAAGAAAAGCAATGCTTTAACTTTTGCATTTGGAGCAAGTTATCATAAATATTGGGATGAAAATAATAAAGATATTTATTCTGATGCAAATTTAGCATTTGCATACAGACCAGAAATTACAAATTTAATTATACTTGATAAGATTGATTTTATATATAAAAAATCACAAGATAAAAGTATAAAAAACAAAACTGCCAAATTGGTTAATAATTTACATATAAATTACAAAGCAAGCAGTAATTTAGAGCTAGGTTTACATTATGGTTTAAAATATGCATCTGATACAATAGATGGCAAAAGTTATAATTCATTTAGCGATTTGTTTGGAATAAATGCAATTTATGATATTAATAATAGATTTGCTTTGGGCTTTCAAGGGAGTGTTCTTCACTCTTATAGTGCAAATAATTTTGATTATAGCGCAGGAATATATTTAGATTATTCACCTTGGAAAAATAGTGTGATTACATTTGGTTATAATATTACCGGGTTTAATGATGAAGATTTTTCTCAACAAAATTATCATAAAAGCGGTCTGTATTTGCAATTTAAAATAAAGTTTGACCAGAGCAGCTTTAACAAAGGCGGCATAGAATGAGCAAATATATTTTGATTTTTATTTTTACATTAAATACTCTTTTTGCATGGAAAATGGAAGCAGATATTATTACGGTAAAAAGAACAAAAAGTGATACGATAACTCATATAAATTTTAGACAAAAATATAATACCGCTCCTTTGGTTTTTACCCTGCCGACAACACAAGGAAGCAATCCTGCTACTCTTAGAATTGTAAATGTAAGCACCAGCGGGTTTGATATTTATTCTATTGAACCGCAAGGAGAAGACGGACCTCATGCAAGAATGACAAAAGTTCCGTATATAGCAATAGAACCAGGAGAGCACACTTTGCCAGACGGGACTAAAATTACAGCCGGTGTTCTTTCTACTAAAAAGTATCAAGCAAAAGGTGACAGCGCTAGCAGTTGGGACAGTATAAGTTTAAGCGGTTTTTCTACCACACCGGTAATTCTAACTGAAATTCAAACTAGAAATAATGAAAGAACAGATAAATCTGTTCCAGATGCGGTATCTAAACCATGGTTAAGCGTAGCTGTAAACAATATAAGCAGCAGCGGTTTTAATATTGCTTTGGAGCG
>JALWKP010000085.1 GCA_027081355.1 Campylobacteraceae bacterium
TTTTTTAAAGGAATGGGAGAGGTGGCGAATAATCTCTTTTTGCACTCTCCAAAAGAGATTTTTATTCCATCTATTGTGGTATATGAGTTAGAAGTTGGAATTGCAAAATCAAATAGCCCTGCAAAAAGAAGAGAGCAGTTAAACCTTTTACTAGAGCAGATAGAGATTATAGATTTTGGCAAAAAAGAAGCAAAAGAAGCAGCAGTAATTAGAGCCGATTTAGAAAAACTAGGTACCCCTATTGGACCAATGGATACTTTAATCGCAGGCTGTGCAAAAGCTAACAATTTAACTTTGGTTACAAGGAATACAAAAGAGTTTATTAGGGTAGATGGTTTAAGAGTTGAAAATTGGTTTTAAGAGAAATTTATTTCTCTTAATTTTGGAGTCGATTTTTTTAAAATAGTTTTTGGCTTCTTCTTTTTCTGTTACTGTAAATTAATTAAACCTTATATTTATTCCCATCTCAAACAGCTATTTAGTCAAAGTTTGTTAAAATTTGTTAAAGTTTGGTTGCATTAAAAGGCAGGAAGGGTTTATAGTTTCTCTAAATAAATTTACGAGAAGCTATAATCGTCCCCAACAGTATTCGCATCCGTTAGGATGCTCAATTAAAAAAGAGGGAGAGTTTTAACTATAAATGAAACACAATGAAGATACTAGAGTAAAACTTCCTGCTATTTTACATTTAACGAGATTGGGATACGACTATATCTCTTTAAAAGATAAAGATACCGTTTGGGATGAGAATACAAATATATTTATCGATATTTTTAACAGCAGCATTGCAAAAATAAACCCAGACATTGAACAAGATGATATTGAACGGTTATATCAAGAAATTACACTCCTGCTTGATAATGAAGACCTTGGAAAAGCTTTTTATGAGAGATTGACTTACCATTCTGGAATAAAGCTTATTGATTTTGAAAATTTCAAAAACAACTCATTTCATGTTGTTACAGAGCTTACTTACAAAAATGGAGACGAAGAGTTTAGACCAGATATTATTCTATTAATTAATGGTATGCCTTTAGCATTTATCGAAGTAAAAAAGCCAAATAATCCAGAAGGGGTGCTTGCTGAGCGAAAAAGAATTAATGAACGCTTTGCAAATAAAAAATTCAGATATTTTGTAAACTTAACCCAACTTATGGTTTTTTCTAACAATATGGAATATGATAATGTTGCAGCTTCTCCTATACAAGGAGCTTTTTATGGAACACCGTCATACAAAGAGGTAAAGTTTAATTTTTTTAGAGAAGAAGAAAAGTTTGATATTGATAAAATTCTAAAACCAGAAAATGATGAGATTGAGAATTTTATTCTTCAAGATAATAACTACCCTGTAATTAAAAATAGTCCGGAATTTATAACTAATAAAAACCCAAATTCACCAACAAATAGACTGCTTACCTCTCTATTTAGTAAAGAGCGGTTATCTTTTATGCTTCAATACTCTATTGCTTATGTTAAAGGACAAAAAGGAATTGAAAAGCATATTATGCGTTATCCTCAAATCTTTGCTACCAAAGCAATAGAAAAGACTTTAGAAAAAGGTATTCGCAAAGGTATTGTATGGCATACACAAGGAAGTGGTAAAACAGCCCTTGCTTATTACAATGTAAAGCATCTTACAGATTATTTTCAAAAGCAAAGAGTTATTCCAAAATTTTATTTTATTGTAGATCGTCTCGACCTGCTTCTTCAAGCTCATAAGGAGTTTAGAGCTAGGGGTTTAACAGTCCATACCGTCAATTCCAAAGAAGAGTTTGGGAAGGAAATCAAACAACAAACCGCACTAAGCAATCAATTTGGTAATCCGGAAATTACAGTAGTGAATATTCAAAAATTTAGTGATGATGCACAAGTTGTTAAACAAACAGATTATAATACTGATTTACAACGCATCTATTTTCTTGATGAAGTCCATAGAAGTTACAATCCAAAAGGAAGCTTCCTTGCTAACCTTATAGAGTCTGATAGAAATGCTATCATGATAGGTTTAACAGGTACACCAAGAATAGAAGAACATTATAATTCAAAAATGGTATTTGGTAATTACATCCATAAATACTACTATAATGTATCTATTGCGGATGGTTATACTCTAAGATTAATTCGTGAAGATATCGAAACTCAATACAAAAGCACACTTAAAAAAGCCCTAGAACAAATCGAGGTAGAAAAAGGAATATTAAGTAAAAAAGAGGTCTATGCTCATCCTCATTTTGTTGAGCCTATGCTTGAATATATTGTAAAAGATTTCGAAGCGAGTCGCTTGACACATGACGATTCAACAATAGGTGGAATGGTGGTTTGCGATAGTGCAGAACAAGCAAAAATGATGTATGAGATTTTCCAAGAAAAATATGCAGCCAAAATGTATGCCGAACCAGAAGCAGAGTTATTGGCAGCAGAAAATGAAGGCAAACTCTCTTATGGAAAACGACGCAAAGATTCATATAAAGTTAAAAGTGCTACATTAATTCTTCATGATGTTGGTTCTAAAAAAGAGCGAGAAGATTGGGTAGAAGATTTTAAAGCAGGCAAAACAGACCTTTTATTTGTTTACAATATGCTCTTAACAGGTTTTGATGCCCCAAGACTTAAAAAACTTTACTTAGGCAGAGTTATTCGAAAGCACAATCTTTTACAAACTTTAACACGAGTTAATAGAACTTACAAAGATTGGAAGTATGGATATATTGTTGATTTTGCAGATATAAGCAAAGAGTTTGATAAAACAAACAAAGCCTATTTCGATGAGCTGCAATCCGAGTTAGGCGATGAGATGGAACACTACTCTAATCTATTTAAAAGCAAAGAGGAAATAGAAGAAGAGATAGAAGAGATTAAAGAGGTTCTTTTTGCTTTCGATTTAGAAAATGCAGAAATTTTTGCCCAGCAAATAAACGAGATAGAAGATATTTCACAAATGCAAAAAATTAAAAAAGTATTGGGCAATGCCAAGAGCCTATATAACCTTATACGCCTTTATGGTCATTATGAACTTTTGGAGCATTTGGATTTTCAAAAACTTAACAAACTTTACATCGATGCCACTAATCACCTTAACCTTTTAAATCTAAAAAATAGAATAGAGGGCAAAGAAGACACAACCAATCTTTTAAATGTGGCATTAGAAGATATTATCTTTATGTTTAATAAAATAGGAGAAGAGGAACTTCTGCTAGCAGATAGGCTTAAAAATACTCTTCGACAAACAAGAGAAGCCCTTGCTAGTAATTTTGACCAAAAAGACCCTGAATTTATTACTCTAAAAGAAGAGTTAGAACGACTTTTCAAAAAAAAGAAACTCAACGAAGTATCACAAGAAGATATGAGAAACAATATCGCAAGTTTAAATAAAATACTAGAAAAAGTAAGAGAACTTAACAGGCAAAACAATCTGCTTAAGAAAAAGTATAACGGCGATGAGAAATATGCCCGTATCCATAAACGGCTTTCAGAAAGAGGGGATATTTCCAAAAAAGAGTTGGCAATTTTAAATGCTCTTAAAACTGTTAAAGCCCAAGCAGACGAACAAGTTATAAAAAATTCAAAAATACTAAATAACGAAGAGTATTTCGATAGAGAAATGCTTAAGATGGTTTTTGGAGCATTTAAGCAAAAGCAAAAATTACCCCTTAATGCAGATGCAATTAAATTTATAAATAATTTGGTAGTAAGCGAATACATAAACGAATATAATGGAGTAGCAAATTGGTAACAATAGATTTTGAAAAACAGACTAAAAAATTAATAGATAACCTAAAAGGTATTTGTGCCAATTATGGATTAGGCAATGATGGTAATGAGTTTAAAATAATTACCCAAGTATTTCTTTACAAATTTCTAAACGATAAATTTGCTTATGAGGTAAAAAAGTTAGATTCAAAACTAGCTAGTGCCGACAATTGGGAAGAGTTAATCTCTTCATACGATAAAGATGAATATGAGTTACTCACTTACCAGCTAGGAGCCGATACGGCAGTTCTTAAGCCTGAACATTTTATATCATATCTATACAATCGACAAAACGAGGCAGATTTTGCAAAATTATTTGACGACACACTGCGAGATATTGCCATTACAAATAACGATATTTTCTCTGTAAAAACAGAAGGCGGAGCCAAAGTTCAACTATTTGATGAATTAACCCAATTTATAACTGATATATCCAAACGAGATAATTTTGCAAAAGCATTAATTAATCAGCTAACAGAGTTTAGCTTCGAAAGAATCTTTAGCCAAAAGTATGATTTTTATGCAACAATTTTTGAGTATCTTATTAAAGATTATAACAAAGATGGTGGCGGTAAATATGCCGAATACTATACACCTCATGCCGTTGCCAAGA
>JALWKP010000086.1 GCA_027081355.1 Campylobacteraceae bacterium
TTAATTTCTTATACTTTCTAGCACCATACTTTGGAACTAACTATTATGCAGTGGTCTCTAAAGGGTACTTCTTTTATTCTTTATTTCAAAAACACATTTAATATTGCTATTTTGTCATATTTTTACACATTTTTGTCAAATAATGGTATATTTATATTAAATAATTTGTCACTGTGCCAGCAGTTTGCTTTATATATTTTCTTTAGAAAGGGGAAGGGTTTAAAATGAAATTTTTTATTAAAATGATAACTTTATTGATTATATCAACAGTTCTTGCGGCGGCATCTCATAAGCATCATACAGATAAAAAGATAGTTGTAGATTTAACAAAGCAGGAAGCTTATGCCTATGAAGATGGCAACTTGGTTTTAAAGGGGTGGATTTCTTCCGGCAAAAAAGGGTTAGAGACCCCAACTGGCAATTATACTGTTTTGGCAAAAGAGATTTTTCATATATCCAATAGATGGCCAGAGCCAGACGGCGGGGCTGAAATGCCGTTTATGCTTAGATTAACATGGGACGGAATTGCTTTGCATTTAGGCTATGTGCCAAATCACCCTGCATCTCATGGCTGTATAAGATTATCTGACGGTTTTGCACAAGAGTTGTATAAATGGGCAAGATTGGGAACAAAAGTGATTGTTAAAGGGAAAACGCCTAAACGGGTTTCAAGAAAGCACCGCTCATCTTTTTATATGACAAAATATTTTTATAAGAGCCACGGCACATCTTTTAAAACAGAGCAAAAATATTTAGCAAAAGTAAATAAAAAAATAGAAAAACTGCACATAAAACATGAAAAATTTTTAGCATTAAAAAAGAAAAAACGCTTAAAACTTTTGGCAAAGTCTAAAAAGAAAAATATAAAACATTTGAGTAAATCAAAAACTTTTAAAAAAAGATATTACAAAAAAAGAATTACCGTAAAAGCAAAATTAATTAAATATTACTCCAAATTTTCGCATAAACATTTAAATAGGCTTATTAGAAAAAGTTATATTAAAAGGCGCTTTATTTTATCATCTAATATGAGTAAATTTAAAAAAATAAAAAGACTTAAAAGAATTAACTGGTTTGTTAAAATATACAAGAAAGCAAAAATTATGAAATATAGAAAATTCAAAAGACGCCATTTGGCTAAAATTTAGTTTAAAAGCGTGCATATTACGGCAGTTTTATAAGCTGCAATCAAGCTGCAGTATTAAAAACTAGTGCAAGATTGCGTGCTATAACCTTATTTAAAGACTCTATCGAAGATTGCATCTACATTTTTTGTATAATAGTCATAATTGAAACAGTCGCGAATCTGTTCTTCGCTCAATTTTTCTCGTAACTCTTTGTCTTCTAAAAGATATTGCAAAAATAGACTTTCGCCTTTTTCATTTATAGCCGGTTTGCCTTGCTGTATCTCTTTCCATACTTTCATTGCGTTTCGCTGCACTATTTTGTATGCGTCTTCGCGGCTTACGCCTGCTTTTGGAAGTTCTAACAAAACTCTTTGGCTAAATACCAATCCGCCTGTTAGGTTTAGGTTTTTTAGCATATTTTCAGGCATTACGGTTAGTTTTGAAATTACGCCATTCATTCTATGAAGCATAAAATCAGCTGTAATAAATGCATCTGGCAGCCAGAATCTCTCTGTTGAGCTGTGCGAAATATCGCGCTCGTGCCAAAGGGCTACATTTTCCATCGCAGGGATTATGTATGCTCTGATTATCCTTGCTAAGCCGGTTATGTTTTCTGTTAGGATTGGGTTTCTTTTGTGAGGCATTGCGGAGCTTCCTTTTTGCCCTTTTGCAAAAAATTCTTCGGCTTCATAAACTTCGGTTCTTTGCAAATGGCGCACTTGAACTGCGAATTTTTCGATGCTTGATGCCATTAATGCAAGTGCTGAAGCCAATCTTGCGTATCTGTCTCTTTGTATTACCTGGTTGCTAACGGGTGCGGGTTTTAAGCCAAGCTCTTTCATTGCAAGCTCTTCAAGTTCAAGCGGAGCGTGTGCAAAGTTGCCCATTGCACCGCTGATTTGCCCTACTGCGATTATATCCATTGTCTCTTCTAGGTTTTTAAGATGGCGCGCCATTTCATCATACCAAACTGCCAAAGTCAAACCAAATGTTATTGGTTCCCCGTGAATCCCGTGGCTTCTGCCTACCATTAGGGTGTATTTGTGCTCGAATGCTCTTTTTTTGATTGATTCCATTAGCATTTTGACATCTTTTATAATTATCTCAAGTGATGCTTTCATTTGCAGGGCAACGCCTGTATCGACTGCGTCTGAACTTGTCATTCCGTAGTGAAACCACCTGCTCTCTTCGCCTAAACTTTCGGCTACCGAAGTGTTGAATGCAATTAAATCGTGCTTTGTTTTTGCTTCGATTTCTTCGATTCTTTCTACACTAAATTTTGCATTTTTTACTATTTTTTCGCAATCTTCATCGGGTATCAGCCCCAATTTATTCCACGCTTTTACTACTGCTTTTTCTACCTCTAGCCAAGCTGCATATCTTGCTTCTTGTGTCCAGTGTTTTGCCATCTCTTCACGGGCGTATCTTTCTACCATTGATGCTATCCTTTAGATAATTTGGGTAGTATTTTACTATAAATTTTATTAGAGAAGGGAGAAGGTTGAAGGAGTTTGTAAGTAAGTAATCTTTACCATTCAACCTTCTCCCTTAACAAACAAGGAATCGAAATGCCGTTTGCTTTTGATATATTTAAAGTAGAAGAGCCGACTATGGCTTTTGTTGTTTTATTAAGAAGATACAATATCGAACTTCGTGAGGCGCAAAGAATTATAGACAGAGGCAGAGTTATTTGCAATGGAAAAACTGTTGTTGGAAAGAATCAATTAATAAGCGGTAATGTGAAAGTGCTTAGGTTTATGCCTAAAAGCCGTGGGCTAAAACCTATTTTTTGGGGTAACGGTTTTATGGTTTTTGATAAGCCTAGCGGTGTTTTGGTTCATCCTAAAAAGGTAATAACGCCCTACTCTATGCTGGATGAAGTGCGTTTTTTTGGGGGCGAAAAAGCTAATGGTGTTCACAGAATCGATATGGAAACTTCGGGTCTTTTTTTGGCAAGTTTGGGCAGAGAGCATGAGATAAAACTAAAGGGTATGTTTGAAAAAAAGGAGATTAAAAAGAGTTATTTGGCTTGGGCTCGGGGCAATACTCCCGACGAATTTACGGTTGATGCGCCTATTAAAAATAGAGATGATTACTCAACAAATAAGCATAAAGTAGAGATAAGCAGCGAAGGGAAAAAGGCAAAAACCAAGTTTAAAAAACTGCTTTACAGTAAAGATTTAAATGCAAGTTTGCTTCATGTAGAGCCGCTTACGGGCAGAACTCATCAAATTAGAATACATTTGTTTCATGTGAAACATCCAATTTTAGGCGACCCGCTTTACGGCACAAGTTTTAATGTTGCAGAAGCTTATTTAGAAGAGCGTTTAAGCAAAGAAGAGCGAATAAAATATACAGGCGCTTCCAGACTGATGCTTCATGCCAATACCCTAGAGTTTAAATATGGAAATAGATATTTTATTAAAAGTAAGAAGGGGTTAAGAATTAAGAATTAAGAATTAAGAATTAAGAATTGAGAGGTGAGAATTGAGAGGTGAGAATTGAGAGGTGAGGGTTGAGGGTTGAGGGTTGGAGTTAATGTTTCATGTGAAACATTATTTTAAAAGCTATAAGCAGAAAGATAAAAGATATAAACAAATCCTCAATCCTCAATCCTCATTTCTAGCTGCAATTATAAAGCCTATTACTCCTACAACTACCACACCGATTACTATTGCGTAAAGTGCCATATCTAATTTTGTCATTGCCCTGCTCCTTGTAGGTTTTGTTCTCTTAATTGTCCGCAGGCTGCCGATATGTCTAAGCCTTTAGATTCTCTGATTGTGCATAGCACACCTTTATTCAACAGATATTCTTGGAATTTTTTTACATCTGCTTCGCTTGGGCGTTTAAATTCACTGCCCGGGTATGGGTTAAAGTAAATTAAATTTACCTTTGCTTTTATGCCGTTTAATAATTTAACAAGTTTTTTTGCTGCTGTTATGTCGTCGTTTACATCTTTAATTACCAAATATTCAAAAAGCACTTTTTTGCGCAAATTTACAGGAAATCTTCTCACTGCATCCATTATAGAAGCGATATTGTATGCTTTGTTTATCGGCATAAGTTTTTCTCGCAATTGGTCATCAACTGCGTGTAAAGAGATTGCCAAGTTTACACCTAAGTCAAGTTTTGACAATTTGTCAATTTTACTGCTTAAACC
>JALWKP010000087.1 GCA_027081355.1 Campylobacteraceae bacterium
CATCATTTATAATTTTTGCATTTCTCTTTGGAATCTTAGAAAATTTAATCTCTTTTAAAGCTTACAAGCATTATAATTCCGACACCAAAATCGGAATGATTAACAAAAAGTCTTAGATTTTGGCTCTCAAGAGGGTCTTTAGCTCAGTTGGTTAGAGCTCTCGGCTCATAACCGAGCGGTCCCGAGTTCGAGTCTCGGAGGACCCACCACTTCTTTCTTAAACTCTATCAAAAAAATACAAATTTTATACTTTATAGAAGCAAAAAATAATTTCCACCTCTTCCTCAATTACCGCTAAATTAAGAATTTTATGAGACCACTGCACAATAGTTAGTTCCAAAGTATGATGCTAGAAAATATCAGAAATTAAATAAAATTACTCAAAAGCCCAGCTAAAGCTAAGCCCAGAGGAATTTTTTTGATTTATGATATTTTATATTACCGTAATTTGAGCTTACTATTTTGCAGTGGTCTCTCAATAGGTAAATCGCCAATAACTGGTAAAACATCCCGCCTAAATAGGCCTCTACACCTTGCCAATATTTTTCGTTTCTGTAGCTCCTATAATGTTCTAAATATTCATTAACCATATCTTTAAAGATTATAAATGGTTCATTATCTTTTTTAGATTTTTGTTTCTCTAATCGCAGATCAATTCCAATAGCGAACATCTCTTTTAATTCATCTCGATGTTTTCTTGCAGCTTTTAAACTAATTGCCGGATACTCTCCAAGTTTTTTGATATATAAAAATTATAGCAAGTGTGTAATAATTCGTGTACAGTTTCAAATTATATGAAAAGATTATCAAAGATTACTTATAATATACCCAAAAGCACGATATTACCGATGTTTCTAAAGGATAAAGAAATTTAATGATTTTTTATGAATTGTTACTTTTGGTAGCCAATGGTGGAGGTGAGGGGAATTGAACCCCTGTCCTGAAATAGCTAGAGCTATGACTCTACATGCTTAGTCGGTGTTGATTAATCTCGCTGTGTTTTACTCAACACCCAAAGCTACGCACAGCCAGCCAAAAGATTCGTCTGCAAAGATGGCGCTTTGCAGATATAGTTGCACGCGAGTGACGCCTCGAATCCGGCTATTGCAACTTTCGCCGGTGAGACGGTCCAATGTTAGTTAAACTTACGCTGCTGCGTAAGCTGGACGATAATCTGTATTGTTTGCGTTTATTTTATTTGGGCTTGATTACGGAGTTGCCCGCTCCGGCATGCACATAGCCCCGACTACTCCAGTCGAAACCAAGTCACCCCCGCTTTTAAAGGGAACATATATTAGCAAAAAAAAGTAAAAATGTCAATAAGCTGTAAGGAGTAAAAATCGCTTATGTGTAACAAAAAGTGTCATAAAAATGGCATTTTTTAAAAAAGTGTCCATTTTATGGCATAAAATTAAGAGAAATATGTTATTCTTCTCTTAAGAAAATAAAAATAAAAAGGTAAGAAATTATGAGTATAGTAGAAATTGAAAGAATTCAAAACAGACAAACTCCTTTAAGCGAATTGATAAAAGAGTTTTACGAAACAGTAACCGAAGCGGAAATGACCGAACATTTAGGCTATGCCAAAAATAGAACGGCAAATAAAACAAATTATCGTAATGGATACATTATAAAAAACATCAGAACAACTTTCGGAAAAGTCAGAGTAAAAACTCCAAGAGACAGAAACGGCTCTTTTAATCCGGTTATATTGAAAAAAAGAGATTTAAATCTTCAAGAGAAACAAGATATTATAATAGCTTTGCACGCTTTAAATATAAGACCAAAAGAGGTTAAAAGATATTTTAGAGAGTTATACGGAGAAAACTATCCGGAAAACAGTTTAAAAAATATTATAAAAGCATTTAAGAAAAAAAGAGCTCAAAAACTTGAAAAATTAAATAGTTATTATGAAAGTATTTCTATTTATTCTAGCACTTTTACACTATATTTAAGCGGAGAAAAGGTTTTGTTCCCGGCATACATAATGGTTGGCAACGGCTATGAGGGGATGGAAATTTTATCTATTTACCAAGGCAAAAACAGAAGAGGCAGTTTTTGGAAATCAGCATTGCAAAATTTAAAAGAGCGCGGAGTTCAAACGGTTTCTAGCTTTAAAGTAGAAAAATTCGGAGGTTTTGAAAAAGCAGCAGCCGAAGTTTTCCCAAACAGCTTAATTGAAATAAACTAAAGGGCAAAAATCTGCCCCGCAACCATCAACCATCAACTTTTCCCCGTAAATACCAGAGTAAAAACAGTCCAAAAGCGATAAACGGCAAACTTAAAATCTGCCCCATGCTCATAGGCAAAATATTTGCAAATTCTGCTTGAGGGGTTTTAAAATACTCTAAAATAAAGCGTGCGCTAAATGCAGCAGCAATTGCAAAACCGGGAGCAATTTGAGTGAATTTATCTTTAGAAAGTTTTTTATATAAAACTATTAATGTAAGAAAAATGATAAAATAAATTGCAGATTCATATAAAACTACTGGATGGCGCGGGAATTCATCAACTCTTTTAAAAATAACCCCCCAAGGCTCATTTGTTTTTAAGCCCACAATTTCGGAGTTAAAAAAGTTTCCAATTCTAATTAGAGTTGCAAGTATAAAAGTCGAAGGCATTGCTCTAGCAATTAGCCACCAAAAGTTAATATTGTATTTTTTGCAAAAAAGCAAAAGCGCCAAAATTGCTCCAATCGCCCCGCCGTGGCTTGCTAAACCGCCTTTCCAGACTTCTAAAATTTCCAAAAGATGGTGCGAAAAATATTCAGGGTCGTAAAAAATCACATGAAAAAGCCTAGCCCCCACAACTATTCCAATAACCAGATACAAAAACAGCGGGTCTAAAAGTTTAGTATCAACCCCCTCTTTCTTAAAAATCCACTCGCCGATAAAATAAGCAAGCAGCAGCCCCGTTGCAAATAAAATCCCATACCAGTGCATCTGCACGGGTCCAATATGCAGGGCAATCGGATCAACATTCCATACTATCATTAAATTCCTTCAAAAATATCTTTAAAAGAGAACTCTATTTTACAGCCGTTAAATTCAAAATTGTAACTCTGTTCTTTAAATTCGCCCTCTAAATAATATTTGCCGTTTTCTAATTTGTAAACTTCTGCAAAATTTCCGGCAGGTTCGACTAAAATATAATACTTAACACCGTTTATTGCATATAGAATAGATTTCAAATTTCTGTCTTTCTTTTTTGTCGATGGCGATAAAACTTCAAAAATAATTTCAGGAGCTTTATCTAAATAAGCTTTGCTGCCGTTTAAATTGCAAATAACCAAAGTGTCGGGGCGGACAACTGTCTCTTCATCTATTTTCCAATCCACTTCGGGCAAAACTTTGCAATTTTTGCATCCTTTTAATTTGCTCATTAATTGGTAAATTATTTTGCCGTTAATCTCTTGATGCTCAATAGACGGCGCAGGACTCATAGCATAAGCAATTCCGCCAATAAGCTCCCAGTCGCCTTCCCAATTTATGTAATCTTTATATCTGTAATTTGGAAGAAACGCTTCATTTAAAGCTTCCATTTTAACTCCTTAAACCCAAATTTTGCATTAGAAGGTGCATCATCTGTATCTGCTAATGCAAATTTTGGGTTAAAACTTCTTGCAATATTATATCATATCTTGTCAATTAACTTACACGCTGTTGCGATATATCGGCTTTTTGGATTGTAACTGAACTTATTAATTTTAGGCGGAATATTTTTTGGCATTTTAAGGTTTAAAAACTCCGCTTTTGCCTCCTCTTTTGCTTTAAATAGCGCCATCTCTACGCGTGAATAAAAGTTTGCCGCCCCTTCGCCCGAAGTCTCTAAGCTTAAAAAGTTTATATTTGGGTATCTAGCAGTTACAAGAGACTGTATCCCGTCACTAACGCCGCTGCTTGGCATGCATCCAAACGGTTTTACCGAAATAACCAAATGGGCTAAATTGTGCTCTGCCGCTTCTATTAAATGCGCAACCTCCCAGTGCCCTTCGCCGCCGTTGCTGTCAATTGGATAGTAATTTTGAGCGATTTTTTGCATATATTCCAAATTTGGCAAGCGGTAATCGGTAAGCCCGATAATTTTGGCATAAAGATTAAATTGCGCAAAAATCCCGTGCTTTGCCAAAAAGATTAAAAGCTTCGATTTTGCCGAGCTAAAATCTATAAATTTCTTAACACCCAGCCCCTCTTTTTGCTTTCTTAAATACTCCGCCTCCCAGACATTTAAAACAATTCTGTTAAGCAGCGGCTGGTTTATAACTTCGGCTCCCTGCTCTTCTA
>JALWKP010000088.1 GCA_027081355.1 Campylobacteraceae bacterium
CAAAACATTACCCGGTAAAAAAGTATTATCCTCAAAGCTTTTTTGATGAAATAAAAGAAGAGGCTTACAATATGGGATTTAAAGCCGTAGCATCGGGAGTTTTGGTAAGAAGTTCATATAATGCAAGCATACTATAAAGGAGTTGAGCAATGGAAAACAGTGCCGTTGATTTGAATAATTTAAAAGGTTTAAGCGAAAAAGAGGTGCAAGAGCGCTTAAAAAAATATGGCTACAATGAATTGAATGAGAAAGAGGAGAGTTGGCTCCACAGACTCTTTAAGCGCTTTTGGGGACCAATTCCTTGGATGATAGAAATTGCCGCTGTTCTTTCAGCCTTAGCACACAGATGGGAAGATTTTACTATTATTACAATTCTTCTTTTTGTTAATGCTTTTGTCGATTTTTATCAAGAATCAAAAGCTTTAAACGCTATTGCAGTTTTAAAAAAGAAATTGGCACGAAAAGCTATTGTGTTACGCGATGGAAAGTGGCAAGAGATAGATGCCAGAGAAGTTGTGCCTGATGATATTATCAAAGTAAAAATAGGCGATATTGTTCCAGCAGATGTAACTTTATTAAGCGGAAGCGATTTTTTGCTTGTGGATCAATCTGCTCTGACTGGAGAGTCTTTACCCGTTAGAAAAAAAGCAGGTGAAGAACTATATGCAAATGCCATTATAAAACAGGGTGAAATGGTAGCCAAAGTGACAGCGACGGCTAAAAATACTTACTTTGGAAAAACCGTAGGACTTGTAGCTAAAGCAGAACATGAAGAGGTAAGTCATTTTCAAAAGATGGTTATTAAAGTTGGAAATTTCCTTATTTTATTAACCTTTGTAATGATTGCTATTATTATTTATCATGGAATCAAAACCAATCAACCTGTTATAGACCTCCTGATTTTTGCACTTGTTTTAACAATTTCTGCAATTCCTGTTGCAATGCCGGCTGTTTTAACAGTTACAATGGCTATCGGAGCAAAGGTGCTTGCGGCAAAAGAGGCAATAGTAAGCCGGCTTGCAGCGATAGAAGAGATAGCGGGTATGGATATATTATGCTCTGATAAAACCGGCACTATTACACAAAACAGAATGAGTTTGGCAGAACCTTATGTAATAGATAAGTATAAAAAAGATGATTTACTATTTTATGCAGCATTAGCCAGTAAAGAGGAGAATAAAGACCCTATTGAAAAACCTATTTTTGATTATATAAATAAAAACAGTTTAAAAGATAAATTAAAAAATTATAAACTTAAAAAATTTCTCCCTTTTGACCCAGTTCACAAAAGAACAGAAGGGGTTTACGAAGGCGATTCTAATTGCGAACTTATCTTTACCAAAGGGGCACCGCAAGTTATTATCGAATTGAGTAACGAAAAAGAGTTTGATAAAGCAAAAGCATATGCCGAAGTTGAGCAATTTGCCTCAAAAGGATTTAGAACACTGGGAGTGGCTTATAGAAAATGCGAAGAAGACCTTTACCATTTTGTCGGACTAATACCTCTTTATGACCCTCCAAGAGAGGATTCTAAAGAGGCAATCGCCGAAGCAAAAGCTAAAGGTGTTACTGTAAAAATGATTACGGGCGATAATATTGCAGTTGCTAAATATATCGCTTCTCTTCTTGGAATTGGAGATAAAATAGAGGATATCCACTCTTTAAGAGGAGAATCTGTTGAAGAGTATCTTTATCTTTCAAAAGTGCTCTCTAAAGCTATTACAAAAGCACTGCATCCAAATGCAAGCCAGAGAGAGATAGAGAATACCGTAAAGCAAATTATTAAAAATGTAGAAAAAGAGCTTTATAATATGCCTATTCCAAAAGGCAGTGTTAAAAAACATGAATCTGAAATTATCTCTATTATCGAAAATGCCGACGGTTTCGCACAAGTTTTCCCTGAAGATAAATATTTTATTGTTGATGAGTTGCAAAAAGCAAATCATATAGTAGGGATGACAGGTGATGGCGTAAATGACGCACCGGCTCTTAAAAAAGCAGATTGCGGAATTGCGGTAAGCGGAGCTACCGATGCAGCAAGAGCAGCAGCAGATATTGTTTTGATGGCTCCAGGGCTTCGGGTAATTGTAGATGCAATTAAAGAGTCCCGCCAAATTTTTGAGAGAATGAAAAGTTATACAATTTTCCGTATTGCAGAGACTATCCGTGTAATTATCTTTATGACTTTGGCGATTGTAGTTTACGATTTTTATCCAATTACTGCACTGATGATTATTATCTTGGCACTCTTAAACGATATTCCTATTATGACGATTGCCTATGATAATACAAAACTGCGAGAGAGTCCGGTCAGATGGGATATGAAAGAGGTATTTATTTTAGCTTCTTGGCTTGGGCTTGCAGGGGTTATATCTTCTTTCTTACTATTTTGGATTTTGATTTCGCTAATGCATTTGCCGCTTGATTTTGTGCAAAGTGCATTTTTTGCAAAACTTGTTATTGCCGGGCATGGAACAATTTACAATACCCGTATTGATGATTGGTTTTGGAAAAAACCGTGGCCATCTTGGACACTCTTTAATGCGACATTCTTTAGCAGGGTTGCTGGAACTATTATAGCGGTGTATGGTTTTGGATTAATGCAACCTATTGGCTGGGAATGGGCGCTTTGGATGTGGGCTTATGCTTTAGCTTGGTTTGTATTTAATGATGTCGTAAAAATGGCTGTTTTAAAATACTATAGAAAAAAATATCACGAAGATATTATATAAGGAGCAAATTATGCATAATAAATTAAGCAGAAGAGATGCCATTAAATTGCTGGGTATTGGAGCAGGAACAGTTTTTTTGCCATCTAAAAGCGAAGCAAAAAGCAAGCTTTCTATGCCGACAAGCCATAAAAGAGTTAATATTGTTATAGTAGGCGGCGGAACCGGAGGAATGATTGCCTCAGCCAGAGTAAGAAGAGCTGCACCTAATGCAAATATAACGCTTATTGCTCCAAATTCAATGCATATTTATCAGCCGGGGCAGGTTTTTGTTGCTGCTGGGCTTTATATGCAAACTGATATAAGAGCAAAAACTTCGCAACTTTTAGAAGATAATATAAAATGGATTCAAGATGAAGTAACAGTTTTTGAGCCCGATAAAAATTTTGTTCAAACAGCTAAACACGGAAAAATAGGATACGATTATCTTATTGTAGCACTTGGTATAGAGTATAATTACGAAGCTATTGACGGCTTAAGCAGTAATAATATAGGACAAAACGGCATAGCAAGCATTTATTTAAACGATATGAAAAAAGGTGTTTCAAAAGCAGGAATTACAACAAATATATGGATGCATTCGATACAAGAAGACGCTTTGCAAAAATCTGTAAAAGTGCTTTACACCCAGCCCGATACTCCAATAAAAGGGGTAGGGGCAGATTTGGATATTTTGTTTTTAAGCAATGACTATTTTAAAGGAAACGGCGGCAGCAAGAGCGGTGATGTATCAAACAATATACAAAATATATTTGCTACACCAAATAGTTCTCTTTTCCCTTTTAAAGAGTTTGACAATATTATTCAAAAGAGAGTAAAAAAAGCAAGAAATATTGTCCCGCTTTTTGGGCATAAGATGATAGCAATAGATACTCAAAAAAAGAGTGCTATTTTTAAAGATAGGACAGGCAAAGAGGTTCAAAAAAGTTACGATTATATCCATATTACCCCGCCAATGCAGGCTCCTAAAGTCTTTAGCGACTCGCCTCTTGCCTATAAAGATGGAAAATATAAAGGATATATGGATGTAAACCCTAAAACCTTGCAGCATAACAGATATAAAAATGTTTTTGGAATTGGAGATATTCTTGGCATTCCTCTTGCCAAAACAGGCGGTTCGGCACAAGTGCAAGCTGTGGTAATTCAAGATAATTTAGTTGCAGCTATAGAAAATAAAAAATTCCCGCAAGAATATAATGGTTATACAGTATCCCCGGTAAAATTAAAATATGGTAAAGTTCTCTTGGCAGAATTTAACAGTAAAAAAACCTTGCCTACATTTTGGCTTGACCCTTATAAACCTAGATGGATATGGTGGGAGCTTGATTTGCATTTTATGCGTTATGTCTATTTTACTTTAATGATGCGGGGGATGATGTAAATGGAAACTGCACAGCTTATATTAATGAGGCACGGAGAGAGTGTTTATAATCAACAAAACCTTTTTACCGGCTGGACAGATGTGGATTTAAGCAACAAGGGAGTAAAAGAGGCGAAAGAGTCTGCAATGCTT
>JALWKP010000089.1 GCA_027081355.1 Campylobacteraceae bacterium
GCCAGCAGATTTTACCACCCGACAGCCGATATTAATTTGCAAAGAGCAGATTTAACCGACAGTTTTGCATATTATAACAGCGATATTGCAATTGCAGCTTTCAGCGTGCCTCAATTTATTTATAAAAAATATTTAGGAATCATTAAAAGATAGTTACTATGGAGCAAATTTTTTGAAAAATGCAATAGTTTTAACCGGCGGAATCGCTACGGGAAAGAGCACCGCAGCTGCGCTTATGCAGCTTTTGGGTTTTAGGGTGATAGATGCTGACAAAATTGCCCACAAAGTTTTAAACCAGTGTCATAAAGAAATATCTTCGGCTTTTGGCTCGGAGTTTGTAAACAATGGCATTGTTGATAGAAAAAAACTGGGGGCTTTGGTTTTTGCAAACAGAGATAAAAGATTAATTTTAGAATCGATTGTTCATCCAAAAATCAGAGCTGAAATTTTAACTCAAGCAGAAAAACAAGAGAGCTTCGGTAAACCGTATTTAATAGATATACCCCTGTTTTTTGAGCGTAAAGATGCATACAACTTTGAAAAAGTCTTAGTTGTTTATGCTCCAAAAGAGATTCAGCTTAAGCGTTTGATTCAAAGAGAAGGATTTAGCGAAAAAGAGGCAATGCAGCGGATTGAAGCCCAGCTTCCAATAGAGAGCAAGAAAGAAAATGCTGCATTTTTAATAGATAACAGCAAAGATTTGGCTCATTTGCAAAAAGAGTGCGAAAAGGTTAAAGAGGAGATATTGAAATGTTAGAAGTGGCTAAATATAATGCCAGCGGCAATGATTTTGTAATTTTTCATGACAGCCAAAAACGGCAAAGAAATGAGTTGGCAAAAATTTTGTGCGACAGACAAAAAGGGGTCGGAGCCGACGGATTGGTGGTTTTGGTGCCGCATAAAGATTACGATTTTGAGTGGGAATTTTATAATAGCGACGGAAGCGAAGCAAATATGTGCGGCAATGCAACAAGAGCAGTGTCTCATTATGCTATTGAACACGGTATAAGTGTAAATGGCGAAAGCGAATTTTTAACTGGTGCCGGTGTAATTCGCACAAAAGTTAATGGCGATTATGTTGTAACTGATATGCTAGAGCCCAAAATTTTAGATAAAAATATTGAAGAATTCGGCAAAAATTGGTGGTTAATTGATACTGGGGTGCCACATTTAGTAACACTTGTAAAAAATATTGAAAATTTTAATTTAGATGAGGCGCGCGACTTAAGACGCAAATATAATGCTAATGTAAATACCTTTTTTTTAGACGGAGAAAGCTTAAAAGTCAGAACTTACGAGCGCGGAGTTGAAGATGAGACACTAGCTTGCGGCACCGGTATTACGGCGTGTTTCGTGCGTGCGCACAGTGAAAAACTGGTAAAAGATATAACCGCAGTTTACCCAAGAAGCGGCGAAGAGTTATATTTGGAATTTGATGAAGGGAAGTATAAATTCGGCGGCAGGGTAACTAAGACTTTTGTAGCAGAAGTGACTTTGGATTTAACACCTTATATGTGGTAAATGTGTAATCAAATTTCTTCTCTTTGGGGCTAAACAGCTGTTATAAAAATTAAGCTGTTATTTATAATTTGCCCCCTTATAGTTTTTTTGTTTAATTTTATAGCTGTTATTTTTAACGAATTGCCGATTTTATGAATGTGTTTTTGTGATTTGACATCTTTGTTTTTTTATACTATAATACTGTGTCTTTTTGGTTCCATAGCTCAGTTGGTAGAGCACTACCTTGACATGGTAGTGGTCACAGGTTCAAGTCCTGTTGGAGCCACCATTTTTATTACACAAGTTTAAGAATTAATAAAGTTTTTATTAAAATATTGACAAAAAAATTTTTTTATACTACAATTTTACTGTATATGTCTGCTCATTAGATGATAAAAATGATTTATTGCGTTTTGCAATATTTTATTAAAAATATTGTAAGATACAATATAATTATTTTGGCAGAGTTTTTTAGAATATTAGGGTTTGAGGTGCAATTGTCAGTAATTCACTGCTAAGTTTTTTTAGAATATTTAGCAGTGGATTATCAGGCAATTGCTTTTGATAAAACACAATCATCATATGATGAATAAAATAAACAAGGAGAAGAAATGAGTCTTACTAAAAAAGGTATCGTTCTTGCTGCAGCTGCTGCTTTAGCTGTCAGTTTTACAGGATGTACACAACAAGCTGCTGCTTCTGGTGTTGCTGCAAGCGCAGGTGCAAATGGTCAAAAAACAGTTGTAAAAGCTGCTAATCCATCAGATTTAGGATTATATCCGCCAAACGCACAGCCTGGACACTGCTATGCAAAAGTATTAATTCCAGCAAAATATGCTACAAAAACAGAAAAAGTTTTAGCTGACCAAGGCGGTGAGCATTTTAAAGTTATCCCTGCAAAATATGCTTATCAAACAAAAAAAGAATTAGTAAGAGAAGCTGGTTATAAATTGGTAACTAAACCGCCGGTATATAAAACTGTAACTGAGAGAGTTATGGTTAAACCAGAAACTTATAAATTAGTTACAATTCCAGATGTTCATAAATACATTACAAAAAGAATTATGGTGTCTCCTCCAACAACAGAGTGGAGAAGAGGTGTTGGTGTAACTAGCCCTATTCAAAATGGCGGCAGAGTAACTGGAGTTAGCTGTTTAGTTAATGTTCCTGCTAAATATAAAACAGTTAGAGAAAGAGTAGTTGTAAAACCTGCTCAAACTAAAAAAATCGTAATTCCAGCTCAATACAAAACTATTACTAAAAAAGTTCTTGTAAAACCTGCAGAAACTGTAAAAGTGCCTATTCCGCCACTTTATAAAACTGTAAGAGTTAAAACTATGGTTGAGCCGCCAAAAACTGTGCCGGTAAAATATCCGCCAAAATATACTACTGTAACTAAAAGAGTTAAAGTATCTAACGCTTACTACACTTGGCAACAAGTTAATTGTAGAAAAGTTATTCACTAAGAATAATTTTATTTCCCCGCTTGGGGAAATAGAGCATATTTTTAAACTTCTAATTAATTTTCGATTATATTCTGATTATCTGCTTTTAATTGGGTCCTTAGCTCAGCTGGGAGAGCGCTTCGCTGGCAGCGAAGAGGTCGTCGGTTCGAACCCGATAGGATCCACCAGAACTAATTAATAATTGATAATTTTAAGGATATTTATGCGTTATTTTGTTTTGTTTTTGCTTCTTATTTCTGCTGTTTGGGGGAAAATTGTTTCTGATGAATTGATTGTTGTAACTACTCCTAATTGGAATGCCAATAGCGGTGAATTAAGGCTTTTTGTTAAAGATAGCAAAGCTAAGTGGCAAGAAAAATTTAAAAGTCCTGTTTTTGTAGGAAGAAACGGTTTGGCTTGGGGAATAGGCTTACATAAAAAACAAAACGGTATTATAAAAAAAGAGGGTGACGGCAGAGCACCTGCTGGAATTTTTAAATTAAATTATGCTTTCGGTTACCAAAAAGAGAGAATTTCTTATCCTTATAGAGTTATGAATAAATTTGACCGCTGTATAGATGATATAAAATCAAAAAATTATAACAAAATTATAGATTCAAGAAAAGCTCCAAATGATTATAAATCTTTTGAAAATATGGTATTAAGAAAAAATTATTATAAACTAGGCATTGTTGTAAATCATAACGGTTTTGCCAAAATTCCGATAAAAGGCGACGGCAGCTGTATCTTTATTCATATTAAAACAAAAGCAACCGCAGGATGCACAGCGCTTCCAGATGAAAAAAGCATATTAAAACTTTTAAAATTATTAAAAAAAGAGGATAATCCTTTGCTTGTGCAAGCGCCAAAAAATGAAATAAATAATTTACTTAAACAGATAAAAGACGCGCCTTTAATTTAAGGGCACCTCAATTGCCATTAAGTTAAGAGTAAAATATCCATTTTTTGGCAAAAAGCTTAAAGCTAAAAGCTAAAAGCAAAAAAGTTGTTTGCCTCCAGTCATCCATTCGGAATACGAAATGCGGATTAAAAATATTCTAATCTCTAATTTCTAATCTCTCTTCTCTAAACTGCTTTCCGCTTTTGGCTTTAAGCTTTGTGCCAATTAATGGGTATATAAAACCTTAACTTAATGGCAATGAAGGGCACCTCTAATATATTTATTGCAATATTATCATAATTACATCTTTTTTTAATTACTGAAGTAAAATTTTAGCATTTTGTGATATAATTTTATCGCCCTCTTCGGAACTATGCAACGAGTTTGCAAGGCAACGGGTCAGGACGGGAACGTAGCAGCCCACCTTAATTTCTCGTGTGCCATAGTCGCCCGGAGAGGGTTTTTTCGTTAATCTGCACTTAGAGGGGTGTCCGAGCGGTTTAAGGAGCACGCCTGGAACGCGTGTGCAGGGCAACCTGCCGTGGGTTCGAATCCCATCCCCTCTGCCATCTTTCATTTTGAAATAAAAAAAACACCCATTCTTTCCAGATGTTACAATTGTAATACATAAACCCATTTATCTGTAATATTATAACTTTTTCGGGTTTAAAAAAACAGTTAAGGCAGCATAATGAAAGCGATAAAACTAACAGCTTTTCTGATTGGCTCTTTGTTTTTAATTAATGGGTGCGATTTTTTAAAAAATGATGAAGCGCAAAAAGCAAAAGTTACAATTTATGAAAACTCTTATTTAACAAAAACTTATGACTCATCCAAAGAAAATTCCAAACTGGCTGTTGATTTAAAATTAAACAATGGTTATGCAAAAATTTTAAATGGATTAGATGGAGATAAATTTAATCTTATCGGAGATAAATTATATTTTAATTCAATTCCAGATTACAGTAATCCTCAAGATGAAAATAGAGATAATATTTATGAGGTTAAATTATATGTTGTTGATGAAGAGGGCAATGATTCTATTGTTATTGTTAAAATAGAAGTTATTAAAAGCGCTGCAAATGCAAATAGCAATAACACAAATCAAAACAGCGATACAAATAAGACTGCATCAACAGACAGCGATAACGATTTTATTCCTGACAATATAGAAAAAGCCATTGGAAAAGACCCAACAAACAGTGATGAAAACGGCGACGGCATTGCTGACGGCTTAGAAGGCGATACATTTTTTGACAAAGAGTGGCATATTAGAGCTTTAGGAACTGTTACAAACCCTAGCGGAGTGCCTTCGATTATTGGGAATGATTTAAATTTAACTTCGGTTTACAAAGAGTATATGGGTTACAATAACGGCAATCCGGTAATTGTGCAAATAGTTGATAGCGGAATTGATTCTAAACATGAGGATTTAAAAGATAATATGGATTTAACCCGCTCATTAAACGGAAGTGAAACAGGCGACCCGACACCTGGCGGAATTTACCGCCCTCATGGAACTATGCTAGCAGGAATTGCAGCTGCGAGGGCGTTTAACAATAAGGGGGTCAGAGGTGTTGCGCCGTTTGCTAAAATTGCAGGAAGCAATTGGCTTGTTAAGCAGTCGCTTGACGGATTGGCAGCAGCGTGGTATAGCGGCAATGGCGCAAATGAAATTGCCGTAACCAACAGCAGTTGGGGGACATATTTTACAGCTGATACATTTTACGAAGATATTATGGAATTAGGTGTAAAAGATTTAAGAGACGGCAAAGGCAGGGTTTATGTTTTTGCAAGCGGAAATGCAAGAGAAGAAAATGCAGATTCTAATATTCAGTATGTAATTAATAACAGATTTACTCTTGTTGTAAGCGCCCTAAATTATAAAAACAAAGTTGCAAATTACTCGACACCCGGTGCAAATGTATGGGTAGCGGCTTATGGTGGCTCTGACAGTTTTGATAATGGTCCGACAATTGCCACAACATATATTAGCAATGAATCGTCTGAAACTTGGGATAACGACAGCGGTGCTAATTACACTTATGCAATGGCTGGAACCAGCGCCGCTGCTCCAATGGTTACAGGGGCAGTTGCGCTGATTTTAGAAGCTTGCCCGAATTTGGGATACAGAGATGTTAAATATATTATTGCAAAAACTGCAAAAAAGGTTGATAAAGATAACAGCAGCTGGCTTGTAAATGCAGCCAATATGCACTTTAGCCGCGATTACGGTTTTGGTTTAATAGATACGGCAAATGCAATTAAAATGTGTAAAAACGGTTATAAAAACTTACCGTCTCAACAGTGGAGCGGCATTAAAAAAGAGGGAAATTGGACTATTGAAAATTCTAAAACTTTAAATATGGATATAAAAAAGAACCTTAAAGTCGAGTGGGTAGAGGCGACTATTGATTTAGATGCAGAAAATGCAAGTAATTATGATATTTATTTAACTTCGCCAAGCGGAACTAAAATACTTTTGCTAAAAAACGGAACCAAAATTGCTCCAAATTTTATTCCTGTGGCAAATTGGATGAAGGGCGGATTTAGATTTTCTGCAAGCGGTTTTTTGGATGAAAACAGTTTAGGAAACTGGACTTTGGAAATTGTCAATAGAGGCAGCGGCAAAGCGGTTTTAAAAAGCGCTGAAATCAAAGTTTACGGATACAAAAGGGGTGCTAAATGAAAAAGATACTTTTGATAATATTAGCCACGCTTTTTAGCTATGGGCAGATTATAACAATTATAGACAACGGGACAGAAAGAAAAATAGATATTCCAAATCAGAGTGCAAACAGAGCAAGAAAGATAATCAAAGAGGGGGCTAGCGGTATAATCATCGCATTTAAAAAAGGTATAAAGATTGATATTAAAAATTTTGCTAAAGAAAATAATTTAAAATTAAGAAAAAAACTTATTGCCGGATATTATCTTTTTGATAATATTTCTACAGATTCAGATATTTTGCAGATATTAAAAATTGCTAAAAAAAACAGATTAAAAATAAAAACAATCCGCCCTAATTGGGGATTGAACAATAAACCGAGATAATCGCCTTATTGCAGTTTTTTTAAATTTAAATGCCACAAAATGTTACGATTTTATGGATACTTTTAAAAAATAAGGCTTCTTTTAATAAATTTTACGAATTTTTAATATTTATGGTATAGTATTATTTATGTTGGTGATAAATATTTATCATTGGTATTAAAGATTTTATATCTGTTTATTAGCACGAAAATTAAAGCTAAAAGCGGTTTGGAGATTAGAGATTAGAGAGAGGCAAACAGCTTTTTTGCTTTGGGCTTTTAGCTTTATGCTTTGTGCTAACAAACGGCATTGAATGGTGTTTTTAATCCCATCATAGAATAAAGGTTGTTAAAATGAGAATTTTACTGATTTTATTGATTGTTTTAAATTTTAGCTTTGGCAATGAGCTTAGCAAATCTACTTCGCCTTATCTTTTGCAGCACGCTAATAATCCGGTTAATTGGGTGGAATGGAGTGACAAGGCTTTTAAAAAGGCAAAAGATGAAAACAGATTAATATTTCTTTCTATCGGTTACAGCACATGTCACTGGTGTCATGTAATGGCAAAAGAGAGTTTTTCACAAAAAGATGTGGCAAAAATTTTAAATGACAATTTTGTAAGCATTAAAGTTGATAGAGAGAGACTTAGTTATATTGATGACTATTATCAAAAAGAGTATCAAATAGTAAACCAAAGAGCCGGCGGCTGGCCTCTTAATATTATTTTGCTGCCGGATAAGAAGCCGGTGTTTTTTGGAACATATATGCCAAAAGACGAGCTTATTGCACTTTTAAAAAAGCTTGTTTCAACAGATAGAAATAAGCTGGAAGAGATAGCCAAAGATATACAAAAAGTCATAAATGCAGCTAAAGATTCAAACAAATCTCAAGGTAAAATTACTGATGGTTTATTGCAAAAAGCTTTAAAAGGTTACGAAGCAATTTATGACAGCAAATATAAAGGTTTTAGCAAAGCCCCAAAATTTCCTCAGCCAAATTCTATAAATGAACTTTTAAATATATACTTAATAAATGGTGATAAAACAGCGCTTAAAATGGCAACAGATATTTTAGACGCAATGGCAAAAGGAGGCATTTACGACCAGATAGACGGCGGTTTTTTCAGATACAGCGTTGATGAAAAGTGGCAGATTCCGCACTTTGAAAAGATGCTATACTCTAATGCCGAACTTATTTCTGTTTACTCAAAAGCGTATAAAATTACTAAATCTAAACTGTATGCCAAAGTTGTAAAAGAGAGTATAAGAGAGTTTGATAAGAGGTTTATACACAACGGTCTTTATTTTAGCGCAAGCAATGCTGACAGCAAAGATAAAAACGGAGAGGAAAAAGAGGGGTATTATTATGTTTTTAATTATCAAGAAGCGCTCGATCATTTAATAAAAAACGGCATTACAAAACCGCAAGCGCAAAAGGCGCTCGAATTTTTTGGCATTGAGCCTATGGGCAATTTTGACGGCGGAGAGTATAGCAATCCGCATTTAAAAGAGTATAAGCAAATGTTTGAGCGCGAAAGACGGCTGCTTAGCCAATTGCGCAGGCAAAGAGAGTATCCGTTTATCGATAAAAAAATCAATACTGCCTGGAATGCACTGTTTATCAAGGCAAAAATGGATGCCGGAGTTGTAGATAAATATTTTGAAAAAGAGGCGATTGCCTCGCTTTGCAAACTGCTTGCCGTTATGTTTAAAAAGGGTAAGCTGTATCATCAGACATTAATGCCAAACAAGCCTGTTCAAGAGGGACTCTTAGAAGATTACGCATTTGTGGCAGATGCTCTTTTTAAGGCGTATAATCTCTCTTTAGATTCAAAATATTTAAATGATTTTAAACAGATTGTAAAGCAAAGTGTTAATCTGTTTTACAAAAACGGCAAATGGTATGAGTCGGCAGATAAAGAGTTTAAAGTCGAAGCCAATTTGGAAGAAGGAAGCTACAAGAGTGCTTTGGCGACTGAGCTTGCAAATTTATTAAAAGCAGCTCTTGTCGGGGAAGAGTATAAAAATGTAAATATAGCAGTTGATACATTAGATAAAGAGGCAGCGCAAATTAACAGCTTTCCGCAATATTATCCATCGGCATTAAATGTTATAACAATGAAAAAACATGGCATTTTTATTATTAAAGGTCCAAAACTTGGATTGTTAAGAGAGGATTTTTCAGACATAAAATATCCTTATGTTTATAAATTAGAAGCAGCAAAAAATTATCAA
Organism: Campylobacteraceae bacterium; assembly: GCA_027081355.1. Lineage (GTDB taxonomy): Bacteria > Campylobacterota > Campylobacteria > Campylobacterales > Sulfurovaceae > JAADEQ01. Next base: position 9,114 of record JALWKP010000089.1, read on the forward strand.
TTGTGCGGATTAGAAAGTTGTTACAGCAGCACAATGAGTATAGAAGGGGCTAAAAATAAATTAAAAGAGTTATTGGGCGAAAAAATTAAAAAGTCACAATTAAAAAGATTAAATGAAGTTAATTTTACTAAAGTAAAATTAAAATAAGCAATAGGCTTTTTAGTGTAAAATATATTTAAAAACTATATGCCGGAGGAAGTATGCAAGATTTAAAAGCAGCAGCTATTCAAATGAGCTACCGCGGCTCAAAAGAGCTTATGGTTGCAGATACTGCACTCAAAATTAAAGAAGCAGCAAATGAAGGTGCAAAACTTATTGTTTTGCAAGAATTGCATCAAAGTGAGTATTTTTGTCAAAGCGAAAATACTGAATTTTTTAATTATGCTAAAAATTTTAAACAAGATATTGAGTTTTGGTCTGAAATTTCAAAAGAGTTTAAAGTTGTGCTGGTAACTTCTCTTTTTGAGCAGAGGGCACCGGGGCTTTACCATAATACGGCAGTTGTTTTTGACAATGGCAAAATTGCAGGCAAATATAGAAAAATGCATATCCCAGATGACCCGGGTTTTTATGAAAAATTTTATTTTACTCCTGGAGATTTAGGCTTTGAACCTATAAACACAAGTGCCGGACGGCTTGGCGTTCTTGTCTGCTGGGACCAATGGTTCCCGGAAGCTGCCCGTATAATGGCGCTTAAGGGGGCTGAAATTTTAATTTATCCAACAGCTATCGGATGGTTTGATGAAGACAGCGAAGATGAAAAGATGAGACAGCTTGATGCCTGGATTACAATTCAAAGAGCCCACGCAATAGCTAACGGCGTGCATTTAATAAGCTGCAACCGCTGCGGTTTTGAAAAAGACAGCAGCAGTGTGCTTAATGGCATTAGATTTTGGGGCAATTCGTTTATTTGCGGTCCTCAAGGAGAATTTTTGACCCGTGCCAATACCGCAGAGCAAACTTTAACAGCCAGTTTAAATTTAAAACGCAGCAAAGAAGTGCGTGATATTTGGCCGTTTATGCGAGACAGAAGAACAGAATATTACAGCTGTCTGGGCAAAATTTATTGCGATGAATAGTTTTATGCAAAGGTAAAATTTATAATAATTTGGTATTATCAATATAAAAACAAGGAATTTTATGGATTTAAAAATAACAAAAATTACAAAAGGAGAAAAAGTAAACTTTTCAAATCCTGCCAAAGATTTTTATGAGGCAATCGGAGGAGAAAAGGGTATGAGAAAACTTATGTATAACTTTTATGATAAAATTTACGAAAGCAATATCGCCCACTTTTTCCCTCAAGACGAAGATGAATTTGAACAAGTAAAGATTAAAAATTCTAATTTTTTTATCCAAATATGCGGCGGTCCAAAAGTTTATAAAGAAGCCGGCGGTATGGATTTAAATGAGTATATGATTAAGTTTCACGATGATTTTTCTATAAATGAAAAAGCAAGAATTGAGTGGCTGGGAACTATGAGAGAAGCTTTAAATGAATTGGAAAATATTGATAATGAGGCTCTTAAAAGCTTTTGGAATTATTTGGATAATTTTTCTAAACTTACGGTAAACAGTTTTTAATGAAGGAAAAAGCATATGGGTTCTTTTGCAAAATTTATCTATTTTAACTTATTTGCATACGGCATATATTGGGCGATAGATAAAGTTTTTACCTTTTTTAATCTTTACAGCTCTCCAAATTTAGGACAGGACTTATTTACAATGCCTTCGGCAGGCGATTTAAAATTGATAATTTTAAATGTTATATTATCAACAGCAGGCGCAACAATTCTTATGAAATGGTTCTGGAGTAAAATAGAATAATCCTGTTTTTAATCATATTATGATAAAATTTTTTAAAAGTTTTTAGGGACCTTATGGTTATTTTTGGCTCAATTTCTTATTTAAATTTGCTTCCTTTTCATATATTTATAAAAAAAGAGTTAAAAAACAGCCAGCAAAAGCAGATAATTACTTACAAACGCGGAGTTCCAAGCCAAATAAACAGAGCTTTTAAAAAAAGAAAAATAGATGCTGCATTTATATCAAGCATAAAAAGTAAAAATAAAAAATGTGTCGATTTGGGAATATTAGCTGACGGAGCTGTTTACAGCGTATTGTCTTTAAAAGGCGAACAGGTATTTGACAGTGAATCTGATACTTCCAACGTGCTGGCTAAGCTTTTAAACATAAAAGGAAAAGTTATAATAGGCGACAAGGCATTAAAATATTATTTACAAAACAGCAATAGCAACAATTTTTGCGATTTAAGCTTAGAATGGAAAAAAAGAACGAATTTACCGTTTGTATTTGCCAGACTCTGTTACAATAAAAATGGGAAAACAATAAAAAAAATTGCTAAAAAATTTGCAAGCAAAGCACAAAAAATTCCACAATATTATTTAAAAAAAGCTGCTGCTGCAAAAGGCTTAAACCCAAAAGATTTAAGCTGGTATTTAAAGCATATTAATTATAAATTAAATTATAAAGAGAAAAAAGCACTGAAACTATTTTTAAAAAAGGCAAAGCAGATATGAAAAATATAGTTATTTTATTTAGCGGAAACGGAACAAATCTTGAAGCAATTGCAAAAAATTTAAAAGACAGCAAAGATATAAAAATAGTTTGCGCTCTTACTAACAATAAAAATGCTTATGGAATTATAAGAGCTAAAAAATTTAATATAAAAGTAGAAATATTAGAACATACAAAATTTAAAACCCGCAAAGAGTATGACAAAGCTCTTGTGGAGCTATTAAAGCCTTATAAGCCGGATTTGATAGTCTTAGCAGGTTTTATGCGCATTTTAACACCGATATTTGTCGATTCTTTTGAACTAATTATAAATATCCATCCATCATTGCTGCCTCTTTTTAAAGGTGCAAAAGCAATAGAAAGAAGCTTTCAAAGCGATATGAAAGCAGCAGGGGTAACTGTTCACCAAGTTAGCAACGAATTAGACAGCGGAAGAATTTTAGCTCAAGAGTGTTTTAACAGCAGCGGTTTGACTTGGGAGGAATTTAATAATAAAATTAAAGAGATAGAGCATAGAATTTACCCTAAAGTTATTAGGGATTTATTGACCAAATAGTTTCTTAATTATCTAAATATTTATGCAAAATTTTTTGCCATTGCTTTGAAAAAATGATTTCCAAAAGAGCTCTGTTTATTTTTTCTTGCAGAGGGCTGCCCTCTTGCATTGCTATACTGTAATTTTGAGCTTCAAATTTTCTGTCTATTAAGACCAGATTTTTAGAAAATTTTTTATTTATATAATATTTTAAAAGAGGAGCGTCATAAACCATTGCATCGCTTTTCTTATTAATGACAGAGGCTAATCCGTCTTGAATTGATGTATAAATTTTAGGATAAATTCCTTTACTGTTTAAGTAGTGTTCGCTTACAGAGCAGCTGACTGTTGCAATTTTACCTTTGTTTAAATCTTTTTCAGATAAAATTTTTCCATCTACATTGTTTTGGGTCAATATAAAGGTAAAAGCTGCAATTATAGAAGCTAATAAAATAAAAGAAGTAATCATCCAAAACAGAGCAATTACCCTGCCGCTGACCGTTTTTAAAGAAATATTTTTATCTCCCAAAAAAGTCATAGTCGCTGCCGCCCACCAAATTGCATTTCCGATTCCTTTAACAGGGTTTGGATCAAATACATCAGGGTTTTTTTTGTGTTCTGTAAACCAGATAAGAACACCAATAACAACTAACGATGATAAAATTGCAAGCACTATAAATAAAAGATTTAGAGTAAAAATACTTTTAATAAGCGTTTGTAAATTGTCTTTTTTCTTTGGCACGGCAATACTGAGCCAAGTTGTATAATAGCTATGGCTAAAATCCATAACCTTTTCCCTATCTGGCGTAATAGTTATTGCTGCGATGCCGATATCAAGTTTTTTATTGGCAATATCAGATAAAAGACCAGCCAAATCACGCTCTTGCAATTCATATTTAATTCCAAGCTTTTTGGCTATTAAATCCCACAATTCTATACTTATGCCTTCCCATTTGCCGTCGGGTGTTTTCATAGCAAACGGCGGAGCTATTTTTGTTCCGACTTTTAACACAATTGTATTATTTGCGTCATCCGCTTGCAAACTGACAGAAGATATGGATATAAGTATTAATATTATTTTAAAGGTTAATTTTAATTTTTTCATAAAGCAGAGTATAGCACAATGTTTATTATGGAATAATGTTATTATATTCATTAGATAGAAAAAAATATAAATTACAAAAATATTACAAGCTTCTAATTTTGAATTGCGCCATTATTAGAATGTATTTCCTTTAAAATCAGAAATAGTTATATGTTACCTTTTGAAACAGCAAAAGAAAAAATATTTTACTTAAAAAATGTGTGAATTGTAGATAAAATCGATACTTTTAAATGTGTATAAATATTTTATATACATAAAACGGTATTAAAATATGAAGTATCAATATAAATCAATATTTTTAATTAATTTTTACTATTTTTATTGAATATATCTATATTTATTTATTAAGCAATTTTTGTGTATTATTTTATAAAGAAAACAAGATTAGCCAAAAAATCTTGATTCTTAATAAAAAATAGGAAAGCTAGGAGGGGGATATGAAACAGCTTACACATAAGGTTGCAAAATTTGCAAAAAAAACGAATGCTTTAGTGCTATCTTTTATTCTTCTTAGTATGTAAATTTTTTACATACTGCTTATTTAACACTTCTTTTTCTAATCTAAATTTGGCAATAATTTCATTTAAAAAGGCAATTTATGTTTAAATATGTAGGCGCTCATGTAAGTATAAGCGGCGGGGTAGAAAACGCCCCTTTAAATGCAGTAAAAATAGGTGCAAAAGCTTTTGCTATGTTTACAAAAAATCAAAGACAGTGGAAAGCAAAACCGATTTCTTTACAAAGTATTGATGAATTTAAAATAAATTTAAAAAATTCCGGCATCTCTTTTGAACATATTTTACCGCATGACAGTTATTTAATTAATTTAGGAGCGCCAGATAAAGAAAAACTGGAAAAATCGCGCACTGCATTTACAGATGAACTTAACAGATGCAAAGAACTTGGATTAAAACTTTTAAATTTTCATCCCGGCAGCCATTTGCAAAAATTTTCTAAAAGAGCAGACAATTATACAGAATTGATAGAAGCAGCAGAGTATGAATGCTTAAACTTGATTGCAGAGTCAATGAATTTAGCAATCGAAGAAACTAAAGGAAGCGATGTTGTTTTGGTTATTGAAAATACGGCAGGGCAAGGAAGCAATTTGGGATATAAATTTGAGCATTTGGCTTACCTAATTGAAAAATGCAAAGATAAATCAAGAGTAGGCGTATGTTTAGATACCGCCCATACATTTGCTTCCGGCTATGATTTGCGCACCCATGAAGCTTATGAAAAAACAATGAATGAATTTGATAAAATAGTCGGATTTAAATATTTACGCGGAATGCATTTAAATGATTCAAAAGCCGGCTTAGGAAGCAGAGTTGATAGGCATCAAAGCATAGGCAAAGGCGAAATAGGCTTGGATGCATTTAAATTTATTATGAATGATGAACGAATGAACAATATCCCCCTGATTTTAGAAACAATAGACGAAACTATCTGGCCGCAAGAAATAGAATTGCTATACAGCTTAAATCCAAGCTGCAAACCTGACTGATAAATATCATAGCTAGTTCCAAAGTATGGTGATAGAAAATATCAGAAATTAAATAAATTGCTCGAAAGCCTGGCAAAAGCTATGCTAGGGTAATTTTTTTGATTTATAATATTTTACAGTGCCTTAATTTGGATTTATTATTGTGCAGCAGTCTCTATAAGCTATCTTGCACTTTCAAAGCCAATACAAGAATTTAATCTTTGATTAAAAATATGTCAAACTTAGTATTTTTATAATTTTTTTTTCTTAATCTATGTTACAAGTTAAATTTAGATATAATCTTACACATATTTTATAACCAGTTTAAAGGTAGTTGATGTTAGTGGCTCCCAGCATTCTTTCGGCAGATTTTGGAAATTTGGCAAATGATATAAAAGCAATTTGCAATGCGGGTTGTGATTTGGTGCATATTGATGTGATGGATGGACATTTTGTTCCCAATTTAACAATCGGTCCGCTGGTGGCAGAATCGGTTGCAAAAGCGGCAACTAAACCTTTAGATGTGCATTTAATGGTTCAAAACAATGACTTTTTTGTTGACATATTTGCGCCGCTTAAACCTGAATACATCTCTTTTCATATCGAAAGCGAAGTGCATGCAAACCGTTTGGCGCAAAAGATAAGAAATTTGGGGATAAAACCGGCAGTTGTGTTAAATCCGCACACACCTGTGCAGAGTGTTGAGTATCTGCTTGAATATCTTGATATGGTGCTTTTAATGAGTGTAAACCCCGGTTTTGGCGGGCAGAAATTTATACCGAATGTGTTAGAAAAAGCTGTAAAATTAAAAGAGTTAATTTTAAAACGAAACCCTGATTGCAAAATAGAAATAGACGGCGGAGTCAGCGATAAAAATATTTCACAAATTAAAAATGCCGGGGTTGATATTGCAGTTGCGGGAAGTTATGTATTTAAACACCCGCAAGGGGTTAAAACTGCGATAGATTCATTAAAGGTTTAATTTGCGAGTTAAAATTTGCGGAATTACAAATTATGATGATGCCATGTTTGCATGCGAAGCTGGCGCTGATGCTTTAGGGTTTGTATTTTATAAAAAATCACCTCGCTGTATAAGCTATGGGCAAACAGCCAAAATCATTGAAAAGTTGCCGCCTTTTGTGCAAAAATTGGGACTGTTTGTAGAGTGCACAGCAGAAGAAATCACTCAAGCGAGCCAAATTAGCCAAATAGATATTGCACAAATTCATTTTGATGTTGATAGCATCTTTTTAAAGCAGATAAATTTTAAAACACTGCCTGTTATCAGAGCAAAACAAAATACCGATATAGATAGATTTAACGGATATAGATTGGTTGATGCTTATAGTGAAGCTTATGGCGGAAGCGGGAAA
>JALWKP010000090.1 GCA_027081355.1 Campylobacteraceae bacterium
TCATTTCGGCGCTTCCAAAAAGCCCGTTTCCGCGTTTTAAGAGTTCGCGCAAATCAAGCTGCAAGCGGCAGCACATACTCCGCACCGCATTTGGTTTGTAAGCGTCGGGGTTTTCCTTAAGCTCGCCGGTTTTTGGGTCTTTTATATATTGGCTGCCGATAAAATTTTGAAAATAAGAAGAGCCGATTTTTGCCGTATTTTCAAATAAAATATCCGTATTTTCGCCGTCCCAGTCGAAATCTTCGGTAATATTTACCGTAGGAATCGGGAAGGTAAAAGGCTGCGAATTTCTATCGCCCTCTGTCATAACTTCGTAAAATGCGCGGTTTATTAAATTCATCTCTTTTTGAAAATGCTTATAACGCAAATCTTCCAGACTCTTTGCGCCTCTTGCTCTTGCCTCTTGCAAAAGTTTGCTATCTTCAACACCTTTAAGCAGATGCTTGTCTTCTCTTGTCGGGAACTGCTCTTGCAAATCTTGCGGAACCGTCCAATCAAGCGTAATATTTGTAAACGGCGACTGCCCCCATCTTGCGGGCACATTTAAGTTGTAAACAAAGCTTTGAATTGCCTCTTTAATCTCTTCGAAACTAAGTTTGTCTTTAAAAACATACGGCGCTAAGTAAGTGTCAAACGAGCTAAAAGCCTGCGCCCCCGCCCATTCGCTCTGAAGTATGCCCAAAAAGTTTGCCATCTGCCCAAGCGCCGTTCTAAAGTGGTTTGGCGGCGCGCTCTCTATACGCCCCCTGACGCCGTTAAACCCTTCGTTTAAAAGCACCCTTAAACTCCAGCCTGCGCAGTAGCCGGTAAGGCAGTCTAAATCGTGAATATGGTAATCGCCGTCGCGATGCGCATAGCCCTCTTCTTTAGAGTAAATTTTATCTAGCCAAAAGTTTGCAATAACTTTGCCTGCCAAATTATTAACAAGCCCCGCATTTGAGTAACCCGTATTGGCATTTGCATTAATTCGCCAATCGCTTTTATCTATATATTCAAGCACGCTTGCGGTGGAATTTACGAAAGTGGTATCGGGCTCTATGCCTGCAATTTGCTCGCGCTGCATTTTGTGCAAAAAGCGGTAGGTAATAAACGATTTTGCCACCTCAAAATAACCGGTGTGAAAGAGTTCATACTCGATTATATCTTGAATCTCTTCTACCGCTTTAATCGGTTCGAAAGAGATTTTTACCAAAACCGATTCGAAAACCCGCTTGTCATACGGCACCGAGACGCTATTAAACGCCGCTTTTATCGCATCTTCTATTTTATATGCTTCAAAAACAACTCTTTTTCCGTCTCTTTTGATAATAGCTTTGGGAAATTCCAATCTGCCTGTTAAAAAAAAGTTTTTTACACCCACCATAACTCCTCAAAAATATAATATTTGCTAATTTTATCACTATACAGTTACAAAGTCAAAAAATGCTGTTTGTAAAATATATCGGTATTATGCAGTTAGTAAGCGAAAATAACTCTAAAAAATCAGAGATTTATAAATTTTTTAAAAATTTTTACGCCAGTTACAAAAATACACTTCCTCACAAATTGACATATTTTTGCCATATATTAAGCAAATTCTGCTAAAATTGCCATAATAATTACATAATTTGGGAGTATAGATGAAAAAAGTAGCTTTTAGAGCAATTGATAAAAATGGTAGAGAAGTTACAGAATATATTAGCGCAACAAGCAATAAGCACGCTTTGGCAAAATTGAAAAGAGAGGGGTTTAAAGAGATAGAATTTTTAAGTGATATAATGTTTTCTAATAGAGAAATTATTGAAAAATTGGATGATAAAACGCTAAATACACTTGCAAAATTTGAGGCACAAAGCTTAAAAAAACCGACAGTTTACAACTCTATTTTACAATTTTTAACAATAAATAAAGCATTTTTAACGATTGCGATTTTTTTAATTACGGTAGGGGTGATTTTGCCTAGTAAAATTGCTGCTGTGTCGGGTTTTTTACTGCTTGCATTTAATGTTATAGTTTGGCTGTATAGTTACAGAACAACTAAATTATTCGAGAAAATTTTGCGCGAAATTACTTTTGGCAATGAGATAGAAGCTTTAACATTAATTAAAAAATTACAAAAAATAATTTCAAATGAGAAGGTTATTTCTCAATTAAATTTTTATAAAGCTAAAATATTGGCATCAAAAGGACATATTAATTATGCTTTAGCAATTTTGGAAGAGGGCAAAGAGCAGTTTAAGGAAAGCGCTCCCGGTATCTATGAGCACAATAAAGCTATGATATATTACGAAGCTAAAGATTATGAAAACTGCTTAAACGAGTTGCAAAATGCTTATAATGAAAATCCCGGAAGTATGACAGCTATTGATTTGGCAATGTTTAACAGCGAATTTGGAGATGTAAGGTATGCTAATATTATGCTTAAAAGTGTAGTTTTAGAAGAATTGCCAAAATACGGTGAAATTAATTATTATTTTACATTGGGAAATATCGCTTATTCGCATAAAAATTTGGAAGTTGCAGAAAAATATTACCAAAAAATGATGCAAGCAATTGAAGCATATGCAGAAAATCCGGTATTTTGGATTTCAATAGCAATTTGCATAGGTTATTATGCTGTATTGCTGTATGATTTAAACAAAAAAGAAGAAGCGCTGGAAATGCTTAAAGATGGAACAGTTAAAATATTAAACAGCCACGCAAATGATTTTTTAAAAGCTGATTTGCACAAGAGATTTCCTGAGTTGATAGGTAAATAATATGAGTAGAAAACATATTTTTAACATTTTTATTAAAAATATGCCATATTTTCACTATCTATTAAAAAAATATGTTATAATTGTGCCACAAAAAAATATTTTAGGGAGTAAATATGAAAAAAATTAACGGTATGATTGGTGCATTGTCTATTGCAGCAGCGATTGTTTTATCTGGATGTCAAACGGATGATACAAATTCAAATACAAACGGTGCACAAGGGAGTGCAAACAGCAGCAATACAAAATCTGCTAAAGTAAGAGCTTCGGATGCTTATGTTGTTGCTTTGCAAAGTGCTGCAACAATGAAAGCAGGAAATCAGGAATTTAATACAACTGATGTTGAAGAGAATGGAACAATTGTATTTAAAGGGATTCCAAAAGATTTAAATTTATCTGATGCGACAGTGTATATTCCTGGAGATGCTATTGTAGATACAGACGGAGACGGCGTATTATCAAGCAAAGACCAGATAATTAGAATGGCTCTTAAAGCTAAGGGGATAGACGGAATTGCAAATCAGCTTGCAACTTTGGCGCTTGAGCAAAATGATACCAAAGCGTATGAAGAGTTTAAAAATTTCGACCCGGTAAAAGCTAAAATAGATTTAATTAAAAATCCAGACAATGAGCAGCTTAAAGCTTTAGTTGCAATTAGCGATGCTGTTGCTATGCTTGCAAAAGAAGCAAGAAACAAAGATAAAAATGTTACAGAAGTTACAAGTAAAATTAAACTTTCTTTAATTAAAAGAGTTATGGATAAAACAGATACGGTATCAGATTTGCAAGCAGCTATAATCGATACTATTGATGAGGCATCTCAAGAGGCGGAAGTAAGCGAAGATAATATTACAAAAAATGTTCTTAATGTAATTAAAGTTATTAATACCGCACACGATATGGTAGAAAACGGCGACGAAAATGCAACAGCTGATAAGTTGGTTTCGGCAGTTATTGCTGTATCTGACGGAGATGCAAATGCTACGGCGGTTGAGCAAGATATTAAAAAAGGTATGCTAGATAAAGTCAAAGAACATATTAAAGAAAATCCGATAGTAAAAAAACATATTCATGACAGAGGCAATTTTAACGGCGGCAATGGATTTGACTTTGGAATGCACGGCAATAGCGGCGATGGTGAAGGAGATGAATCTCATGAACATAAAGGCGGAGAAAAAGCAGATAATAACGGCACAAAAGGCGGTATGGACAATAATAAAACCCACAATGGCGACGGGCACAAAGGCGGCTTTGACGACAAAGACCATATGAAAGACAATAA
>JALWKP010000091.1 GCA_027081355.1 Campylobacteraceae bacterium
AATCATTATATAAATTTCAAGACAATGAATTTATGCAAACCAGTAGTTTATAGTAATGATTTTTTTATTGATAAACTTTGTATTATTATCGGTAAAAAATAAAAATTCCACTAACCTCGCTCCATATCTTCTGATGCTGATTGGCTTTGTGTTGTTTTGAACTATGCGGTTGTTTATGGCTTGTAGTATTTCTTCGTAAGATGAGGAATGAGGAGAACTTTATGCTATATCTTCTATAGTCTGAATGCTGTTTAATATATCTCTTTTCTTTTTTGAAACTTTGTATAAATTGTAGCTGTTTTGCAAATTCAGCCATAGTTGCGGGGTAGTTCCAAAGAATTTGGCAAGTTTTAGCGCCATTTCTGTTGTTATGCCCCGTTTTGCATTTACCAATTCATTAATAGCACGAAATGAGGTATGCAGCTCTTTGGCTAATTTAGTTTGCGAAATATTTAATGGTTCTAAAAACTCCTCTTTTAATATCTCTCCCGGATGAGTAGGCTCTCTTTGTAACTCTATCATAATTTTTTCTCCTTAGTGATAATCTGCAATACTTACATCGTAAGCATCACCGTTAATAAATTTAAAAACAACTCTATACTGCTTGTTTATCCGTATAGAATAATACTCTTGCAAATCTTCTTTTAACTTTTCTAAACGGTTAGCCGGAGGTATTTTTAAGTCATCCAGTGTATAAGCACTGTTTAAGTAATCCAATTTTCTAAGTGCAGTTTTATGAATACTTGGAGGCAGTTTTTTACTTTTGTCTGTTATGTAAAACTCTTTACTCTCTTTATCTTTAAAACTTTTAATCATATAATAGTATGACATATAGTGTTATATAAAGTCAAGGTTTTCTTTGATAGTATTCTTCTTGCTCCATATCTCCTGATATTGAGTGTTATTGGAAACTTTTTATTTTTCATATTTACAAAATAAATCTTTTTATGCTATGCTATCTAATAAAAAATACAGTCAAGAATATAAATTGGATTCTTTGTTAAACAGTTTAAAAAGATTATCGTATATTAAAATTAATAGCCCTCTGCCTAAATATAAGTATTTTTTGTTTAGTGATATTATTAATTCCAAAGATAAAATAGTTGGGATTTATGGCAGAAAGAACGAAGGAATTTTGGATTTATAAAGTTTTACCAACCCTTTGTATATGCTCAAGTAAATTTCTGTTTTTTATCTTCTTTATATTTACCACATCAAAAAAGTATGGCATATTTGTCTCTTCATTCAACTCATAATTGGCTCTTTTTTCATCACCAATTACAGCTAAATCTACATCGCTCCCTCTCTTGTGGCTCCCTTTTGCTCTTGAACCAAACAGTATTGGATTTTTAATTCCAATCTTTTCTAGTTTGGCTTTTATCTGCTCTATTTCAGAACGCTTTAATCCATACATTATAAATCCTTGAATTTATTATACAGATTTTGTAAAAGCTTATAATACACATTTGCAATTTTTTTATAAATTTCATCTGCTTGCTCTTGGTCATACGTATGCACGGTTAGGTTTCTATCTATTAAAGCATTTAGCCACTCTTCTCCATTTTCAATTAAACCAATAGAGAATGCTCTTTTTATAGATTCTCTGGGAGAATTAACATCATAGCCAAGATAGAGAAGATAATCTTTCATCAGCTTCCAAGACAACTCAAAAGATATTTCAAAATATTGTATAATGCCTGCTTTTTCAATATCAGAAGGCTCTACAATATCTAAAGCATCTTGCAGTTTTAAAAAAGATTTTTCAAAATTTTCAAATCTCTGCTTATAACGAATATCCTCCATCTATTTTTTCCTTACTTTTTGCATATTATACCATAAAGCTACAATTTCGCAATAGTTGCACCACTATTACAGAGACCACTGCACAATAGCAGACCCAAATTACGGCATTATAAAATATCAATTCTTCTTTGCTAAACTCGCTCTATATCTCCTGATGTGGAGCGTTACTGCTGATTGGCTTTGCGTTGTTTTGATTTATGCGGTTATTGATGACTTATATGGTGCTCCTCGATGGGAGTATGCATTCCGCATCGGGAGAAGCGGAACGAGGAAACGAGGAAATTGGTCGGTAAACCGACCCTACTTTTCACCTCTTATCTGATATGTAATATCGCCCGCGCCAAAAGCTGCTACTATGCCGTCTTTATATTTTCTCATAACTTCACCGTTTTCATCTAAAACCAGCACTTTATTGTCTCGGCGGGTGACTCTGTTTGCCATAAACGGCGAATAGCGCCTGAATGCCCCTTTTAAATCAATATCGATTTTAACTTCGCCCGCTGCCCAAATCGGCAAAATCGTAAGTTCATCAACCCCGTCGAAACACTCTACAAAACCTTGCAGGTTATCGATTGTTCGGGTATATTTATGCGGCTGCCAAATTGCGTAAATTTTTTTAACACCGAGCAATCTTGCATATTCTCTTACAGATTCGAGCGTAGCTTTAATTTCGGTCGGATGGTGTCCGTAGTCGTCAATAACAACCATCCCGTTTTTCTGAATAACATCAAAGCGCTTTTTAATCCCTTTGTATCTAAGAAGATTGCTTCTAATCTGCTCCAAATCCAAACCAAGCTCAAGCGCTGCTATAACAGCCAGCGCAGCATCTATTGCAATATGGTATCCAAGCCCGAATACATCGAATTTGCCGTAATCTTTTAATTCAAAACGGGTATGCGGCTCGCCCTCAATTAAGACATACTCAACGCTTTTAATATCTTTTGACGGGTATAAATAGATATTTTCCAAGTCATCCTGTTTTGCCAAAAACTCATCTTCGCCGTTTAAAACCCTAATTTTAGCCAGCTCTAAAAATTGGCGGTAAGTGTTATAAAAACGCTCTTCGTCATACTCGTAATACTCCATATGCTCGGGCTCAACATTGGTTACTATTGCCAAATACGGGTTAGAGTTTAAAAAGCTTGCATCGCTCTCGTCTGCTTCAAAAACCACTTCGGAGTTTTCAAAAGTGCGCACATTCGATTTAAACTCTTTACTAATAGCCCCGATTAACGCATTGCTCTCTTGCAAAATCGAAGCTAAAATCGCAGAAGTTGTGCTTTTGCCGTGCGCCCCCGCAACTGCGTAAACCTTTTTATCTTTTAAAATAAATTTGAGTGCCTCTTTTCTTGCGAGAAGCTCTATGCCAAGCTCTTTTGCTCTTTTATACTCCACATTATTTGGGCGTATAATTGCAGAGTGAATAACCATATCCGCCCCTTCAACCGCATCCGGGTGGTGCGGAATAGTAATTTGAGCACCGTAATTTATAGCCAAATCATCGGTAATTTCACTCTTTGCAATATCGCTGCCGCTAATCTTAACTCCCTGCCCCGCTAAAAACTTAGCCAAAGCCGAAAGCCCGATACCTCCGATTCCGATAAAGTGTATATGCATTATTTTCCTTTCAAAGAAGCAAAAAGCTTAAAGCCGAAAGCTTAAAGCTTTAAGCTTTTTGCTTTAAGCTTTTCTCGCTTGTTCCAATTTATCCAGTCTCGCCTGCAGTTTTTCTACTTCGTCTTTCATCATTTCAAGCAAAATATCAACAGGCTGAACAAAGTTTGTAATAAAAACGCTCATTGGGTTATTAAAATCCAAATCGCTTATCTTTGTTAATTTTTCCATAAAATCATCAAAGCTGTAACCCTTGCCGACTGCTGCGGTGTGAAGCATCATTGCATCTTTTATCTCGGTATTGTCTATCAAGTAACTCAAAGCCAAAAAAAGTTCCTGCGCTGCTTTTTTATCGTTAGCGCTGTATCTTTCAATAGCGTGCTCATACATCCCGCGCGCACCCGCCCACTCATCGGGCTTAGACAAATCCAGCTTTTCGCCGTTTGCAATTTTTTCTGAAAGCATATTAAACGAATCATTTACAATCCGCTGAAAAAGCTGATTAACCTCATTCTCATCAGCTTCTAACGCCAATTTGGTATCCAACAGCTGATAAACTTTAGCTAAAGAGTCGCTATTTTTAAC
>JALWKP010000092.1 GCA_027081355.1 Campylobacteraceae bacterium
AGTTTAACGCCGTAAAAGCCCCAATCTGGCACGAGAGCGTAAAGGTTTACGATATATCGCAAGAGGGCAAAACATTTGCAAGAATTTACTTCGATTTAGAAGCGCGCGAGAGCAAAAGAGGCGGCGCTTGGATGCACAATTGGCAAAGCCATTATATCGACAGCCAAGGCAAAGAGCAGTTAGCCTCTGCATTTGTAGTTGCCAACTTTTCGCCTGCAAGCAAAGAGCAACCAAGCCTGCTGCGCCACGATGATGTAGTAACACTCTTCCACGAAATGGGGCACGCAATCCACCACCTCTTTAGCAAAGTGCCAGAGCGCAGCATCAGCGGCATAGAGGGGGTAAGCTGGGATGTGGTAGAGTTTCCGTCACAATTTTTAGAAAACTTCGCTTACGAAGAGGGAATATTAAAACGCTTCGGCTTCCACTACAAAACAAAAGAGCCGATTCCGCAAGAACTGCTCGAAAAAATCAAAGCAAGCAAAAACTTCCAGGCAGCAATGTTTATGCTCCGCCAGCTAGAGTTTGCGCTTTTCGATTTCAAACTGCACCAAAAACTCTACCAAGGCAAAGAAGTAAACGATTTGCTAAACCAAATCCGCCAAAAAACCGCCCTGCTTAAAGTGCCCGAATATGTCCGCTTCGAACACGGCTTCTCCCACATCTTCGCCGGCGGCTACGCAGCAGGCTACTACAGCTACAAATGGGCCGAAGTCTTCAGCGCCGACGCCTTCTTCGAATGCCTAACAAACGGCGAATTCAACAAAACCAGAGCCAAAGAGTATAAAGAGAATATTTTAGAAAAAGGCGCCGTAAAAGATATGAGCGACTTATACAAAGAGTGGCTAGATAGAAGACCACAGCCTAGCGCGCTTTTGAGGCTTTATGGGATTAGTGGTTAGTGAATAGTGATAGTGATAGTGATAGTAGATAATTCCTCTTGTCCCAAAGCTCCAGCTTTGGGACGCATACTAGAGTTTAATTTTACCATATCCTCTCAATATCCAGCAAACCTTTAACTCCTTTATAATCCCTGGCACTAGAATATCGCCAGTGTTCAGCTTTATCAACATATCCTCTTTTTATAGGGTTTTGGTGGATATAGTTTATCTTTTCTATCATCATCTTTTCATTTTGTATTAATTTAGGGTGGTATCCCTCTTCCCATATTTGATACTCGGTATGCTGTTTATGAGCTTTTTTATAAAAAGAAAATTGATTTAGCAGAGTTTTTGCATTTTTTTCTTTTAAGAGTTTTAACAATTCATAAGCGGTATAGGATTTAAACTTTTGCATAGTTTTTCTAATATCGTTACTGCTTGCAATTAAGTGTAAGTGGTTTTCTAATATGACATAAGCATATATTTTCATATTATCTTGTTTTTGTAAATATTTTAAACTATCGATAACTATTTGCACACTCTCTTTATTGGTAAATATAGGAAGCCAATGCAAAACTGTGCAGGTTAGAAAGTGCGGATGTGTCGGTTCGTATATTTTGTATCTGCTTGTGCCCATAAAGGTAGTTTATCATTTTTTTGGTTATAAGAGCTTTATTTGGGGTGTTTGATCTACAGTATCCATCCCAAAGCTGAAGCTTTGGGACGAGGGGAAAAACAATCAATTTAATCTATCTTAAGCATATAACTTGTATTGCGCCCCGCACTTCCTTCTATTTTTTCTATTAAGCCAAATTTTAACAGTTTAGAAATATCTCTTTTTGCTGTTGGTATCGATGTTTTAGTGATATTTACATATTTTTTTGTGCTTAATCCGCCTTTAAAATTCTCTATTCCTATATCAAGTATTTTGTTTAAAACCTTTATCTGTCTTTTATTTAACGGGAAATTTCGAGCTTTATCCCAAAATTTTGCTTTTTTAATTATTTTTTCAATCTCTTTTAAAGATGCTTCTATCGCATTATTAACCATATCGGTGTGCCACTTAATCCACTCAGTAAAATCAAAATCTTTATTATAAAAAAGATTTTGCGATTTTTCCAATATTTCATAATAGTTTTTCTTATTCTTCTCTATCTCTTTAGATATGGAAAAATAGTGATAATTCAGCCCCAGCTCTTTAGAGAGCACATAATTTGCCATTGCCCTTGCAATTCTGCCGTTGCCGTCATCGTAAGGGTGAATAGAAACAAACCAGATATGGGCAACAGCGCTTTTTATATAAGGGTCTTCCTGACTGTAATTAATATAATTTAAAAGTTTATTCATTTCTTCATCAACCATTGTGTGAGGCGGGGCAATATAGTGCGTTACTTCGCTGTATCCTCTTTTTGAAACTACACTCATCTCACCTTTGCGATACTTTGCAACATCTATTTTATATCCGCCGCTGTATCCTGTGGGGAAAAGCGCATTGTGCCAGCCGTGCAGACGCTCTTTTGTAAGAGGTTTGTGATTAATAGTGCTGTCAATTAGTATATCGGCTAATCCATCGGTATATCTGTTTGATTTGTCTTGAGAATGATCAAAAGTAAAATTTAATCTCTTTTTAATAGAAGAGCAGACGCTCTCTCTTTCTACAATTTCCCCTTCTATTTTAGAAGATTCCACCGCTTCATCAGCCGAAGCATCTATTATAAAACTGTTAATGCTTTTCTTCTCCAGAAGGTAAACAGCATACTCAAGCCGGCCGGTATTGCGAAATACAGCCGCAATTGAATCTGCAAAGCCTTTATAATCATAATCAAATTCAGGATACCTCTCATGCTCCCATATCCACTTTTTCACATTTTTCATAACTACACCTTATGAGCCGGTTAAATCAATTAATCATATCATATTTTGAGCCGATTGTCAATAAGAAGGGATTTTCTCTCGTCCCAAAGCTCCAGCTTTGGGATGCATATTAAGAGTTTAATTTACCATACCCTCTCAATATCCAGCAAAACTTTAATTCCTTTATAATCCCTGGCACTAGAATATCGCCAGTGTTCAGCTTTATCAACATATCCTCTTTTTATAGGGTTTTGGTGGATATAGTTTATCTTTTCTATCATCATCTTTTCATTCTGAATTAATTTTGGATGGTATCCTTCTTCCCGTATTTCTCTATCGTTACAATTGTCCCCAATTGGAATGCATACTTTAAGCATAATAAACCGATGTATGAGTTCCCATCGGGGACGATGGGAACTAGGGAGCGGTCCGCGCGTTATAAATGAAGAGTCCCGCAAAGCGATGAAAGAGATTTTAAAAGAGATCCAAAACGGCAAATTTGCTAAAGATTTCATATTAGAAGGTCAAGCCGGATATCCTAGAATGACGGCAGAAAGAAGAGCAATGCAAGAGCACCCAATCGAAAAAACCGGCAAAAAATTAAGAGCAATGATGCCATGGATTGCTCAAAATAAAATTGTTGACCAAGAGAAAAACTAATAATTTCTAGAATTCCCGCGTTTGCGGGGATTAAAAATCGCTTTTATTTTTTATACATTTATTCAGCTTTTTGTCAAATGTTTTAACCATATATTTTTTAGATTTAGCACATAATATAGCATCTACAAAATCAAGATTATTTTCTTCAAATATTTTAAGAGCATTTGAAATAGTAGTTTTATCGTTTAATACAATATTTTCAAAAGATATAAATTTTTCTAAAATCTCTCTAATATCAGCTTTTGTAACTTTATACACTTTTAACAGCACAAATACAACTTCTGCCAATACTTCATTATCAATAATACAGTTATTTTGGCTTATAACCTCTTTAGCAATTGAATACATCTTTTCATTATCTTTTAGCAGAAATCTTAAAATATAATTCGCATCCAAAACAATCATTTTGCAAATTTATCCATAATATGAAGTTCCCAAGCTTTATCTTCCAATTCTCTTTTGCTTGGATCGGCATACTTATTTAAAGAACCTGCCAGCATGCTTATATTAGAGTTTTTTGTCTCTTTTTTAGTATCGCTGTTTACTGGAAAAACAATATATTCAATCTCTCTGCCTACA
>JALWKP010000093.1:0-1736 GCA_027081355.1 Campylobacteraceae bacterium
CATGCACCGTATATTCGCCCCATTTGCTTACAATTGCAATTGCTGCGGTATAGTGGGCTTTAGATTCTGTTAAGCCAAGTTCTTTCAGCTTATTTACCGCTTTTTGCAAATTATCTTTGTCTGTGGCATTTTCACCCGCATATCTTGCAGAGTAAATGTTTGGCTCTCCGCCTAATGCATCAATGCTTATTCCGCTATCGTCAGAAATTACAATATATTTGTTTTTATCAATTAAATTGTAAATTGCCCTGGCTTTAATAAGCGCATTTTGTGCAAATGTGGCGCCGTCTTCTACAATATCCAAATCGCCTGTTAAATCTTTAAATGCAATTACTTTAAAACCTAAAAAAGCCTCAATTTCTCTTAATTTTCCCGGGTTTGAACTTGCTACGACTATTTTCATTAATCTTTCTTTAATATTTAATGTTTATAATCGCTATTATACAGTATTTTCGATGTATAATACGAGAAAATTTCACATTTTAAGGATTTAAATTGAAAGTTATCATCAAAAAGGTATGGCATTTAAGCTTGATTATCGGGCTTAGATTCTTGGGGCTCTTTATTGTTATTTCGGTTTTGTCGGCATATGCTACTTCTTTAAAAGGGGCAACACCGGCACTTGTAGGTTTGGCAGTAGGCGGATACGCTTTAACGCAAGCGACATTTCAGGTTCCTTTTGGGGTATTAAGCGATAAGATAGGGCGTAAAACTTCTATTCTTATAGGCTTGGTTATTTTTGGAATAGGTTCTATTGTTGCAGGAATGGCAAACGATATTTATATGCTTTTGTTTGGGCGTTTTTTACAAGGTGCGGGGGCAATCGGTTCGGTAATTATTGCAATGATTAGCGACCATGTGCGCGAAGACGAAAGAGGGCACGCAATGGCTATTATGGGTATGGTAATTGCTCTGGCATTTACAGGCTCAATGATTTTTGGACCGCTTATTGGAAGTATGGCAGGTGTTCCTTCGCTCTTTTATTTAACTGCAGTATTTGCAGCGCTTTCTATTATTTTATTATATACAATTGTTCCAAATCCTCCTAAAATCAAGCATAGCTTCAGCGAAGAAGAGGCAAAAGTAAGAACGGTTTTTAAAGATAAAGATTTGGTCAGGATGTATATAACTTTCCTTTTCCACAGTTCTACAATGGCGATTGCATTTTTCCTAATTCCTATGGCGCTAAAGCACACTTTTCATCTGCCTATGGCCGAATTTTGGAAGGTTTACCTTCCGGCAGTATTTTTTGGTATAATTGCAATGGGACCTTCGGCGGTCTTTGGCGAAAAATACAATAAGGGCAAAGAGGTATTTTTGGCTTCTATTGCTTTAATTGCCATAGCATTTGTTTTAATGGGTTTTAGCCATAAGCTGTGGCTCTTTGGCGTGGGCGTTACCTTTTTCTTTATCGGCTTTAATATGTTTGAACCGCTTTTGCAAAGCTTTGTTTCAAAATTTGCAAAAGCCCACCAAAAAGGGGCTGCGCTTGGCGTTGCAAACACTTTTGCGTATGTTGGTATGGGCATAGGCGCAACGCTTGCCGGTAAAATTTTTGAAAGATTCAGCGTTGAAGGTATTTCTATTTTTGTTCTTGTAGTTTCAATTTTTTGGGCAATTTGGATTTTTGGTATGAGAAACCCGGGACTTAGGGCTACTTTATATTTAGATAAAGAACATTACGATTTTTCAAAACTCGATGAGTTAAAAGCAAAAGACGGCATAGCCGATATTTA
>JALWKP010000093.1:1836-3968 GCA_027081355.1 Campylobacteraceae bacterium
GTCTCTAGCCTCTAGCCAACTAGAATAAAGGAAACAGATGGGTATAGATTTAAATAATCCCGATTTTTATATTAACCGTGAACTTTCGTGGCTTAGGTTTAATTCGAGAGTTTTAAACCAGGCTTCGTTTGAAGATTTGCTTCCGCTTGATAAATTAAAGTTTTTGGCAATTTACGGGACAAATTTAGATGAATTTTATATGATTAGGGTTGCGGGATTAAAATCTTTGTATAAAGCAGGGGTTTACGATACCGGAGCGGATAAATTGACCCCTTTAAAACAGCTTGAAGCAATAAGAGCTTACCTTAGAACCGAATTGCCTCTGCTTGAAAAAACCTACTTAAATATTTTAAATGAATTAGAAGATAACGGTGTATTAATTAATCGCTACGAAGATTTAGAAGATAATATTAAAGCTAAAATAAAAGAGCAGTTTTTTGAAAATATTTACCCTATAATTATTCCGATTGCAGTAGATGCGACGCATCCTTTTCCGCATTTAAACAATTTAAGTTTCGGAATTGCCCTGCATTTAAAAGGAAAAAACGGGCAGACAAAGCAGGGGCTTATACGAATTCCCAGAATTTTATCGCGCTTTATAAGATACAGAAATATTTATATACCCATAGAATCTATTGTTGAACATTTTATAAACGAGCTTTTCCCGGGATATGAGCTTATTGTAGCAACGCCGTTTAGGGTTACAAGAAATGCCGATTTGGCTATCGAAGAGGAAGAAGCAGACGATTTCTTAGAAATTTTAGAAGAGGGTTTGCGCTCCAGAAACAAAGGGGCGATTGTGCGCCTTGAGTTAAACGGCGATGCGGATGAATCTTTGGTAGAATTTTTGTGCAAAAATTTGGATATAAAAGAGAAAGATGTTTACTACTATAAGCATATTCCTCTAAATTTGGGCTCTTTTTGGCAAATTGTCGCCGATAAAGATTTGGCACACTTAAGGGCGCCTAATTTTATTCCAAGAACCCTGCCTCCGCTAGAGAGCGAAGATGTTTACGAAGCGATGGAAAAGCAAGATATTATGCTCTTTTTGCCTTACGAAAGTTTCGAGCCGATTGTTAAATTTATTAAAGATGCTGCCAATGATAAAGATACATTTGCAATAAGAATGGTGCTTTATCGCGTGGGGCAAAATTCGCCTATTGTAAAAGCGCTGATAGAAGCGGTAAACAGCGGCAAGCAGGTAACCGTGCTAGTAGAGCTTAGAGCGCGCTTTGACGAAGAGAATAACTTAAAATGGGCAAAGCAGTTAGAGAGTGCGGGCGCGCATGTGGTTTATGGGATTCCGGGCTTTAAGGTGCACGCAAAAATTGCGCAGGTTATTAAGTATAAAAACGGGCAGTTAAAAAGCTATCTGCACTTTGCAACCGGAAATTACAACCCCACAACCGCAAAAATATATTCCGATGTAAGCCTGCTTACTACAAACCCCAAATTCAGCTCCGATGCAACTAAATTTTTCCACCTGCTTACAGGCTTTGCCGAGTATAAAAAGCTTGACAATTTATATATGTCGCCGACTCAAATTAAACCTAAACTGCTGCGCCTGATAGAAAAAGAGGCAAGTTACGGCAAAGAGGGGCGTATTATTTTAAAAGCCAACTCTTTGGTTGATAGAACCGTTATAAAAGCGCTTTATAAAGCTTCTATGGCAGGGTGCAAAATAGATTTGATAATTAGGGGAATTTGCTGTTTACGCCCTAATATCGAAGGTGTCAGCGAAAATATTACAGTCAGCTCGATTGTGGGCAAATATTTAGAGCACGCAAGAATTTACTATTTTAAGCATACTAAAATACAAACTTACATTTCAAGCGCCGACTTAATGCCTAGAAATTTAGACAGAAGAATTGAACTTATGATTCCGATAGAAGATACCCAAATTTCCGAAAGGCTGCAGCAAATTTTAATTACTCAGCTAGCAGACAATACCCATAGATACATATTGCAGTATAACAGAGAGTATATTAAGCTAGAACCGAAAAACGAAGCTGTAAATTCCCAGGAACTGTTTGAAAAATATGTAAGCAAAATCAGCCGTATAGGTAAAAAAAGCGCAAAAAAAGATATTGCAAAACTTGCTAAAAAAATGTTAAAGGAGAGTTAGTGAAACC
>JALWKP010000094.1 GCA_027081355.1 Campylobacteraceae bacterium
ATTCCCGCAGTTCCGTTTAAAATCGAAAAAAATACAACAACACCTTTAAAAACAGCAGCCGAAAAAAATACTACAGCTGCAAAAAGCGAAGCAAACGCAACACAAAAAGTTGCAGCAGAAGCCAATAAAACAGTTCCGGCAGAAGCTGACAAAACCGCTGCATCAGAAAATGCTAAAACAGCAGAAAAAACTGAAGCAAACACTACGGCAGAAAATAACTCTACAAAATAAGTTACCTTATTTGTGCGGCACGGCCGCACCTACATTCGGAAAACGGAAAATAAAAACCACCCACCACCAACTATCAACTACCAACTATTCACTATTCACTATTCACCATCCACCAAGTTATATTTTTCTTTCATTCTGTCAATTATCAACTTTCTTAAAACTAAAAAAAGATAAAATAAGCGCTAAAAATAATACTAAGGATGAGAGATGCTGCAAAAGATTTATAATGAAACATCTGAGCATATGAAAAAGAGTATTGAGGCGATGAAAAAAGAGTTTATGACTCTAAGAACAGGCAAAGTTTCTACTGCCATAGTCGATCATATCAAAGTTGATTATTACGGAACTCCAACTCCTTTAAATCAGGTTGGAAGCGTTACCAATTTAGATGCTACAACAATTGCTATTAATCCATGGGAAAAAAGTTTGCTTCCGCAGATAGAAAAAGCAATTCAGCAAGCAAATATCGGAGTAAATCCAAATAATGACGGTGATTTTATTAAACTGTTTTTCCCTCCAATGACCGTAGAGCAAAGAGAACAGATTGTCAAACAGGCAAAAGCGATGGCAGAAAAGGCAAAAGTTGCTGTAAGAAATGTTCGTAAAGATGCAAATAATAAAATAAAAAGATTAGAAAAAGATAAAGAAATCAGTGAAGATGAAGCCAAAAAAGCTCATGATAAAATTCAAAAATTAACAGATGAACATATTGAGCAGATTGATGCATCTTTGAAACTAAAAGAAGCCGATATTTTGAAGGTATAGTTATGGATATAGAAAAAATTTATAAAGAATCAAACGCACTTTTGAGCGGGCATTTTATTTTAAGCAGCGGACATCACTCGAGAAATTACCTTCAAAGTGCTAAAGTTTTAGAAGACCCTAAAAAGGCTCAAATGTTAGCCGAAGAGCTTGCAAAAATTATTAAAGAATCGGGCATTAAGGCAGAAACAATCTGCGCGCCTGCGCTTGGAGGAATAATTGCAGGCTATGAGCTTGCAAGAGCATTGGGCATTCGCTCCATTTTTGTTGAGAGAAAAGAAGGAGTAATGCAGCTAAGGCGCGGTTTTGAAGTTGCAAAAGGCGAAAAAGTATTAGTGTGCGAAGATATTATTACAACAGGGGGCTCAGCACTTGAAGCTGCAGATATTATGGAAGAATTGGGTGCTGAAGTTGTAGGTTTTGCAGGTTTGGCAAACAGAGGATTTTGTAAAAGATACGGAACCTCCAAAGAAGCAAAACCGACTTGCAAATTGCCAAAAGATAAACCCTTTTTCTCTTTAGCCGATTTTGAATTTGAAATTTATAAACCCGAAGATTGCCCAATGTGTAAAGAGGGCAGCAAAGCTGTCAAGCCAGGGAGCAGAACTTAAAATCCAAATGGCTTTTCTGCTATGCCAATCAATTTTTATCAATAATTCTAAAATTAACTCCTTCAAAACGAAAGCTTAAGGGCACCTATTGTTATAGGTGCCAATAAAGTTGATGCAGATACAATCAACTATCTTTAGTCTATTTATTAATGTTTTATTAATAATTGTCATATATAATTAGTTTGATTTTTTAGCTTCTAAGCTCTGAGCACCAAGCTATAAGCTTTATCACAAAAGGAATTCAATGAATAAAATCGAGGCTATTAAGCAAGAGGTTGGCAAGATTGTTGTGGGGCATGGGCATTTGATTGATGCTATGCTTATCGGGCTGCTGACAGAGGGGCACATTTTGGTAGAAGGGGTGCCCGGGCTTGCTAAAACTACGGCGATTAATGCGCTATCTAAAGCGCTTGGGCTGGATTTTAAGAGGGTGCAGTTTACGCCCGATTTGCTGCCAAGCGATATTACCGGCACTCAAATTTACGACCCAAAAACGGGGGAGTTTAAAATTAAAAAGGGACCTGTTTTTACAAATCTGCTTTTGGCAGACGAAATAAACAGAGCCCCCGCGAAAGTGCAGGCTGCGCTTTTAGAAGTTATGCAGGAGCGCCAGGTGACAATTGGCGACAGCACCTTTAAAATCGAGCGCCCGTTTTTGGTAATGGCAACCCAAAACCCGGTTGAGCAGGAGGGAACCTACCCGCTGCCAGAAGCCCAGCTAGACCGTTTTATGCTAAAGGTTGTAGTGGGTTACAACACCCCTAAAGAAGAGTTTGAAATTGTCCGCAGAGTAGCCGACAAAACCGCCCAAGAAATCAAGCAGGTTGCCAGCAAAGAGGATATTTTTGCAATGCAAAAAGAGGTAGAGCAAGTCCACATGGATGATGCGCTTTTGGAGTATATTATCTCAATAATTTACGCAACCAGGGAGCCAAAAGAGTATGGTCTGGGCGAATTGGCTGAATATATTGAATTTGGCGCGAGCCCTAGGGCGTCGATAAATATTTACAAAGCGGCAAAAGCGACCGCTTACATTAACGGCAAAGATTATGTGACTCCGCTAGATATTGCATCGGTTGTGCCTGATGTTTTGCGCCATAGAATCGTTTTAAATTATAAAGCGCAAGCTGCCAACATTACAACCGAAGAGGTGATTAGAAAAATTTTAGATACCCTGCCGCTGCCATGAAACAAAAAGCCAAAGAGATAATAATCAAAACTAAAAAGCGCCTTTTTGGGGCGAATATCGGTAATAATGTCTCTGTTTTCCAAGGCAACGGGCTCGATTTTAGCGAAATAAAAGAGTATCAAATCGGCGATGATGTCAAAAAGATAAACTGGAATGTCACCGCCAAGGAGCAAAAGCCCTATATTAATGTTTTTAACGAAGAGCGCGAATTAAATATTGTGCTCTGCTTTATGGCTAGCGGAAATATTTACTTTGGAAGCGTGCGCCAAAAGCAGGAGCTTATGAGCGAAATTTTAACGCTTGTCGGCTACTCGGCAATTAGAAACAGCGACAGATTCAGCGCGGTTTTTTTCGACAGTGCCGAAATTGAGCGCACCAAACCGACAAAAAATTTAAATTCGCTCTATCTCACACTGGAGAAGGCGCTGGAACTTGAAGTTTTGGGCAGAAGCGTTAATTACGGGGCGCTTAGCGATTATCTGCTAAACAGTATTAAGCAAAAGTCGATAATATTTATCGTAGGCGACTTTTTAGAAGAGCTTGATTTTTCGCTAATAAGCGCCAGGCACGAAGTTTACGCAATAGCAGTGCGCGACCGCTTCGAAGAGGAGCCCAAATTTAACGGCGAAATCGATTTAATAGATACCGCAACGCTTAAAACAACACACATAAACGCCGATAAAACGGTGCTAGAGAGTTACAAAGCAAAGCTAAAAGAGCACGATAGAAAACTCTTTGAGCACTTTTTAAAACATCAAATAGGAGCGGTAAAAATTTACACAGATGAAGACCCGTTTGGGAAAATGGCATCGCTTTTCAAAGCGTAGCTTTGAAAAGAGCTAAAAGCTGTAAGCATAAAGCACAAAGCTGATTGTGCGGCTGCGCCGCGTTTTGGAAAGAGCCGAGAGCTAAAAAGGTAGCTTCGCATACAGAAAACAAATAACAGAAAACAGACAACGGAATTTATCCGTTTTCTGTTTTCAGCTTTCTGTTTTCCGAATGAAGCCGCCCCTTGTTGGCTTTCAGCTTTTAGCTTTCGGCTTTAAGCTTTTTGCTTCAAAAAGGAAGAACATGAACGAATTGGCAAAGTTAAAAGATATAAAAGCGCCGGTGCATATTGATACTTTTTGGCAGGAAGCCGCCATATACGCGGGTGCGGGGCTCGGTTTGCTGATGCTTGGGCTTTTGATTGCGCTTTTGTATCTTTTTGTCTTTAAGAAAAAACGGCGAAAATTAACTAAAAAAGAATTGGCGCTGAATGCGCTTAAAAACATAAATTACAGCGACACAAAAAACGCTGTTTACACTTTTAGCATCAATGCGCAAAAACTGATTGACAAAGAGCACAAAGATGAGTTGGAGCATTTGCTTAAAAATTTAGAAAAGTATAAATATAAAAAAGAGGTAACCGCGTTGGAGCCTGGAGATATTGAGAGAATGAAAGAAATGATTAAGAAGCTTAAAGCTTAAAGCAAAAAGCTAAAAGCTGATTGTGCGGCTGCGCCGCGTTTTATAAAAAGCTTAAAGCATTAAGCCGAAAGCTAAAAGCTAACAAGGGGCGGCTGCGCCGCGTTTAATATTTGTGGCTTTGCCACATAAAAAAGAAAGCGAAGCTACCTTGTTAGCTTTTAGCTTTCGGCTTTTAGCTTTAAGCTTTTAAAAAAGGAGAAAATTTGCAAATAACATTTGAATACCCTTGGGTTTTCGCGCTATTGGGACTGTTTATTATCTGCCTTTATTTTTGCAAGCCGAAGGTTCAGGCGCTCTTTTTTCCTAACAGTGCTATGCTTGCAAGCGCTTCTAAAGGCAAAGGGGTGCTTGTAACTTTGCTTAAGGTTTTAAGCGCAGCGGCGCTGATAACTGCGCTGGCAAGCCCTATTACAAAAGATGAGATTAAAATAGAAAACACAAAAGGGTATGAGATTTCTCTGATTTTAGATGCCAGCGGTTCAATGCGCGAATATAATAAGTTTGGCATTGTTAAAAATATTGTGCTCGATTTCATAAAAAAGCGAAAGCACGATAAAATCGGGCTTACCATATTTGCCGATTTTGCCTATGTGGCAGTGCCTTTAACTTACGATAAAAAAAGCCTTATAAACCTTTTAAAGCAGGTTGATGTGGGCATTGCAGGGATGCGCCGCACAGCGCTTTACGAAGCGCTCTTTTTAAGCAGCCGCCTTTTTAAAACAAGCCGCGCCAAAAATAAAATTGCAATTTTGCTGACAGACGGAATGGATAATACAAACTCAATTCCGCTAGATGTAGCAATAAAAACAGCCCAAAAATATGGAATTAAAGTTTATACAATCGGGGTAGGGGTGCCGGGTGATTTTAACCCGCAGGTTTTAAAAGAGATAGCAGACAAAACCGGCGGAAAATATTACAGCGCAAGCGATGTGCAAACCCTAAAAAGAATTTACGCCGAAATCGATAAACTCGAAAAGAGCAAATTTAAAGCCAATAAATATGTTAAAAAGAGTTACTATTTCCAATACCCGCTGGCACTTGGGCTTGTGCTGCTTTTGGGGCTGATTTTATTTGGATACAGGAAAAATTGATAATTGATAATGGATAATGGATAATTAAAGAAAGGTAAAAATGAGATTTGAGAATGTAGAGTATTTAATGCTGTTAATTATCCCTTTGGCGCTTGTTTTTTTGCTTAATTCTAAGAGCAAGACTCTGGAGAGTTATTTTAGCAAAGAGCTTTGGAAAAAGATGCAAAAAAAAGGCTCGGGTTTTAGCACAAAGCTTCGGCGATACCTGCTTTTGGGGGCTTTGAGTTTTGGTATAATCGCCCTGGCTCGTCCGGTAATTGATAATGGCGAAATAACCGTAAAACAGGAGTTTGTGGATGTGGTGACCGCTTTTGATATTTCGCAGTCGATGCTGGCGCAGGATATTTATCCAAACAGGCTGGAGTTTTCTAAGCAAAAGTTTTTTGAATTGCTAAATTACTTTAAAAAGGGGCGTTTTGGGGTTATTGGCTTTAGCAGCAGGGCGTTTTTGGTCTCGCCCCTGACAAACGATTTTGCAACGCTTAAGTATCTGGTTAAAAATATGAATTTAGAGTATATTTCGCTAAAGGGAACAGACCTGATGCAGCCTCTGATTGTAACCAAAGAGCAGTTAAAAGATAGCAAAAACCGCGCTTTGCTGATTTTTACCGACGGGGGTGACAGCAAAGATTTCAGTAAAGAGATAGAGTATGCCAAAAAGAACCATATTAAGGTGTTTGTTTACGCCGTTGCAACCCCTAAAGGGGATGTAATAAAAACCCAAAACGGCATTTTAAAAGACAAAAACGGCAATATAGTAATAACCCGCTTAAACCGCGCCATTAAACAGCTGGCTCTAAAAAGCGGCGGCGCATATATGGAGTATAGCCTCGGCAAAGGGGATATGAAAGAGCTGGCAAATATTATTAAAGCCAAATTCAAAGCCAAAAACGGAGGCAAAACGGTAATAAAAGATACAAGAGAACTTTTTATTTACCCGCTTGCAGTTGCAGTTTTGTTGCTGTTTATGGGGGTTTTTTCACTCCCGTTGGGAGTGAAGCTTAAAGCTTTAAGCTAAAAGCCAAAAGCCAATGGTGCGGCTTCATTCGGAAAACAGAAAGCTGAAAACAGAAAACGGATAAATTCTGTTGTCTGTTTTCCGTTATCCGTTTTCTGTATGCGAAGCTACCTTGTTAGCTTTATGCTTTATGCTTTTAGCTTTAAGCTTTTTAAAGGCAAAGCCTTTAAAAACCAAAAGGAGAATCAATGAAATATCTAATAACCATACTCTTTACAATAAGCTTCTTAAATGCCGGTATAACGGATGTTTTTAAGATAAAAAAGGCGCAGGAGGCTTTTGTTAAAGGGGAATATAACGCTTCGATAGAGGCTTACTCTAAAGTTAAAGATAAAGATAGCAGGCTTCATTACAATTTGGGCGAGGCTTATTACAGGGCAGGGCGGTATAAAGAGGCTTTGCGTGAGTTTAAAGCGGTAAACGATAAGGCTTTAGAGTTTAAAAAACTGCACAATATGGGCAATACACTTGCGAAGCTTGGTAAAATTGATGATGCAATAAAAGCGTATGAAAAGGCGCTAAAAATTAAAGAGGATAAAGATACGCGCTATAATTTGGAACTGTTAAAGAAGCTTAAAAACAAGCAGAAGAATAAGCAGAATAAGAAAAACCAAAAACAGAACCAAAAGAAGCAAAATCAAAATAAACAGAATCAAAATAAACAGAATCAAAATAAAAAAAACCAAAATAAACAGAATCAAAACGGGCAGAATAAGCAAAATAAAAAACAAAACAGCAAAGAGAATAAACAAAACAATCAGCAAAAGAAAAACCAACAGCAAAACGGGCAGAAAAACAGCCAAAAGCAAAATGCCCAAAACAAAAATCAAAAGCAAAACAGCCAAAACGGGCAGAAAAAGCAAGAAAAGAAAAAAGAGCAAGAGCAGAAACAAAATGCCCAAAGCGCCCAAAAGAAAAAGGGCGAAAAGAAAAAGCAAAAAAGCGCGCTAGGAAGCGTTAAAAAGGTTCCAATAAGCGATATGGAGCTTAGAAAATATAATAAAATGCTGGATAAAAGGGGCATTAAAACCCTTTTAATTCCGCTGCAAAACAAAGGAGCAAAAAGCGATGAGAAAACTGTTAATCCTTGGTA
This sequence comes from Campylobacteraceae bacterium, assembly GCA_027081355.1. Classification (GTDB taxonomy): domain Bacteria; phylum Campylobacterota; class Campylobacteria; order Campylobacterales; family Sulfurovaceae; genus JAADEQ01. Next base: position 7,466 of record JALWKP010000094.1, read on the forward strand.
GTTTACTGATTTTAATACCGTTTTATCTATTTAGTGCAGAGGTGAGCGCCAGCGTAAATAAAAGCGCAGTTTATCCCGGCGACAGTGTGGTTTTTAGCATTAAAGCAAGCGGGGGCGATATTGAGTTTCCAAAAATTGATAAAATAGGCAATGCGGATGTGAGCGAAGCGGGGACATCATCCAGTTATGTGATAATTAACGGCAATGCAAGCAAAACCCTTACAAAAATGTATAGCTTCACTCCAGAAGGCAATGTTACAATCCCAAGCTTTGCGGTTAAGATTGACGGCAAAGAGTATATGACAAAACCGATTAAAATTGTTGTGCTTAACCCCAATGCCCCGCGCCCAAATGCTAAAGCGCTTTTGGAAATAAGAGCCGATAAAAACAGCTCTTATGTGGGTGAGCCGGTAAATATTGAGCTTGTTTTAAAGTTAAAAGCAAGTGCTAACATAGCAAAAGCCCAAATTGACACCCCCAAATTCGACAATCTCTGGGTTAAGCAAATAGGTGATGTCCAAAAAACCCAAGAGGGGGATTATATTGTGCAAAAATACCGCTTTTTAGCCTTTGCACAGCAGGCAGGCAAAATTAAAATAGGTCCGATTACTGCGCACTATGCAACGGTTAAAAGGGATTCTTACGACCCGTTTGGCGGAATGAATATCTCAATTTTCGGCGAAAATCTGGTATGGAAAAAGGTGCTCTCTAACACCGTAACAATAGATGCAAAACCTCTGCCGGGCAACTTAGAACTTTACGGCAATTTTGATATAAAAGCAAAGGTTGATAAAACAAAAGTTTATGCCAATAAACCGGTTAATTTAACAATTACCGTAAGAGGTGCCGGCAATATTGACGATGTAAAAAAGTTTAATTTAAACATTCCAAATGCCATTGTTTACAGTGATGAACCGCAAGTTAAAAGCGGATTTAACGGTTCTCAATACGGCGGAGTATTTACCCAAAAAATAGCGATAATTGCGGATAAAAATTATACAATCCCGCCAATAAAGTTAAGATACTTTGATAAAAACTCCAAAAAAGAGACAGTTAAAAAAACAGAGCCGATAAAAATAACAGTAATCGGAGGCAAAACAGCAGCTGCGCCTGCGCAAGTAGCTGTTGCAAACAGTCCAAAACCTGCAGTTTCTGCCAACAGCAATCAAAGCATTGCCGCATCTAAAGAGCCGCCGCAAAACTGCACAGGCGGATACATAAAATATTTAACCTTTATTTTAGGAATATTTTTAGGTGCAGCGGCAATGCTGTTATGGCAAAAAAGAGGCGCAAAAAAAGAGCCAAAAGAGTTGCCTATAATCAAAAAAATCAAAAAAGCCAAAAGCGACAAAGAGTTATATAAAATTTTGCTCCCTTTTGCAAACGAAAGTAAAGTAATTGCTAATAAATTAAAAAAATTAGAAGAGAATATTTACAAAAATGGGAAAAACAAAATAGATAAAGAGACTCTTTTTGATTACTTCGAAGAGCCAGAAGAGTAAAATTTACTCTTCAATCCCGAAAATCGGGAAAAATGGGCAGTTTTAAAATATCATTCCCTCTGTCGGACTGCTGGCAGTTGCAAAAGGTTTTTTAGGAATTCTGCCTGCTTTATATGCTATTCTGCCTGCAATTACAGCGTGTTTCATCGCTTCTGCCATTAATATTGGATTTTTAGCTTGGGCAATTGCTGTATTTGTTAAAACCGCATCTGCACCCAGCTCCATTGCAACTGTTGCATCGCTTGCGGTTCCTATGCCTGCATCTACAACAACCGGCACATTTACTGCCTCTTTTATAAAAACCACATTAAATCTGTTTTGAATACCTAAGCCGCTGCCAATTGGAGAAGCTAAAGGCATAATGGCATGTGCTCCGGCATTTTCAAGTCTTTTGGCGATAATAGGGTCGTCATTTGTGTAAGCCATAATGGTAAAGCCGTCTTTTGCTAAAACTTCACAAGCTTTAATTGTTTCCACAACATCGGGGTATAAAGTTTTTGCAGTATCCCCTATTATTTCTAATTTGATTAAGTCGATTCCTGTTGCTTCGCGGGTTAAGCGAAACAGGGTAATAGCCTCTTCTGCTGTTGTGCAACCGGCAGAATTTGGTAAAAACTGCACATTGCTGTCTTTAAAATAATCCATTAAATTCTCTTCGTCAGGACTGGTGATATTTACCCGTCTTACCGCTACTGTAATCATTTCTGCACCGCTTGCGATTGTTGCATCGTAAGTTGTTTTAAAATCCGGATATTTCCCGCTGCCCACAATTAAACGGCTTGTAAACTCATATTTGCCAATCTTTAAAATATCGCTCATAATTAACTCCATAATTTTTTGGCTATTTTACTCAATAAAACTTAATCGCTCATAATTAACTCCATAATTTCTCTCGCTCTTATCAGGGAGAAACCGTGAAAAAACTGGCTGTTTTTTGCAGCAGAGGCTTTAGTCTCGTGAAAATAGTTTTATTTAATGGTCTTTAATAAAGTCATTGCTTCAATTTTTATAAGTTTTTTCACCCCAGCTCCCCGGTAGGGAGCGGGGAATTATAAATCAAAAGGGGAAATTATACAGTGTATAAAGTTGATTATTTTTTCCGTGAGAGCAAAAGGCTAGAAATATCAGGGCACAAAACTCTATAACGGGGGGGGGTGGAGGGAGGATAATAGAGTTATCATATAATGTAATTCATTACTTTCTAAGGCTTTTAAGCCGTTACCTCCTGCCCTCACGGGTATTAATTAATAATTAAATCCATCTCCATCGGTAAATTTAATTACATCTTTTATTGCTTGGTCTTCTTTACCGTTTATATATTCTTTATGTGCATTTATGATATTTTGCGCCTCTTTTTGAGCTTTATCAATGAGGGCACCTATATCAGTATCCGTATTTGCCATTAAATCATTTACCAATGCAACTGAATTATTTTTATAACTATCAATATTTTTTAATGTTTCTATTCTTATTGCCTTACAAGTTTCGTGTGCATTTTTATGATGCGCAGAAGCTTCTTCTAAGGCGAAAGCAATTGAGTCGGCGGCAATAACTTTAGCCATAAGGGTAGCATCAGACGGATTTTTAATTACTGCCTCTTTTGCTTCTACCGGATCATAATTTTTATATTTTTCATAAAGTTTCATATCTGGTTTATCTTGTTCTAGTATTACTGTGCCAATCGGATTTGCAACATAATTACCGTAAGCTTTTAAAGCCATTCTGATATGTTTGTCTATATGCTCATTGCATTTGCCGTCCATATCAACATCTACCCAAGCATCTTTTGGAATTTGATAGTAAGCTTTTGCTTCATCAAAATTTTTGGGAACTTTAAATACGATTTCTCCATTTTTATTAACGGTGGTAGATTCATAAGTATGTCCGTTATATTCTGCAGTTGCCGGGCTTTCTAATTTAACCACATAAGCATCTGCAGCTTTTACTTTTGCTTCTTTAGTATCAGAAGATACGCTGCCTCCGCCTCCGCAGCCTGTTAAAGCAAATGCTGTTATTAAACTAATCGGTAAAACTATTTTTTTCATAATTTATATCCTTTATCAATTAATGAGAGAATTATAAAATGTTTTAATTACCTAAATATTACCGAGTAATTTAAAATTAATTTGCAGGGTTTAGCAGCAGGCTGCCTTTACGGGTTTAGTAAAGGTAGCCTAAATTGAAGTTAGCATCGTAATTGTTTGAGTGTCTGAAATCTTTTTTAAATTCTGCAGAGATAAACCAGTGTTTATTGATGGTATAGCTTCCATATAAGCCTATTGTATGGGTTCTTTTTTGATTTTTATATATTGCGTTTTGGGTTTCGTAATAAAATTGCATATAAACTTTTTTATTTAGCATTGCGCCAAAGGATAAGTTGAACAAATTACCGTCTTTTGCATTTAAATCGTGCATAAAGGTGTGTTCGTATCTTATGCCGATATTGTAATTTTTAAAGTAGTAATTGTATTTTGCACTTAAAAAGTAATCGGTTTTATTCTCTTTTTTAGAGCTAAGCGCAATATAGCTTCCGCCGCCCAGTTCAAAAGTGCTTTTTGGTGTAATGTTAAAAGTGTAGTAAATTGCCAAAGTTAAATCATCAATCGCATCGCCTGCTTTAGAGTGGCAAAAGCTTGCCATAGCGCTTACTTTATCGTAACTGTAAACCAGCGAGAGACTTTTATAATTTGTGCTTGCACCGCTGTTTGATTTGGCGTATCCGATTCCTAAAATTGCGCTTAATTTAAACTCTTTTAAGGGGCGCACTTTAAAAGGTTTAATCTCTCTTTGCAGGTAAGTTAATCTGTTTGCTTTTTTAGCTTTTTTTATGGTACTAAGTTTTTTAGATTTAAATCTGACCCTTTTAACAACACATCCGTTTTTATCGACAATATCAGTAATTTTAGAGTTTGGACATTTGTCTTGATTGTCTGCAACACCGTCAAAATCGCTATCGGCAGCTTGTGCTTTAAATCCTAAAGAGCAAATTAGCATAGATAACATTATACTGTTTTGTATTCTTTTAAAAATCATAATCTATTCCTTACTTTTTAAAAAACGGCATATTGGGAACAGGCGGTTTTGGCACTTGCGGCATAGGAGGTTTTGGCACTTGTGGCGGTATAGGAACCTTAGGCGGCGTAGGAATATTGTTTATATTTTGCGGAGTAGGGATATTTGGCGCAGGTGGAGTGGGAATATCGGGCGGAGTTGGTATAGTCGGATTTGCCGGAACTGTTGGAGATGAAGGCATTGTTGGCATAGTCGGCGTGTTCGGAGCTGTAGGTATAGGTGTGTTCGGCTTTTGCGGCATAGAAGGAGTTTTTATGCCTTTAGAGGCTGCTTTGCTGGTATAAGTAGTGTTTTTATGAGAATGTTTAACTTTTTGGGCACTCCTTGCATCTAAAGCAAACTCCAGTTTTCTAATAGCCTTAATTCTTTGTTTTCTATTTAAAGACGCCAGTTCTTTTTTAATTTCGTTTACAAGTTTATAGCGTTGCGATTTTGGAACTGTTTGCAGTTTTGCAATTTTTTTTGCCAAAGTGCTTTTTGCACCCAATAAACCGATTGCTGCAACAGTTAAAATTAAAACCTTTTTCAATTTGCCGCTCCAATAATTATTTACTCTAAAATTATACACTAAATAATATCAAAAAAGCATTACTTGACTATTATGAGACCACTGCACAATAGTTAGTTCCAAAGTATGGTGCTAGAAAGTATCAGAAATTAAATAAAATTACTCGAAAGCCTAGCCAAAGCTAAGCCCAGAGGAATTTTCATTATCTAATAATCAGTTCTTTTAAATCCAAAAGCACCTTGCTGCCTTCGCCTTTTTTGCTTTGAATTGTAATTTTAATATTTAGCAAATCGCACAGCTTTTTAACAATATGCATACCGATTCCTAGACCTCGCTCGTTCTCTTTGTAGTAGCGCTCAAAAACTTTAGAGGGGTTTTTAATGCCTATTCCGCTATCTTGAACAACCAGCGTTTGGCTATCTAAAAAGACCGATACCGAGCCGTTTTCTTTATTGTATTTGCATGCATTGCTTAAAAGGTTGTCGATTATTCTTGTAAAAGCTTCTTTATTGCTTTTTAATTCAAGTTTTGGAATATCGCATTTAAAAGTCAAACTGCTGTATTGCATTTTGTAGTGCTCTACCCGCGCATTTATGGCTTCGTTTAGAAAAAACGGTTCTATTTGCAAGTTTGATTCGTTTAAAAAAGTTTTTAAATTGTTTTGCAAAGATAAAATAGTATTTACATTCGATTCCAAGCGCTCAATTTTTCTATTTGTCCCGAATTCACGCTTTAAAAGCGAAAAATTTATTACCATAGAGCTAAGAGGGGTATTAATATCGTGCAGAATATCTTTCATAAACTCTTCATTTAATTTAAGCGCTTTTTTAAGCGGATGCAGGGTATAAAGCGAAAAAAGAAAAGATAAAATTGCAATAACAATTAAGTAAACAATAAATTTTTGAATCTCTTTTGCTCTGATCTTTTCGACATATTTTAAATACTTATCTTGCCTAAGAGAGACTTTTAACAGATATTTATCGACTGTGGGCACAGGGTAGTAACTGTTTATCCCGCCGTCGTAATATAGTTTGGAAAATTCTCTGTTTTTCTCTTTGGGAACAAAATCTATATCGAATTTATCGCACTTTAAATTATAACTGCATATGCGCATTTCGTTTAATATGCGCTTGTTTAAAGATTTTTTCTCGTCTTTAAAATTTTGCGTTGCGATAATTGCAACAAGTATCGCTTGCAAAGAGAAAAAGATTAAAAAGTTTTTAAGCAGCGACTCTTTTTCATACTTTTTCAATCATATAACCTTGCGAACGGACATTTTTTATATCGATTTCGAGGCGGTTTTTTATTTTAGCCAAATTAACGCGCAAAGCGTTGTTGCTTGGATTTGCCAGCTTATCAAGCAAAACATACTGCGGCACGACTTTATTGATATTTGCCATCAATTCGTGCAAAATACTTAGCTGAACCTCGCCAAGCCCTACAATATGCCCCGATTTTCTAAGCTCTTGGGTTTGCAAATTGTAAGTAATATCGCCAAGCTCGATAATATTGGAATCTTTTTGCATATATTTGCTCTTAATTCTAATAACAAGCTCTTGCGGGTCAAACGGCTTTTTGATGTAATCATCCGCTCCAATCTCAAACCCTTTGGCAATAGAGTTAATATCGGTTAATGCGGTTATGTAAATTGTAGGAGTGTTGTCGTCTGCCTCTTTTAAAGCTTTTAAAACCTCAAAACCGTTCTCTTTTGGAACATTAATATCGAAGATATATAAATCGAACTTTTGCTCAAATGTTAAATCGTAAACCTCTTCGCCGTTTGTTGCTAGCGTCACCTCAAAATTTTCTAATTCTAAATACTCTTTTAAACTTTCACTTAATATTTTGTCATCTTCTAATAATAAAATTTTCATATCGGAATTATAGCATTAAAAATGAAATTTATCTTAATTAGGGTAATATTTGTAATAATTTACCTATACGGCAAAGGATTAAATTTTGTGTTCAATATTTGGTGCAATTGGGCAAACAGAGGGGGCTAAAGAGGCGTTTGGGACTTTGGCTCACCGTGGACGCGACGGTTCTAAATTTTTACAAAGCGAAGATTACTTTTTCGGCAGCCACCGCTTAAGCATAGAGAGTTTTGGCAAAGAGCAGAACCAGCCGCTGCAAAGAAGCGGTTTTATTGCGCTTTTTAACGGCGAAATTTACAATTATAAAGAGTTAATTCAAGCCCATAATCTGGATGCAGAAGATGAGATAGAGGCAATTTTGGAACTCTTTTTAAAAAAGGGGAGCTCTTTTGTCAAACTGATTCGCGGGATGTTTGCAATTGCAATTTTTAATGCCAAAAGCGGCGAGCTTTGGCTTTATAGGGATTATGCGGGCAAAAAACCGCTCTTTTTTGCGCAAAGGGGAGATAAATTTTTCTTTGCAAGCGAAGCGAATGCGCTTTATAAACTTTTTGGCTTTAATTTAAACCGAAGAAACCTGCACAACTTTTTAGGTTTTGGGGCGACTGTTGCCCCTTTGACTTTGAGCAAAGATTTTTTTAAATTACCGCCTTCATCAATGCTTTATTTTGACGGTAAAAAGAGAGAAATCAAAAATTTCGATAACTTTTTAGAGCAAAAGATAGAATACACAAGTTTGCACAGCGCCAGCAAGGCGGCAGAGCAGGCTCTTTTAGAAGCGGTTAAACTGCGCATCCCAAAACTTAAATGGGGCGTTCTTTTAAGCGGCGGGCTCGATTCGTCGCTGGTTTCTGCGCTTGCATCCAAAATATCGAAGCAAAAAATAAACCTCTTTAGCATAGGTTATGAGGGTTACGAAAAGTATGATGAAAGACCCTACGCAAAAGAGGTTGCCAAACATCTTGGGGCAAATTTTTACCAATTTAATTTTAGCAAAGAGGAGTTTTTTGCAACTTTAGAAGAGCTGGTTGAGACAATCGACGAACCCATAGGCGACCCGGCGCAAATTCCGCTCTATTTTCTTATTAAAAAGGCACGAGAGCAGGGAGTGCGGGTGCTTTTAAGCGGAGATGGGAGCGATGAGCTCTTTTTGGGTTACAGAACTTACAAAGAGTATC
>JALWKP010000095.1 GCA_027081355.1 Campylobacteraceae bacterium
ACCTAATAGATTCAAAAAGATAAGTTAAAGACAATAGATAATAATTTTTATCAAACATTAACTGTGCTAAAACCAGATACTGTTGATGCAGTTCTTTCTCTTCAAAGCCTTTAAATACTAAAAGTATTTCTTCTATTTTTTCAAAAAGTTCTTTTAAATGGTCGAATTTTTCATCTCTCTTAGCCTGATTTATTGTAGCAGAAAGATTTTTATAAGATGAGATTAAAGCTTTAAAATCATTAGATAAAAGGGCATTAGAGAATTTTTCAAACGCTAAAGTATTTAAATTTTCTACCTCAACACTATTGACAAAATTTAATGTTCTTATAAACCCCGTTAATAGCAATGCAAGTTGAGTCATATCCACATAATTATTTAGGTAAATATACTCATACTCTTTTATGGTTGCTCCTTGCTTAGCAAAAATAATATTCAGGTTAGACATATTTAAAAATTTATGCATTACTGCCGAAAATATCGCACTAATTGGCTGATGTCTAAAACCGTGCGTAATATCTAAAAGAATTGCTTCGTTATCTTTTGCACTAGAAATTAGCGAAAAAACATTTTCAAAAATATCATCTAAACTGTTATGCTCTATTTCTATAAATTCCGTTTTCTTTCCTTCAAAATCCAAAAGCTTTTCTTGAAAAGATATTGCCTCTTTTGTCCCTAAAAAATAAAATTTGTCATTATAGTTTTCAATTAAAAAGTGTGTTGCATTATAATAGTCGCCGCTTCTTTTTCCTAATTTATCACAATCATAAAAAACTTTACTTTTATTGCCGTCTCTGTCTCTTCCTGATAATCCTAATATGCTAATAATCATTTTAATACTCCCTAAACATCACATGTTCAAACACTGAAAACTTTTCTACCTTGCCGTTTACTGTTTTTTCTTGCACATTTCTTGTTGTGGTTGCGTGAACTGCCTTTAAACCGAGTGTTTTAGCGTAATTTACCATCTCGTAGCAGCCGCCAAAGTCGCCCTGAATTAAAACATAGTCGCCATTTTTGGCATTTTGTTTTAAAAACTCTTTTATCGGTTTTAAATATTCATCTAATTTTTTTAACTGCGGCGGAATATTAGACCAAAGTTTTTGCAACTCTTTTGGCAGCGGCACAAACTCTTCGATTTCAAAAGAGTTTTTAGCATCGTTTTTTTGTGCGTCTGTTAAAGTGTGCGAAAATAGTAAAAACATTTTTCTCATTTTAAACCCTTTTTGCGTAATTATACTCTAACTTTGTGTCAAAACTTGTCTAGTTAGAGCATTTTTTAAAAAAATATATTTTTTTCATAGAATTTTACAAATACTTAAATGCTAGACAGTTTTTGTCTTGCTAAGTGATTATAATTATAATAACTTTTCATAAGGAGGCAACAATGGGTTATTGGTTTGGTGAATCTAGCGATTGTTATCCTTGGAGAAAAACTCCAACAAAAATCGGTGATACTTGGTACACTCCTACCGGTGAAGTTGTAAGAAATCCATCTGCATATTTTGCAGCTATCGAACGCAATGGCAGATATTGGGAGGGCAATACCGGCTGGGATAGTGACAGATTTCACTCTTGCAATTTAGCTGATGATGACGATTTTTTAAATGATTTAGATGACTATTATGAAGATGAAGATTACTATATAGATGAAAAATCTCCATTTTCAAGCAGCTACGACGAGTGTGATTACGACGATTTTTGCGACAGCGATGATTACGAATACAATCAAGATATTTACAACCCCTAAAGGAGAAACAATGAAACAAAGAGATTACCATAAATTGGCAATAATTAAAAAAGAAGCAAGAGGCTTTACGAGCGCAATACCTTCTAAAAAACGATACAGCCGAAAAATCAAGCACAAAGCAAAGGCGTTTTAATGCAAAATTACTTAATTTGCTACGATATTTTCGATAAAAAACGTCTTTACAAAGTGCGTAAAATTGCTTACTCTTACGCTCTTGGCGGACAAAAAAGCGCAGTCGAAGCGCCGCTGAGTAAAAAAGATTTAAAAGAGTTAATAGATAAACTCTTAAATGTCATAAAACCCGAAGATAAAATCAATATTATCCCCTTTAACAACGAGCCTATATGCTTTGGCAAAGCCCAATTTATTGAATTTAAAAAAGGGTTAATTATAGTCGAAGAGCAGGAGTTTAAATGAATATAATTATCATAGACAAAAAAGATACCGCAATTTCTACCACTACAACCCAGCTTTTAATCGATAAACAAAAAGTGCCGTTTAATCTTATAGATACAATATTAATAGAATCAAACAGCAGCTTAAACACAAAAGATATAAACCGCTTAACCAAAAATCAAATTTCTATTATAATTTTAAGCTCCAAACAATACCTTGCATCGGTAATAAGTGCTCCAAACAGCAAAAACGCAGAGCTTAAATTAGCACAATACAAAGCTGCGGTTAAACCTTTGGAAATTGCTAAAAATATACTAAAATTAAAATTTGTATCACACATAGAGCATCTTAAAACACATTCGATAAACCTAAATAAATCGCGCTATCTTAAAAAAATAGAAAATGCAAAATCGCTAGATGAGCTTTTGGGAATAGAAGGAAGCTTTTCTAAAATTTACTTTACCCGGTTTTTTAATCTGTTTCCAAAAAACCTGCATAGCAACAAACGCACAAAACGCCCGCCAAAAGACCCGCTAAATGCTGTTATGTCGTGGTTATATACTATTTTTTACCATATAATTACCGTTAAACTGTTAAGCGGGGGGTTTGAACCAAATATCGGCTTTCTGCACCGCCCGTTTCGCGACCACAACGCCCTCTCTTCGGATATTTTAGAAGTTATCAGAGCCGATATAAACCAATTTGTATATACTCTTTTTAAAAACCGATACATAAGTGCAAAAAGCTTCACCAAAAAAGGAGAAAGCGTCTATTTAAAATACGAAGACAGAAAAAACATTTACCCGCTTTTGCAGGAGTTTCAAGCCAAAACCGAACCTAAAATTACAAATGCTATTACTGCAATTAGGAGTATGTTGTGAAAAAGATAATTTTATTACAAAGCCCTAAAAGCACTGTAAAAATAAGCAAAGATTATATAGAAGTTTTTACTCCGCAAAACAGTTTTGTAATTGCTAAAAAATTTATAAAGGCTTTTTACATAAACCATTTAACCATTTTGCCCGTTAATATCTGTATTGGGTTAATTAAAATTGCACCTGTGTATTTTATAGACAGCAACGGCTACATAAAAGCCCGCCTAAAGGAAGAGAATGAAGAGATATAATTTTTTAATCTGCTACGATATTGCCGACAAAAAACGCTTGCAAAAAATCGCAAAAACCTTAGAAAAAGAGGCAATAAGAGTGCAATACTCTATTTTTCTTTTCCCAAAAGCAACAAAAGAAGAACTGTTTATTTTGTTAGACAAAGTTTTAAAAATACACAATAAGAACCAAGACGATATAAGAGTTTACAATATTAAAAACAGCGGTATAAATTTGGGCTCGGCAGTTGATTTGGAACAGCCGTTTAACTTTTTCTAAAGGAGTAATATGCGCAACTTACAAGAACAGATAGAAAACCTTGTTTCAAACCAAGAAGACACAACAAACGATTTACTGATGCAAATTCTGCAAGAATTAAAAAAGGTAAATATTAACTTAAAGCGATTAAACAAAACCACAAATAATCGAAAAGGTCGAGATTACTATAATTTTGTAAATAAACTCAGAAAAGATTTAAAAGCAGATATAGATAAAAACATATATCCAGAAATCAGATACAACAATAGAAAAATAGGTGTAACACTAAACGGCTATCTTTACGACAAAACCACAAACGAAAATTTAAAGGGCACCTCTAATAATAGGTAATACCCACAATGGACTTTGAAGATGTAAGATTTTGCTAGAGACTCTCAAGGCGTAGCCGTAGCTACGGCGAAGTGAGTATCTAGCGAAAGATTGCTTCTTCAAA
>JALWKP010000096.1 GCA_027081355.1 Campylobacteraceae bacterium
AATGAATATGATAAAAAAGCAATAAACTTTAGAGCAAAAAAAGATTTTAAAAATGCAATTAAATATTTTAAATTGGCTTATTATCTTAGAGCCAATATTTATAAAAATGATTATGATGTTGATGTTTTAAAAAGTTATATCAATTTAGGTGATACCTATTTTGCAATGAAAAGGTATCAAAAGGCTTTAAAATTTTATACAAGAGCTTTTGGTTTGAGTAAAAGTGCAACACTTATGCGGTTACATCCTGCAAAGCAAACATTTATACTGGGAAAAAAAATTATTAAAGTTTATAAAAAAATGGGTGATTTTAAAAAAGCCTTATATTATAGCCAAATTCTTAATAACTATTTGCTTAATGATTTGAAGGAGCGTTGGCAAATGGAGTTTCAAGAAATAAAAGAGTAAGGGAGAAAAAATGAAAAATCTATTTTTTTTTAGTAATCGTAATGGTCTCATTAAATGCAACAAATTTTAAAACTATTACACAAAAAGCGTGTGCTAAAAAGCATTGTATGAAAGCAGTTTACACATACCAAAAGCCTCCAAAAGATTTTCCATATAAAATTGGATATATACAGTATATTAAAGAGAGTAAAAAGCTTTTTTTTAAAATGTTTAATCCAAAAGAGTATGTAAAAGAGATAGAAGATGAAAATTATTATGCTGATAATAATGTCTCAATTTATCAAGCCACACCAATTAGTTACACTTTGCAAGATATTTATGATGAATATACAGGCGGAGCGCACGGAGATATGGGAGTAGCTTATATCAATTTAAATCCAGTAAATAATAAGCCAATCACACTTGATGATATAATTTCTAATAAAGAGGCTTTTAAAAAGATTGCTTTTAAAGAGTATAAAAAACAGCGCCATTTAAAAGAGAATGAGAGTTTAATAAAAGATGGGTGGGAAGAGAATAAATTTAAATTGCCTCCAAGTTATTACTCTTTTGCAATTAAAAAAGATGGTTTATTGCTTGATTTTAGCGAATTGCTTTATGATAAATCAAGAGAACCCATTATTAAAATTCCTTATAGCAAAATTTACAATACCCTAAATCAAAACTTTTTTACCCCGCTATTTGGCAATAAAAATAGAACTTACCATTTTAGCAGCAGTGAGCTTGGTTTAAATATCGATGTTCATTTTAAAAAACAAAGCAATAAAGTTTTGGCAAATTTTAACTTTACTTTTGCAAAGCCTTATTATAAGGCTTACTATTCAATCTCTTTGCCTCAATTTTTTAAAAAAGAAGAAGTTAAAGCAAACGATGGCAAGATATATCAAAAAGGGGATTTAATTTACAACAAGCAACTCCATAAAAATATGAAAGCACGCTATTTGCTTGTAGAAGGTCCAATAAATAAAGAGAAAAAAACTTCACTAACTCTCATTTTACCGCTTAAAAAATATATAGTTATTAATTTAAGAGTTGCTATGAAAAAAACAAAGAAAGCCAAAATGCAATTTTTCCCAAAAGAGGGTAATTTTGAAGATATGGAAAATTTGGCGCAAGATGCCTCTTATTTACATGATCAGCAAGATTTTGCTGTATATGAACTCTTTTATTTTAAAAATCCAAAAAAACTTTTTAAAAGAGGTTTCCAATGAAAAGAGTAATATTAATTGTGTAAATATTTTCTTTTGCATTTATGCTTTATTTTATTAAAGAAAAATCAAAAACTTCCAAAAAATTACCCTCTGCTACAAAAGCCTCTTGTTTCCCAGGCAGTGGGGTAATTTTGCTAATTTTTCCTGGATATTTGCCTAAATATTTAAAATCTTTTAGGCTGTAAATTTTATTATTGGCAAAAAGCAATTTCCCATCATTTAAAAGGGCAAAAACGCCGTTTTTATAAGGGATGTTAAAAGAGTGTAAAAGTTGTAATTTATTGCCTTTTAAAGCATATTTTTTTATAGTATTATTTTTTGCAACTGTATAAACAATTTCATGCTTTTTATCGGTTAAAATTTGGGAAATATTGGAATCTTTTATTAATATTTTTTCTTTTAATTTCTCTTCTTTAATTGTTACTTTTGCTACTCCTTTGCCTTTAATTAATGCCAATATTTGGCTTGAATTTAAAGAGATTATTTTTTTTATGGCACCTTTAAAATGAAGTGCTGATAAAAATTTTATCTCTTTATTTGGAATGCTTTGAAAAAGTGCCAATTTTCCTTTTTTAAAGCCAATAAGAAGATAATTTCCGTGATTCAGCGGCTGCATACACTCAATCCAAGAGTCAGATATCTGCTCTATTACCTTTATCTCTTTATATGATTTTACAACACCTTTATGTAGATTAAGCAAATATACATGGGATTTATCATCTGCTGCAATTGCCCGGTTATTGTCTAAGAGAGCAAAATCCATTGATTCAAAAAATAAATCTTTATTCGAAGGAAAATGCGAAACAATTTGCCATTTATTTTTATTTTGTTTTAAGATAAAAAGTTTTTGAGAATCAGCATTCCAAACAGTGATATAAGCATACTTTCCATCACTGCTTAAAACATTTGTATCAATTTCGCCAAGATAAAAGTTCTCGATACTAAAAAGAGATGAATAGATGGTTGTATCGATATGATACAGCTTTTTTTGATCCATTATCCACGCCTCTTTTGCATCCTTTGTTAGCCAATAATTGGAAATTTTAGAAAAGTTAAAATCAAAACTGCCCAAAAAGTTTAAATTATTTTTCTTTAATGCAAATAACACAAGCCCCATATTATCTAATCTTAGCAATACCCGTTTCTTTGCTGTTCTTATGGGAGGATAGCTCATATCTTCATAAACAGAGCTTTTAATCTTTTTTATTTTAAGCGGATTGCTTGTATCTAAAATAGAAATTCCATTCATTACAGAATCAATAATTGCCAAAGCCCTTTGATTATTGGCATAGAATGAAAATTCATAAATATCAATCAGATTTGAATATTTTTTTAATAAACTAATTTTACCGTTTTTTATAAATTTATAAATTAATAAAGGTCCTTCTCCTGTAATATAAAGCACTCTGTTTTTACTATCTTTAAAAAGATGATAATAATTTTTGCTCAAAGAGAGAGTAGTTGTTATCTGCCATTTTTTCGTATCATATATGTTTAATTTGTTATCTTTTAAGAGTGCGATTTTAGAATTTATCTCTATTGCATCATCATAATTTCTGGCAAATTTTTTTATAATATGGGCGGGGTTGTTAGCATCAAGTATTAAAAGTTCTTTTTTGCTTTGCAAAAAGAGGTATTTAGAGTAAGGATGGTTAAGAAAATGGGCATTGCTTAAATTTTCTTTTAAATGGATTTTTTTAAAATTTTTCAAGGCTAAATCACTTATTTTACTATTTTGCCACAATGCCCAAATATGCCCTTTAAATGGAATTAAAGAAATAATATTCCCACTTTTATAAGAAGAGAAAAAACTTTTGCAAAATAAAATAGGGGCTTTTCCTTTATAGGGGGCAGCAAGTGCTTCTTTAGAGCGGTAAAGAGTTCTCAAAGCCATTTTATTATTGATTAAACTAAAAGAGAGTATATCTTGATTATCAATTTTTCCATCTGCGTTAATATCGCGCAATAATATTGTGTCTGCTTCATTATTGATTTGAGCAATAATATCAGAAACTGTAAAATCGCTTTTTAGCCGCGCAGCAAAGCGCTCATAAAGCAATTCGCTAACAATTGAGAGGTTAATTTTTTTGCTTTGCATTAGCTCTTTGCCGCTTATTAAGGCATGAAGCACAGCCCCTTTAGCATTAGAAGCTTTGATTAAATAGAGGGCATTTGGATTTATCTTTTTAAAAAAAATATGTTGTGTATTCTTTGTTGGTTTATAAAGTATTATGCGCTTTTTAAAGGGGTTTAATTGGAAG
>JALWKP010000097.1 GCA_027081355.1 Campylobacteraceae bacterium
GACAGAGGTATCTCAAAGCGCGCAAAAGCGAAGCTTGACGAGGTTTATAAAATAGAGATGTCAAGAGATTTTGACTCTTTAAATGTTAGCGCAGCAGCGGCAATTTTTTTACACAGGATGGGATATGCTATTAGACGGTAATGAATACTCTTTGCAGACAATTTCGGATAAGACAAATATATCGACGACAAATTTAGAAAATTTGGCAAATAAAAATTGGGAAAGACTTAAAAGAACGCAAGTTCACGGTTTTATACAAATTATAGAACGCGAGTTTAATGTAGATTTAAGCGATTTAAAAGCAGAAGCAGACAATTATTACGGAACGCATAAAGAGGTTTTGCCCGAGCGTCCTATCGATTTGGTCGATATTGCAGATTCTAGCGAGGGCAGAGGCAAAATAATCAGTAACTTAGTTGCGCTTGTCTCTATTGTTGCAATTGGCTATGCAGGATGGTATTATTTTGCAAAGGACAGCAGCAATAACGGCGTAGGAACGATTTCTACAAACACTTCAACTTTGCAAAACAATAAAGGTATGTTTGATGATACCATTAATTCGGTAAAAGGATTATTAGGAAGCAAAAAAGATAAACCGGGCGCTCAAGCATCTCAAGAGCAAAACAGCAGCAAAGGGATAGAATCGAAAGATACTAATAGCAGTAAAACCGTTAAAGAAGAGTCTGTTACAGTTGCAAAAAGTGAAAATGCTAATAAATTTGATATTACTGCAGCTCAAAACAGTGAGCCAAAATCTGAAGGCAGTGAAAAAACAGAAGAGAATAAAAGCATAAGAAACGAAGTTAATAAGTTAGTCGGCGAAGAAAAAC
This sequence comes from Campylobacteraceae bacterium, assembly GCA_027081355.1. Lineage (GTDB taxonomy): Bacteria > Campylobacterota > Campylobacteria > Campylobacterales > Sulfurovaceae > JAADEQ01. The sequence goes on from JALWKP010000097.1 coordinate 831, forward strand.
CGGATAATAGTTCAAATACCCAAAATCAAAACGAGGCTTTAAATTTAAATGAAGATAAAAATGCAACTGTTGCAGAAAATCCGGCATCTGAGACAAAAGAGCAAAACAGCTCCAGCGAAAATAGTGCCGCTGAAGAGGCAAATTCAAGTTTAACAGCCGAAAATGAAAATAATACAAGCGCAACAGCAGAAGATAAACCTGCAAATATTGAACAAAATACGACAGACGCTGCAAATGCAGCAGTTACAACCGCAACGGTTAATTTAAAAGCCAAAAGGCTTTGGATTGGCGTTTACAATTTAAATACGCATAAAAAGTTAATGAAAACAATAAAGGCGCCTTTAACTTTAAAAGTGGGCGAAGATACTTTGGCAGTGGTTACGGGGCATAATAAATTCAGTATAAATGCAAACGGGCAGGAACAGAGCTTTACAGGCAAAGGCAGAACCCATAAAGTTTATCTTTTAATTTCAAAAGACGGTATTAAAGAGATAAATAAAAAAGAGTATAGAAAAATAACTAAAAGAAGAGCTTGGTAAAAATGTTTGACGAGATAAGATTTAATAAAATAGACAGACTTCCAAAATATGTTTTTGCTCAGGTAAACGAGCTTAAAATGGCAGAGCGCCGCGCAGGGGCAGATGTTATAGACTTTTCTATGGGAAACCCCGACGGTCCGGCATTTGAGCCTGTAATAGAAAAATTGATAGAATCGGCAAAAAAACCTCATACTCACGGATACAGCGCAAGCAAAGGAATTTACAAATTGCGCCTTGCAATTTGCAATTGGTATTTGCGAAAATATAATGTTGTGCTAGACCCGGAAACCGAAGCAGTTGCTACTATGGGTTCTAAAGAAGGGTATGTGCATTTGGTTCAAGCAATTACCAACCCGGGCGATACGGCAATTGTGCCCGACCCGACTTATCCGATACACTCTTATGCATTTATTTTAGCAGGCGGAAATGTGCAGAAAATGAAACTGACTTTTAATGAGCAGACATTTGAAGTTGATGAAAATAAATTTATCGAAGATTTAGAATACGCTCTTAAAAATTCGCAGCCTAAACCGAAATATTTGGTGGTAAATTTTCCGCACAATCCGACAACTGCAACCGTTACGCTAGATTTCTACAAGCGCTTGGTAGAGATTGCAAAGCGGGAGCGCTTTTATATTATCAGCGATATTGCTTATGCAGATATTACATTTAACGGATATAAAACGCCGTCTATCTTGCAGGTAGAGGGTGCAAAAGATGTAGCTGTTGAGAGTTTTACACTAAGTAAAAGCTATAATATGGCAGGCTGGAGAGTCGGCTTTATTGTGGGCAACAAAAAGCTAGTCGGCGCTTTGCAAAAGATAAAATCGTGGCTCGATTACGGTATGTTTACCCCGATTCAAGTTGCAGCAACCGTAGCGCTTGATAATTACGGGCATTTGGTAGAAGAGATTGTAATTCCAAAATACAAAAAGCGCCACGATGTAATGATAGAAGCGTTTGGCAAAGCAGGCTGGAAGCTGGGACAGCCAAACGCCAGTATGTTTATCTGGGCGAAAATTCCTGAAATTGCGCGCGATATGGGCAGTTTGGAATTTTCTAAAGAGTTGCTTTTAAAAGCGCAGGTAGCGGTAAGTCCGGGGATTGGCTTTGGAAAATACGGCGATGAATATGTTAGAATTGCGCTTATAGAAAACGAAAAAAGAATCCGTCAGGCGGCAAAAAATATAAAACGTTATTTAAAAGAACTCAAAAAGAAAAAAGAGGAAAAATGATAAGAGTAGGAATTATTGGCGTTGGAACTGTGGGGCAGAGTGTTGCAAAAATTTTAAAAGAGAATGCTGATATTATAAGTGCCAGGGCAGGTGTTAAAATAGTGCCGATTATCGGCGCTGTTAAAAATTTGACCAAAAAAAGAGATGTTGATATAAAATTAACCGATAATCCGCTGGATGTGGTTGATAACCCCGAAGTTGATATTGTTGTAGAGCTTATGGGCGGAGTAGAAGAACCCTACGAACTTGTTAAAAAAGCGCTTAAAAACGGCAAAAGCGTGGTTACGGCAAATAAAGCGCTTTTGGCGTATCACCGCTATGAACTGCAGGAAATTGCAGGCAACCTGCCGCTTTTTTATGAAGCGAGCGTAGCAGGGGGGATACCGATAATCGGTGCTTTGCGCAACGGTTTGAGTGCTAACCACATAGAGAGTATTGTAGGCATTTTAAACGGGACTTGCAACTATATGCTTACAAAAATGATTCAAGAGGGCATTGAGTATGACGAAGTGTTAAAAGAGGCGCAGGCACTTGGTTATGCCGAAGCCGACCCGACATTTGACGTAGGCGGTTTTGATGCGGCTCATAAACTGCTTATTTTGGCTTCTATAGCTTATGGAATAGATGCAAAGCCTGAAGATATTTTAATAGAGGGCATAGAAAATATTACAAGCAGCGATGTAGAGTTTGCAAGAGAGTTTGGTTACGAAATCAAACTGCTTGGAATTGCCAAAAAAGTCAATGGCGGCGTAGAGATTAGAGTTCACCCTTCTATGATTAAAGTAAGCCATCCTATCGCCAAAGTTGATGGCGTTATGAATGCAGTAAGCGTAATTGGCGACAGAGTAGGACAAACAATGTTTTACGGTCCGGGTGCCGGCGGAGATGCAACCGCAAGCGCGGTAATTGCTGATATTATAGAAATTGCCCGAGGGAACAAGGGACCGATGCTTGGATATAAAAGAGGCTTAGAGAGCGGCTTAAAACTTGTTGATAGCGATGATATTGAGTCTAAATATTACTTAAAATTAAAAGTGCTTGACAAACCGGGCGTGCTTGCAGCGGTAACTTCGGTTTTAAGTGAATGCGGCATATCTATCTCTTCGGTTTTGCAAAAAGATTCAAGAATCCAAAACCGCGTTAGACTGCTCTTAACCACCCACAAATGCAAAGAAGCCGATATTAAAAAAGCAATAGAAAAATTAAAAACCTTAGAAGCCGTAGGCGATAATGTTTCGATGATGAGAATTGTGGAGTAAGTTGAAAGTGTAGAGACAGCTGTGCCATACATAAGTAAAAAGTGTAGGGACAGTCCCAACGCCATTAAGAAATGCCCTTTAAATTAGAAAACCGAAAGGAGCAAATATGGCAAAGACAAAAGAGCACTATTTTGATATTACGGCAAAGCTGGATTTTATGGAAATGAAAAATGCTATCGAGCAGGCTAAAAAAGAGGTGGCTAACCGTTTTGATTTTAAAGGGATTATGGTTGAAATTGAGCTTAACGACAAAGCCAAAATTTTAACGCTTTCGAGTTCTAGCGACAGCAAAATAGACGCTTTAAAAGATATAGTTATCAGCAAAATGGTAAAGCGCGGGCTTTCGCCAAAATCGCTTGAAGAGATAAAAAAAGAGGGAATAAGCGGCGGGAATGTAAAGGTGATTTATAAAATTGTTGACAGCATAGAAAAAGATGAAGCCAAAAAAATAGTAAAAGCGATAAAAGATTTAAAATTAAAAGTAACCCCCTCTATCCAAGGCGACGAAGTGCGCGTAAGCGGCAAAAAAATAGACGATTTGCAAAAAGTTATAGCTGCTGTTAAAAAACTTGATTTAAAAGCGCCGCTTAGTTTTGGGAATTTTAGGTAATGGATACTATTTATATCTGGATTGCTGTTGCAATATTAATTTTTTATGCACCAAAAATTATCGGCTTTATAAAACTGCTTGGGGTGAAAGTTTATTTAAAAATACCTATTGATTTTATTAACAAAAAAGAGATAGACGGTAATATATTGCAAATTATCTCTTCATATGAAAAATTTCTTTTAGAGCAAGGCTTTAAGTTAGAGTATGTCATAAAGACCGATAAAATGGTCGTGGGTTCTGATTTGACCATATATTCGTTTTTTTACTATAATCCTAAAAACGGTGTAAAAGCAGTTATAGAAACAAGACCTCATAAAAACTCTTTAGAGCCGGCAGTAATAAATTATTATACATTTTATGATGACGGCACTGTTTTAATTACGCTAAACGGCAGTAAATTTTATAATGCATATACTCCTGAAGATTTTTATATTTATGATTACTATTTGGTAAATTGGAAAGATGTTTATAAAAAGCATTTGGAAAATATGCAAAAATACGGTAAAGAGACAGTTAATCATCCTTTTAGCAAGCAAGATATTATTGATTTTAATAAATATATGCATGAGAGTTTTATAAATAAATATAAAAAAGAGGGATTGATAAAAATCGAGAAAGATTATTACAGTTTTAAACCATCAATTGCGCTTTGGAATTATGTAAATAAGATACAAAAAGGATACAAGAAATATAAAAAAATTTTAAACAGCAAAGAGAAAGCAAGCAGCGGAAATTGTAAAAGCGAGCTTATTGTTCAATTGGAAAATTTTGATAAATCCAAAATTAAAAAGGGAAACTCTTTAACGGTTTTTTTAATTTCGGGCATAGCTTTTATTTCTTTATTTATCTTGCTTGGCAACTCTTTTGAATTTATAGTAAATTTGATGCTGGTGCTTTTAATTCACGAATTTGGTCACTATTTGGCAATGAGACTCTTTGGATATAAAGATACCACTATTTTCTTTTTGCCTTTTGGTGCGGCAACAGTGGGGCAAAAGAGAGAAAAAAAGGCTTACCAAGAGTTTATAGTTTTGCTTGCGGGTCCTTTGCCGGGAATACTTTTGGGCATATTGTTGCTTTTTTATAAAAATCATTTTGGTATTTACGAATCTTATATCCAAAATTATGCTTTGATTTCTATTACTGTAAATTATTTAAATTTATTGCCTATATATCCGTTAGACGGCGGAAAAATTGTAGAAACGCTTTTACTTTTGCGTTTTCCTAAAGGGCAGTTTTATTTTTATATTATAGGTTTGGCAGTTATAACGTTTTTTGCTCTGTATTTTAAAGATGCTTTGCTGTTTATTTTTGCCGTATTTATGGCAATTGGGCTTATACAAAGTTACAAAGTTTCAAAACTGTTAAGTAAAATAAAATATAATAAAGAAAATTTAAAAGATGAAATAATTAATGTATTATGCAAAGATGCCGGTTTTAAAAGTGCAGATTTAAACAGCAAAGTGTCGGTAGCAAATAGAGCTATATCTATTTTAAATACTAAAAAGCCGGGTAAAATTTTTATAATATTGGCACTTGTTTTTTATTTAATGCTTTTATTGCCTGCAGCTTTAATTTTTTATGGATACAGTAAAAGCTTGAATACTCCTTATGGCAAATTGAGTGCCAAACAAGCTTTAAAAGTGAGAAAATTTACAGATGAAATGTATAAGTTTAACAAAATAACAAATGCAGGAAATATTAAATATGATATGAAAAAATCTATGGCGATTTTAGATGAATATTTTAAAGACAACAATATAACTCAAAATCCCCCGTTAAAATATAAATTAAAAGTTCCGTATTATCCTTGTAAAATTCCTGAGAGTTTGCAAAAGGTTTTAATGTGGCATAATGGGGTTTATTATTTGGGGAACATAAATTTATATAATGATAAAGAGATAAAAAATTCTTATAAAAAATTAAGAGTTATTGAAAATACAAATAAAAATCTTTTACCTATTGGGGAGTTATCGGGTGATTTGGAACTGTATTTAAACTGTAAAAATGGAGCTATTTACGACAGTTCTTATAAAGACGCACAAAAAATTTATTATAATATCAGTCATTTATTGGCATTATGGGCATATGCTTACAAGGTTAAAGCAGCTGTTGTAAATGATTATGAATATAAAATAGACGAATCTAAATTAAATATAATCAAAATGAAACTGCTTTCAGATGCTGATAGAAAATATTTTAGAAAACGGTATGATTATTTAAACAGAAAGGCTTGGGAGTATTTGCATTCTGATGTTATTTATTATAAACTTATGGTATTAAAAGCTATGCAAGATAATTTATCGATAAAATATAAAGATGTTTTAAAGCAGTATTTAAAAGATAAAAACAGAGATATTGCATCACTGGCAAGATGGATTTTAAAAAGAGCAGAGAGGTTAAAAGATGATAGCATTAATTCAAAGAGTCAGCAGTTCGAGCGTGGAAATTGACGGAAAAGTTGCAGGAAGTATTGGTTTGGGTGTAAATATTCTTTTGGGAATTTTAAAAGATGATACAAAAGAAGATATTAACAAATTGGTTAAAAAGATTGTAAAGCTTAGAATTTTTAGCGATGAGTGCGGAAAGATGAATTTAAATATTCAAGATGCCGGCGGTTCTGCTCTCGTAGTAAGCCAATTTACACTTGCCGGAAGCGTTAAAAAAGGAAACCGCCCAAGCTTTGGCAATGCTAAAGAGCCAAATGAAGCTAAAGAGCTTTATCTTGAATTTATAGAAAAACTGACTGAATATGTGGATGTTCAAAGCGGGGTTTTTGGTGCTATGATGAAAGTTAATATTGTAAATGACGGACCGGTTACTTTTATTTTGGACAGCAAAAAAATTTAGTTTAAATTATTTTTCTGAAAAAATAGACTTGTTGCAATATAAATTGAATGAAAGCTTTATAATTTGCTCATAGGGATTACGCCCTGCGGGGTTGTCGCTTCGCTCGCACAGTATAAAGAGACTGCTTGCACAATAGCAAACCAAAATTACGGCACTATAAGATATTATAAATCAAAAAAATTCCTCTGGGCTTAGCTTTGGCTAGGCTTTCGAGTAATTTTATTTAATTTCTTATACTTTCTAGCACCATATTTTGGAACTAGCTATTGCACAGTGGTCTCATAAAAATTTTATGTTAGCAAGGGCTAAAAAAGAGCACTTGACTCCCAATAGGAGCCTGCCTTTGCGAATAGAAAAATTATGCGAAATTAATGGTTTTTTATAGGGTTTAATTTAAAATAATTTCAAATATATTCTCTTTTGCTTCTTCGTTGTAGCGGTATCTAAAACCGTATTCTAGTTTTTCCAGCACATTTGTAACAATATAAAGTCCAAGCCCAAAGCCTGAAGAGCGTTTTTCCTCTTGAAAAAACGGTTCTGTATAATAGCTTATATCTTCTTTTAATTTATCACCTTTTGATTTTACGGCAATTTTATTACCAATATGTGTAACTGTCGCAAAGTGATTGGGGCTGTATTTTATACCGTTGTCTATTAAATTTTTTAAAACTAATGCAAGCAGTGAACGGTCAGTGTGTATAGTGCAGTTTTTATTGTAATTAAAGTCAAAATGTTTTTTATCTTTAAGAAGCATTTTTTCTGTTAGTTCAAAAATTTCATTTAAACTCCAAAGCTTTTTTTCTGGAGTAAATGTGTACATAGTGATTCTCTCAATTTGTGCTAAATCTTCTATTAATTCATTCATTCTGTCAAAAGAACGCACTAATATTTTTTTTGTCATTTCATCATCAATGCTTTCGGCTGCTATGCGGCTTGTGGTAATTGGAGTTTTAAGTTCGTGCATAATGTTGCGCATAAAAAGGTTTTTTGAAGATATAAGCTGTCTTATATGTTTTATGGCTTTGTCGAAACTTTTTGCGATTCGTGCAATTTCGTCATCTCCTTCATAAGTTATTTTAACATTTAAATCTCCTTTTCCAAATTGTTCTATCTGCTTATTTAATTTGTTTAAAGGTGCAATTTTTCTAATTACCATAATATATATTACTAAAATTACAAGCACTAAAACAACAGCAATTGTAAAAATAAGCTGTGTTGTTCTGTCGAATGGATGGTTATCTTTTAACATTAATTCAAAATTAAATCTTTCAACATAGATATAAAAATCTTTTTTTACTTTAAAGACTCTAACTTTTCCGTAAATTGAGCTGCCGCTGAAAATTGTTTCACCTTTGTCTTCTATCTCTTTTTTTATCTTTTTTATTGGCACAATAGATAATGACTGTTTTTTATAGAGATTTTTGATTTCTGGACTGTTTTTTGTAATATTATTAAGTGTTAAAAAGGTATCGGCAATGTATTTGTAACGGCTAATTTGCTGAAAATGGCGCTGGTCCTGTGTAGCTGTCAGCAGGGCATAAAAAGTTAACGAAATAACTAACAGTGCAAGAATAAATATTGTGTGCAAAAAAGTGGTTACTGAAATATTTTTCAATTTTACCCCTCATCAACCAGCATATATCCTACACCTCTAACCGGTTTTACATAACTTTTGCTGTTATCTATTTTTGCTAATTTATTGCGAATTCTTGAAATAATAACATCTATATTTTTAATAGAGCTGCTATCATCAATATGTTTGCTTTCATAAAGCAGCTGCTCCCTTGAAAGAGCGGAATTTTTGTGCATAATCAAAAGTTCTAAAATATCAAATTCTGCTGCTGTTAATTCTAAGGTTCTGTCTTTAAATCTGATTGTATGCCCTTGTTTATCAACAATAAAATTGCCGTTATTTTTCTTTTTTTTAGGTGCATTTATACGGCGCAGAATAGTTTTTATTCTAGTTACTAATTCGCGCGGGTCATAAGGTTTTGGCATATAATCATCTGCTCCGCGCTCCAAACCTATAACTTTATCTGTTAAATCATTTCTAGCTGAAGATATAATAATTGGAATATCTGAATTTTCACGAATTTTATTAATAACTTCCAAACCATCCATTCCCGGCAGGGTTAAATCTAAAATTATAAGGTCAAATTTTTCTTGGGTCAGCATAGAAAGTCCGATATAAGGGTCTTCTGCATAACTGTTTTCTATGCCGTATTTTTTTAGATAGTTGCTAAGCACCATTAATAAATCCGGGTCATCTTCTATAATTAATACTTTAATATCTTCGCTAGACATCACAACCCCTTTACAGTTATTTCACAATTGATAAGATATAATATCATAAAAGTTGTTAAAAGGTTATGATTATGTATGAATACAAAGCTGTTCTTTATCAAGAGAGTATGCTTGGCTCGCTTTTACTTGGGCAGTCTAAAATTGACCCCATAAAATTTACAGAATTTTTAAATAGAAATGCAAGAGAAGGCTGGGAAGTTGTTACTATGGAAAAAGATATAAGAAGAATGCTTTTACTCTGGAAAAGAGAAGCATATGTCGTATTATTAAAAAGGAAAAAAATATGAATGCAATGAAAATAGCAGGATTAATAACAGCTGTAATTTTGTTTGTATATACAATTTTGTTAATAGGTCAAATCTGGGGCGGCTGGATGAAGTGGGGTGTTTTTGTAAAAGTTACAATTACAGCCGGGGCTACTATAATTGCAACAGGAGTAATAGCGCTTATATGGCGTGAGTTAATTGAAGAAAAAGAGTTAAAAAAAGATAATTTTATTGATTAAACGAGAGAGAGGTTTTATTTAATATCCTATCTCTATTACTTCATAATCCTTTTGCGGCTTTGCCGGTTTGGCAGGTTCGGTATATGTTTCTTCTTTAACTTTGTGTGCTGTTTTTTTTACTGATTTTTTTGCTTTTTTAACTCTTGTCTCAGTTTCATTTTTTACTGCGTTATTTTTGTTTTTTTTAGGTTTTTTAGAAGAGTGCTCATTATCCTTTGACTCTTTTTTTCCGCTAATTTTATAACCTTTGTAATAATTTTTTAATTGCAGTCTATCGTATCCGTAAATATCTTTTCTAAAATGCAAGTATCCGTAATTATCTACATAGGATGTAAAATATGTAATATCAACAGGAATTCGTCTTCTTAGTGCAATTTGTTTATTTTTATCTGTTCCTAGCTGTTTCATAATTTCATTAACATGCAAATTGCTGTTAAATAGTGCTAATGCTTCTAACAGTTCTCTTGGTTTTTGGATTCTCATACAGCCGTGGCTGAATGCTCTTACATTTCTAAAGAAAAGACTTTTGCCCGGAGTGTCGTGAATATAAACAGAGTATTTATTCGGGAATAAAAACTTAATTTTTCCAAGCGCATTTTTGTATCCAGGATTTTGCATAAAATGATAAGGAATATGCTTTTTATTATCTTTATATTTTGCCCAATTAACAGTAGCAGGGTTGATTTTTTTAGCATTAGGACCCCATCCGTCGTATAGAAATTTACCTCTTGATTCATAATAGTGCGGATTTTTAAGCAGATGTTTAATCATCTCTTTTTTTACAATGCTTTCTGGAATTCTCCAGTAAGGATTAACAACAACAGTTGTCATTACATCGCTGAAAATTGCCGTAGGGTGGTCGGGTTTTCCGGTAATTACCCGCATAGTGGTTACTAAATCTTTTCCGTCGTAAAGATAAAGTCTAAATGCCGGAACATTTAATTCTATTCTAACTTGCGCTTCGTTTCTGTTGCTCCATTTGATTCTGTCTAGGTTTAAGCGCATTTTTGTAATGTAGTAACTAATGGGATGCCTAAGCTCGTTTCTTGTTGCTCTGTCGATTACACTTGTGGGTTTTAATCCGTGTCTTAATTTGTATCTTTTTACTGCCTTTGCCATACAGTTATCGTAAACTGTTGAATCCATAGGGGTGCTGCAGCCGTTTAAATCTCCTACCAGTTTAAGCCTCTTTCTAATTGCCGGTATTGCATTGCTGCTTGAGCCTACATTTAAAGTGCCGGCAACTTTAATTCCTTTTCCGTTTCCGCTGTTTCGTATATCGATAAATTTAATCAGATATTTTTTTAACTGCTTATATTTAAATCTGTGCGGTTCTACTCTGCTGAATGCATCTCCAAAACTGCCGCTTAAAATAGCATCGCTAAGTATTTTTTTGCTTGAATAAGGAGGTCTTTTGTGTTCCCAAGCCACTTTATAATCGTATTTTTTAGATAAATTTGCCAAATCATTATCGAACGCTTTCCAGTTTATTCCGCCTTTTATTAAATAATCCATATAAGCTTTATAAAGCTTCATCATATTAAATTCAAGTTTAGCATTAAATTTTTTATTGTTTGCATCTCTTTGAACTTTTTTGTAGAGTTTATAAAAAGGCAAATCGTAAGATATGGTTTTGTCTTTTTTTATTTGGCTGAGCAACTCTTTGCCAAGAGCAGAAAGGGAGCCGTCTTTTATCCAAATCGGCTCATACATATTAGAAGAGTATGTATTTTTTATAAAACCCGATTTTGAGTGTTCAGCAATTTGTTTAATGTCGCTATTTATATTTGCCAACAAAGGCACTTGCAAAATTGCAGCTGTTATTAAAATATTTTTAAAATTTGTTTTCATCTGCGTAATTCCTATAATTAAAATATTTATTATATTTTATAACTTTATATATAAATAGATGCTAAAATATTTAATTTAAAAGAGATTAATCAAAAAATTGAAGTAGCTGTGAGAATCAGAGAAAAGAATATTTAATTTATTCTTCTTCCCCACATAAATCTTGCGCTGTAAAACGGTTTATTTAAACTTGTAATTGTTACTCTGTGTTTTGCGCTGCTTGCGTGAATAAATTTATTGTTTCCTATATAAATGCCGACATGATTTACGTATCCTCTTCTGCTATGAGAAGTATCGAAAAAAATCAAATCTCCGGGTCTTAAATTTCTTCTGCTGACATACATTCCGTAATATGCCTGCCTTCTTGAAACTCTTGGTATCATTCTTCCTTTTGCATGTTTCATAACATATTGCGTAAAGCCGGAGCAATCAAACGCCCCCGGTCTCGAAGCTCCCCAAACATATCTTGACCCCAGCCATCTTTTAGCATATTGAACAACTCTGTTTCCGCTTCCGCTGCTGTAGGCTCTTTGGTATCTTGCTAAAGCACCGGCTAGTCTGCTTCTTCTTCTTTTAAGTATTTTAGCCAATTTAATAGCTTCCAGCTTAGAAACTTTTAAAATATCTCCTCTTCTTAAGCCTCTTATTCTAAGTTTTGGATTTAACAATTTAAGCTGTGCTGTAGTTATGTTAAATTTTTTAGAAATAGAGTATAATGTGTCTCCTTTTCTTACAGCATATTTTTTAACTTGTTTCCTCAGCTTTATTTGAAGCGGTTTTCCTAAAACATTTAGTTCCATACCGGGTTTAAGCTTTGGATATTTTTTCAAATTATTCATTTCACGGATAGTATCAGGCTTCATATTGTAAAGTCTGGCAATTGAGTAAAGCGTGTCGCCTCTTTGAACAGTATAAACAGTTTTATTATTTTTTTCAACAGCTTCTTTTGCCTTTTGTGCATAACCTTCTACTGGAATTTTAAGTATATCGCCTGGATGAATTAATGTGTTAGAACCTAGTTTATTTAAATTTTTTAAATCGTTTAAAGATACTTTAAATTTTCTGGCAATTGAAAACAGGGTATCCCCGTATTTTATTTTATAAACTTTAGCAACTAAACTTTTGCTGTTTTTTGCCTTTTTTGCTGATTTTTGTGCTATTTTTTGTGCTGTTTTTTTATTTTTTTTCTTGCTGTTTCTTGAAGATATTGTTTCTAATTCTTTTGCATTTAATGTTATTTTCTTATCTTTTCCGTTTTCTCTTATGATTACTATAATCTTATTTTTTTTGCTAATAATTTTTTTAATATTGCTGCCCTTTAAATTAGAATTGGGCGATGATATTAATAGTGCGCTAGAAATTAAAATTAAATAAAGTTTTTTAAACATTCTTTTCCTCTCATATAAATTATTATTTATTATTGTTTCGATAATAAAATTATAACAATAGATTGATAACAAATAATTAACAAATAATCAATATATCTATATTTTTGATATAATACATATAAATTTTTGAAAAACAAGGATAAACAGATGTCTTCCAAATTAAAAAGTTTCGCAATTATAGCATTAATAGCTTCATTTAATGGGTGTAAAGATGGTAATAGTGTTGGCAGTGATAAAAATATTACAAATAGTAACAAAGTAAAACTGAATAAAAAAAAGATAGATAATAAAAATGATTTATCAAAAAAAATCGGAATATCTACCGAGGGAGATAAAATAGTTATAGAGCCTAAAAAAACAAAAGCTTTTTTTGACAAACTTGCAAAAACACTTGAAAAAGAGGCAAAAGCATTAGAAGGCAAGGCAAAAAAAGTTAATGAAAACGACATTGGAATAAGTGCAAGCAAAGATAAAATTACAATCGATTTAAATAAAACAAAAAGCTTTTTGGATGATTTTGCTAAACAGTTAGAGGGGGTAGCTAAAAATATTGATAAAGCAATTAATAAATAAAAAAGCGGGAGGAGCGGGAAATATATCTATATCCCAAATCCCAAACTTAAATTAAAGTGCAGCTTTTGCAGCTTCTACCAATTTGGCAAAGCTTTCAGGCTCGTTCATAGCCATATCTGCTAAAATTTTTCTGTCTAATTCGATATTTGCCTGTTTTAAACCGTGCATAAAACGAGAGTAACTCATATCGTTTAATCTTGCCGCAGCATTGATTCTGATAATCCAAAGTTTTCTAAACTCTCTTTTTTTCTGTTTTCTATCTCTGTAAGCATATACTAATGAATGCTCTAACTGCTCTTTAGCTTTTCTGAAATGTTTTCTTCTGCCGCTATAAAAACCTCTAGCCTGTTTTAAAATCTTTTTGTGTCTTCTTCTTCTAACAACACCAGTTTTTACTCTCATTTAATTTCCTTTCTTCTTTACCGTTTTTCTTTTCGGTGTCGGTCTTTTACCGAACTTGCCCGTTTTTCGGGGAGCGGGGTTGGATAGTTAAACTATCATCTCTTTAATATTTTTAGCATCTACTTTGCTAATATATTTCGGCGCTCTCATTTTTCTGTGATGTTTGCCGTCAACTTTTGTTAAAATGTGGCTTCTATACGCTGTTCCGCGTTTAATTTTGCCGCTTTTTTTAACTTTAAAACGCTTTACAGCGCCTTTTACGCTCTTCATTTTTGGCATAATTTATCCTTTCATTAATATGTTTTTCCATACAGAGATAGAAAATGCCCGAAATTATATCTAAAAAAGCTTTAGATTAGTTTTATATTCTAAATAGTAAATGCAGATTCTTTTCATAAAGATACCATATCTGAATTCTCACCTTGGGCAACGGATTTAAAAGATTACTGCACAATAGCAAGCCCAAATTACGGTATTACAAAATATCATAAATTATTTAGGCATTCTATTGAACTCAGGTTATTAAAGTATCTGTTTTTACAATTTATAACAAAAAATTTAGATTTTAGAAGAAAAAACGAAGATTCCAAAAGGCAAAAGCCTTTTGAAGGAAAGAAGCGATTATCTTTTTGAGAACTGCGGGCTTCTTCTTGCTTTTTTCTTTCCGTATTTCTTTCTCTCTACCACTCTTGCATCTCTTGTTAAAAGACCCATTGGTTTTAAGATTGCTCTAAATGACGGCTCATAAGCTACAAGCGCTTTAGAGATACCGTGTTTAAGCGCGTCTGCCTGAGCAGAAACACCGCCGCCTAAAGTTTTAGCAACAATATTTACAGCCTCTAACTGTTTTGTTGCATTTAGCGGAAGTCTAA